>NZ_AEJC01000147.1 GCF_000317595.1 Streptomyces ipomoeae 91-03 | reverse complement strand
GGCGCCTCACTGTCACCGCGCGGCGGAAACACGGCATGATCAGTGGAATGAAGGCCATGGAGGACCGGGCAGGCGGTGGGGCAGTGGGTGAGCAGGCGGAGATCTCGTCGCCGAAGGAGGCCGCGGACAACGCGCTGGTGCTGGCGTTCGGGCGGTTGCAGGGAGCCGCGAACCGGCTGGAGTACATCCTGGGGCGGGCGCTGGAACAGGAGTGCGGGATCAGCCATCTGATGTTCGAGGTGCTGCTGATCCTGGGGCGGGCCGGTGAGCCGGGCCTGTCGATGCGGGCCATCGCGCAGGAACAGGTGCTGACCACGGGCGGTGCGACACGTCTGGTGGACCGGATGGAAGCCGCCGGGCTGGTCGAGCGCGCCGAGGACCCCGGCGACCGGCGGGGCCGCCTGGTGCGGCTGACCCCGCTGGGGGCGGAGACCACCGTGCGTGCTTCCCGGCTGCACGTGGAGAACATCCGTCGCTACTTCCTGGCGCCGCTGCCGCCCGAGGACCGGGAGCGGTTCGCCGAGAACCTGCGCATCCTGAGCCATTCCGCGCGGGACGAGCTGCCCCGCCTGCCCTGACGGCGCGGCGTCGGCGCCGTCTGCCGAGGGGATGCGGTCAGGCCGGGCTGTCGCTGGTCGTGTAGTCGCGGTCCGCTGCCCAGGAGGCCAGCAGGCGCAGGCTGTCGTGGGTGGGCGTGCCGGCTTCGGCGGTCCAGACGATGATCTGCAGGTCGGAGTCGGCGGCCCAGGTCACGGCGTTCCAGTCGAGATGCAGGTCCCCGACGACGGGGTGGCGCAGATGCTTCGTTCCGGTGTCCCTGACGGCGACGTTGTGGGCGGCCCACCACTGGCGGAACTGGTCGTCCTGGACGGAGAGTTCGCCCACGATGGCGGCCAGCCGCGCGTCCCCGGGGTTGTTCGCGTTGTGCATGCGCATCTGGGCGATGGCCAGCCGGGTCACTCCCTCCCAGTCCGCGTACAGCTCGCGCATCGCGGGGTCGGTGATGAGCAGCCTGATGTAGTACCGCTGTTTCTCGGGGATCTTCGAGAAGTCGGTGATCAGGGCGGCGCCCATGGTGTTCCAGGCGACGATCTCGGTACGCGGCCCGATCACGAACGCGGGGGTGTGCGCCATGTCGTCCAGCATCCGCTGCAACTGGGCCTGGACCTTGGGGCGCGGCCGACGCCGGGGCGGGCGGAAGTCGTCCCTGGCCGCGAGCTCGTACAGGTAGGCACGCTGGTCGTCGTCCAGGCGCAGCACCCGCGCCAGGGACTCCAGCACCGACGGTGACGCCTGGATACGGCCCTGTTCGAGGCGGGCGTAGTAGTCGGTGCTGATGGCGGCCAGCACGGCGACCTCCTCACGGCGCAGGCCCGCCACGCGACGCGGGCCGCCGTCGGGCAGACCGACAGTGGCCGGGTCGAGCTCGGCGCGGCGCGCCTTGAGAAATTCCCCCAGGTCGTTGCGGTGAGGATCGCGGTTCATGTCACCAGCCTGACACGGGGCAGCAGCGCTGTGAGGGGGAAAGTTTTGTGCCTGGATGCTCCCGTCCCTGTGCCTGGATGCTCCCGTCCGGTTCAGCATCGGCCCTCTCGGGCAGACCGGCCGCCATGCGCTGATTCGGCCACCACGGCAGACCAGCCACCACGGGCAGATCGGCCACGACGGGCAGATCGGCCACGACGGGCAGATCGGCCGCCTCGGCGAGTTGGACGACGTATCCACGCCGACAGCGACGCCCGCGCCGGTGACGGCTACAGCCTGTCCCGGCAGCCCAGGCGCGGTCGCCGGCCACCGGGACGGTCGTCGGTGCGGGCGTCAGCCGAGCGCCTTGATGACATCCCGGCCCAGGGGGACGGCCGACATCGGGTTCTGGCCGGTGTAGAGGGTGCGGTCCACCTCGATGTGCGGGGTGAACGGCGCGGCCTCGCGGCAGTTCGCGCCCAGGTCGGCCATGAGACGGTGCCGGACTCGCCGTCGGCGTCCACGGTGGCCGGCGGCGCGGCCGGGCCGTGGCACACCAGCGACACGAGTTTGCCGGAGGCCGGCCACTCGGTCGGCAGCCTGCCGGGGGCGGCGTTGCCGGGCAGGTCCGCCATCGGACCCCAGCCGCCCGGGTGGAACACGGCCGCGTAGTCGTCGATCGACCCTGACGTCCTCGCTGCGCATCGGGTTCGCCGGCTCGGTCGCCTCGCGCGGCGCGGTCTTCATCCGCTCGGCGCCCTCGGGGCCGCCGCTGAACTCGGGCGTCAGGCTCAACGCGTCGGCCGTCCTCAACGCGTCGGCCGTCCTCAACGCGTCGGCCGTCGGCGGGACGCCGCCCGGGGTGGTGGCGACGGCGATCTCGTGGCCGGTCTCCTTCAAAACGGCGTACGGGCCGAGGGCCTCCTCGGCCCAGAACCCGGCCGGCTGCCGGTATCCGTTCGCCGAGGTCCGTCGGCCGGAGGGGTGGGGTGGCCGCGTATGGAGCCTGATGGGCAGGGCACTCGGGTACACGCGTGGTGTCCGCGAGGACATCAGTGGCGGAACCAGGTGACGAAGGGCTGTGCTCATGAACGACAACGGGGAGCGGAACCCGGTCGAGCGGCATCCCCGGCCGGACTTTCCGCAGCAGGACCAGGATCATCCCGGTTGGACCGGCCCCATGGACCCGCCGCCCGACCACGGTGAGGACTCCTACCGCGGCAGCGGGCTGCTCAAGGACCGCAGGACGGTGCTGACCGGCGGGGACTCCGGAATCGGCCGGGCGGTGGCCCTGGCCTTCGCCCGGGAAGGTGCGGACGTACTGTTCACCCATCTGCCGGAGGAGGCCGAGGACGCCCGGGAAACGGCCCGGCTCGTCGAGGACGCCGGGCGGAAGGCGATCTCCGTCCCCTGCGACGTCCGTGACGAGGAGCAGTGCCGTCACCTGATCGAACGGGCGGTCGCGGAATTCGGCCGGATCGACGTGCTGGTCAACAACGCCGCCTACCAGATGTCGCAGCCGGACGGTATCGAGGCGATCTCCACGGAGCAGTTCGACCGGGTCATGCGGACGAACCTGTACGGCATGTTCTGGCTGTGCAAGATGGCCCTGCCGCACATCCCCGCGGGCGGGTCGATCATCAACAGCACCTCCGTACAGGCCTACAAGCCCAGTCCGCACCTCCTCGACTACGCCACGACCAAGGGCGCGATCGTCACGTTCACCCAGGGGCTGGCGCAGATGGTCGCCTCGGACGGCATCCGTGTGAACGCGGTGGCGCCGGGGCCCGTGTGGACGCCGCTGATCCCCGCGACGATGCCGGACACCAAGGAGTTCGGGAAGCAGGCGCCGCTGGGCCGGCCCGCCCAGCCCGCCGAGATGGCACCCGCCTATGTGTTCCTCGCCTCCGACCGGGCGAGCTTCATCACGGCGGAGATCCTCAACGCCACCGGCGGCACCCCGCTGCCCTGAGCGGCAGTCGAGGCTCCGAACGGTCACCTCCAGGCCGTCGGCACCGACTCCGCCGGCCACCACCGCCAGTATCTGAAGAGCCGGGTGGCGGGCGGGCCGCCGAGGCGACGGTCGGGGGCCCAGGGGTTCGGTCGGTGTTCGTAGTTCGGTAGGTGTTCGCAGTTCGGTCGGTGTTCGCAGGAGTGATGCCGGGGGCTGAGGAGAGGAGGAGAGGCGCGGGTGTGCCCTGGTGACCGCCGGGGTACCCGAGGATTCCTCCGGCTTCCGACTTCCGGTACCCCAGGGAGGAGGTCCGCATGGCTGCCACGCCCCGCCCTGCGAGTGATGACGCGCTCGCGCTGGCCCAGGGAGTCTTCAATGTCGCCGGCGGCCTGTGGCCGCTCGTGCACCTGCCCAGCTTCGAACGGGTCTTCGGTCCCAAGACCGACCGGTGGCTGCAGAGGACCATGGGCGGAATGCTGGTCTCCGCCGGAATCAGCCAGCTCATGGCCGCGGCGACGCCAGAAGGGCGTGCCCATGCCCGCCTCACCGGTATCTGCGCCGCCGGCACACTTCTCACCGCCGACCTCGTCTACGTGCCGACAGGCCGTATCCGCCCCACCTACCTCCTCGACGCGGCCATGCAGGCGGGCTGGCTCCGCGCCTGGCTGCGCACAGACCACGAGGGAGCATCCCGGTGACTCATCGAACGCGCTCCGACACCCTCCCGTTCGCACCCGGGAAGGCCACGGACACCGGCACGGGCCCGAGCACGGAGACGAACCTGCTCGGCATCTACCTCAACGACCACCTGGCCGGCGCCACCGCGGGCGCCGACCGCGCCCGTCATCTGGCACGGTCCTGCCGCGGCACTGCGATCGCCCCGGCGATGGACGAGATCGCCACCGAGATCGCTGAGGATCGGCAGCGTCTGACGGACCTGATGGAACAGCTGAACATCCCGACCCGCCGCTACAAGGTCTGCGCGGGCTGGGCGACCGAGAAGCTGGGGCGGCTGAAGGGAAACGGCAGGCTGGTACGTCGCTCGCCGCTCACCACGCTGGTCGAGCTGGAAGCGCTGCGGCTGGGAGTGACGGGCAAGATCGCGCTCTGGCAGACCCTGCGGCAGCTCAGCGACCGTGAGGAACGCCTCGACCCCCATCTGCTCGACGACCTCCTCCAACGCGCCCAGCGACAGCTTCGGACCCTGGAGGAACTCCACCTGCAGCAGACCACGGCCGGCTTGCGGACACCCGAGCGAACGAGCTCGGGAGCACATCGATGATGACCGAACAGACGCCGTGACGAGGACAGCGACGAAGACAGCGACGACGATTCGATGAGCACCCGAGGCGAACTCCCCGTCCTGCGGACCCTCAGCGACCTGGCGGCCCTCGTCCGGCGTGTCCCCCACCTCTATGTGCGCTGGTCACACGGCCCCGAGGCGGATCAGGACCTCACCGCGAGCAGGGACGGACTCACCGGCGTACGTCTGCCGGGACTGTCCGCCAATCCACTCGACCTGGAGCCCTGGTGGGAGGACCGGCCCGTCGAACTGTGGGTGGCCCGCCGCCTGTACGACTACTCGCACCTCCCTCGGGAGAAGGGACCGGGGGTCCGTCCCTGGGTCCTGCGGGGCCGGGTCGAGGGGCGGGGGCCCGACAACGAACCCTTGGTGCGTGATGTGGAGCCCATCAGCTGGATCGACGAGACGATGATCAAAGAGGCCCGGGAGAGGATGGCCCATCAGGAGGGCGAGTGGGGACCCATGCAACGCGAGCCCGACGAGCCGGCCAACGGTTCCGCGAACGGCCACGCACCCCGCCGGGGCTGACCGCACGAGCCCTGCCGGGGGCGACCGCACGCACCCCGCCGAGGCCGACCACCGGAAACGTCATCGCCCATCACGACGGCCGACCACCACCGGGCCGGCCGCCCTTCGGCACTCCGGGACCGCCGCCGTGAACCGTGTGCGCCCCCGCCTCAGTGCGCCCTCCGCCTCAGTGCGCCCGTGCCCGGCGCGCGACGCCCGCCATCGCGCCGGCCAGCAGTGTGGCGGTGGTCAGCCGTCGCATCGCGGTCCGGCGTCGGCCGCCCCACCCGCCGTGAACGGCACCCTCCCCGGGCTCCGGAACGTGCAGGTTGCCATGGCCGGCCGGGGCGGACTCCTTGCGGGAGAAGTGCGTCCGGTCCGCCTGACGGGCCATCATCCGCTCGACGAGCCCGGGCATGACCCTGGACTCCAGCACCAGGGAGCGGCCCATCGGCCCCACCACGACCTCGCGCCGAGGTACCCGCACCAGGTCCACGATGACCCGGGCGACCCGCTCCGGGCTGTAGACCGGGGGCATGGCCACCGGTTTGCGGCCCGTGTAGTTGGCCGCGTGTTCGAACAGCGGTGTGTCGATCGTGGCGGGCAGCACCGTGCACACATGGATGTCCTTCGCCTTGTCGAGCAGCAACTCCTGGCGCAGGCTCGCGCTCAGCGCCCGTACGGCGTACTTGGACATGCCGTACGCGTGCGTGTACGGCTGACTCACGACGCCGGCGATCGAGGAGACGTTCACCAGCGTGCCCCGACCCTGGTCGCGCATCACGCGAAGGGCCGCGCGGGCACCGTGCACATAGCCCATGACGTTGACGTCGAGGACCTTGCGGAAGTCCTCGAGGGGCACCTCCTGGAAGCGGCCGAAGACGGTCACGGCCGCGGAGTTGACCCAGACGTCGATACGGCCGAAGCGTTCCGTCACGCGACGGGCGAGGTCGTCGACGGCCCCTGCGTCCGTCACGTCGGTCGGCACGGCCAGGGCCTCCGCGCCACGGTGGCGTTCGCACTCCTGCCTGACCGCTTCCAGCGCTTCCGCCCGCCGCGCGGCCAGGACCACGGCGCATCCTCTGCGGGCGAAGGCGAGGGCGGTGGCCCGCCCGATGCCACTGGACGCCCCGGTGATCACGACCACGGAATCACGCACTCGCATCGACTACCCCTTCCAGACGGTTCCTCCGATAGATCACCTAATCACCGGATATGTTCCTTCGCCGTTCGGCAGGGGCCCTTGGGGTGCTTCCTTACGCCATCGGCCGGGGCTTCGGCCCCTACGGAGTCACGCGCCCCACGGCGCCACGTCATCAGGCCGGGTGGCCGGGGACGATGTCCCGGGTGTCGCCGAGCCGCAGCACAGGACCGTCGGCTCGACTGCCCCACTGCACGGGTGTGAGGACGAAGCCGACGTGATCGCCTCCGTCGACGCGGCGCTCGACGGTGCCGACGAACCAGGCCGCCGCATCCTCCAGGACGACCGCCCCACCGTGCCCCCGCGCCCACCGCACCTGCGTGAACTTGTCGACCCGATCGCCCGTCTGCCCCCCGAACACCGCCGCCAGATCGTGCTGGTCCCGGGTGAGCAGATGGACGGCCAGGCAGTCCGCGGCGCGGGCCACGCCGTACGTGTGGTTGGCCTTGGAGACCCACACCGCGAACCGCGCCGGCCGGATGGAGCACTGCGAGGAGAACCCGACCAGACACCCCGCCCGTTCCCCTCCCGCCACGGCCGTGACCACGCACATCTCGGGGTTCAGCCGCCCCATGAACGCGTCGACGTCGGCCACGTCCCACACTCCGTCCACTGTGCCCCTCCCCCGCACCACACCGGATCACCGCGACGAGTGCCCCTCTTCGCCCTCGGCTCACGGATCCTCGGCAGCCGGACTCACGCCGCGCGCGCTTCGGCGGTCTCGGCCAGTACCTCCTCGCGCAGTTGGGCGCAGCACCTGCTGAGCAGCCGCGACACATGCATCTGCGAGATGCCGAGCTGCTGGGCGATGCGGCTCTGTGTCATGCCGCCGAAGAAGCGCAGGTAGAGGATGGTCCGTTCGCGCTCCGGGAGCCTGCGCAGATAGGGGCCGACGGCGAGGCGGTCCACGATGGCGTCATAGCCCGGCTCCGCCCCGCCCAGGCCGTCCACCAGGGAGTACCCGTCGGTGCCGGGCATCTCGGCGTCCAACGACAGCGTGGCGAAGCAGGTCAGGGCGTCCATCCCGGCGCGTACCTCGGCCTCGCTCAGATGCGCGTGGTCGGCGATCTCGGCGATCGTCGGGGCCCGGCCGGGTGTCGTCTGCGCCAGCTCCCTCGCGGCGCGGCGCACCCGGTTGCGCAGGTCCTGGACACGGCGCGGGACGTGCAGCGCCCAGGTGTGATCACGGAAGTGGCGCTTGATCTCGCCGGTGACCGTGGGTACGGCATACGCCGCGAAGGCGCGTCCGCGGTCCGGGTCGTAGTGGTCGACGGCCTTGACCAGTCCGAGAGCCGCCACCTGGTAGAGATCCTCAAGAGGCTCGCCGCGCCTGCCGTAGCGGACAGCGATCCGCTCCGCCATCGGAAGCCAGGCGCGGACCAGTTCGTCCCGAAGGGAATTCCGCTCCGTTCCCGCGGGCAGCCGTGCCAGGCGGGCAAATGCTTCGGCTGTGTCGGGCGCGTCGTCGTGCGGATGCTGTCGTATTCCGTCGGTGGTACGCATCGTGTGCGCCTCCGTCAGCGATGTGCTTTTGGACGGAAACCGTGGGAACGACGCACGGACGCGGCACCAAGGGCCGGGCGGAGCCGGTTTCCCACGGGCGTGCCTCCGGTCCGAAGCACTTTCTTGAGATTCCCCCGCCCACATCGGCAAAACATTTCCGGAAAAATCGGACAGGAGTTTTGGGAGTGGCGACTTTCCGAATTCGAGGGACTCCGGATAGTGAAAGGCCGGGGAATGTGAACCGAATAGTGGGATTCCAGCCGCGCGACCGGGGTCAGCCGCCCAGGACGCCGGGCAGCGCCAGCGCGCCGAGTGCGGTGGCGCCCAGCAGCAGCCAGGCCACGTAGTCGCCGAGGTGGCCGGACTGCAGGTGGCGCAGGGGCCGGGTCCAGCGTGGGGCGGCGCCCCGGTCGGGCCGGGTCACGGCCAGGGCGGCGAGGGCCGCGGCCAGCAGGGTGGAGAGGAGGGCGAGCGCGATTCCGGGCGGCGTCCAGTGCACCGGGGTGGGGGCTCCGGTCGAGTCGGCTGCGTTCACGGCTCGGGCCACCAGGTCGCCGAAGCCGGGGCCGACACCGACGGCGAGGGCGGCGGTGAGCAGGAGCGCGGGTACGGCCGTCATGGTGTCCGGTACACGGCGCAGTGGGCCCTCGGTCTCGGGGGGCTCGTCGGAGCCGGTCGTCTCGTAGTCCTCCGCGTCGGCGGGGCGCGGGCCGAGTCCCCAGAACACCCGGGAGGCCACGCGGAGCACGGCGGCGACGGTGAGCGCCGAGGCGGTGACGTGCGGCATCCAAGCATCGCCGGGATGACCCGATGTGACGACGCGCAGGCCCGGCCGCACGAGTGCCCGCGGAAGGGGCGGCGAAACGGCGCGCGCAGATGTGGGGCCCTCCGGCTCGTCGAGCCGTTCGCTCAGCGCTCGGCGCGTGCCTCCGGGACCCTGCCGTGGCGTTCGACCTCGTCCTTGATCAGCATCGAGAGGAGGGAGGTCACGGTCAGCCCGGCTTCGGCGGGGTGGCGCAGGATCTTGGCCGCATCGATCTGGTACGCGTTGGCGCGCCCGTGACGTGTGCGGGACAGATAGCCGGCGCGTTCCAGATCGGAGATGATGTTCTGTACGGCACGTTCCGTGAGCCGGCAACGTTGGGCGATGTCACGGATGCGTGTGTGGCGGTCGTCGGCGATGGCGGCCAATACGCGAGCGTGGCTGGTGAGGAACGTCCATCCGGTATGCGTCTCAGGCATTCCACCCACTCCAACCATGACCAGATCATGCGATCACGCAGATGAGCCTTCGAAGGACGAAGAGTGACTCCGTCGAATCGTCGGCAGCG
>NZ_AEJC01000146.1 GCF_000317595.1 Streptomyces ipomoeae 91-03 | reverse complement strand
CCTTCGGCTTGCGGGGGCACTCCGTCGGCTGACGGGGAGCTTCCACCGCTGGAACCTTCCCGTAACTCTCAGGATGTCCACTCGTACGCAACGACGGTTCATCTCAGTAGAGACTCCATCGTGACCAGAGAGGCCCCATGACGACCGACCCGGCGGCGGACGCCCCCGATCTCGCCGAGCTGGTCCACGCCGACCAGGCCGTCGCGGCGTGCGTGCGCCGGGCCGTCGAGCACGACGCGGACGCGCTGATCGGCGTACGCGTCACGGGCGTCGACGTACGGGACAAGGCACTTGTGCGCATGGACGACAGTCGCGAGCTCATCGCCGACACGGTGGTGATCGCCGCCGCCCCTGGCTGCCCGACCTCGAACTGCCCGTACCCCTGCCGTCGTTGCGCGTCACCCAGCAACAGGTCTTCCACTTCCCGCAGCGGGACCCGCACGTGCGGTGGCCGATCCTGGTCTTCAAGGACGAGTCGGCGCAGGTCTACGGACTTCCCTCCGGCCCTGACGGCGGCCCGCTCCCCGCGGTCAAGGTCGCCGAGCACGACCGGGGCACCCCCACCACCGCCCGCACCCGCACCGGGATCGTCGACCCGTCGTCGCGCACCCGGGTGAGCGACTTCGTCCGCGACCGGCTCCCGGGCCTGGATCCCGACCCGGTGGCCGAAGCGACCTGCCTCTACACCATCACCCCGACGAGGACTTCGTCCTCGACCGCCACGGCCCCCTCGTCATCGTCTCCCGTGCTCCGGCCACGGAGCCAAGTTCGCCCCGCTCATCGGGGCGATGGCCGCCGACCTCGCCACGGGACGGGCCGAGCCCCATCCCCGGTTCCGCCTCGATCGCGCGGGCCAGGATGCCGCGGTGGCCGAGCACCCCGAACCCGCTGCGCACTCCCAGGACTCCGACGACAAGGCGCTGGAGCGCGTCATCGTGATCCGGGCCCGCGAGTACCGGCAGGCGGCGAGGGTGTCGGTCGGCGAGATGGCGCAGCGGGTCGGCATCTCCAAGGCCATGCTGTCGAAGATCGAGAACGCCCAGACCGCGTGCGGCCTCACCACGCTCTCCCGCCGCGCACGGGGTCTGGGCGGCCCGGTCACCGCCCTGTTCCGCGGCATGGACGACGAACGCGAGGCCGTCTTCGTCCCCGCCGGACACGGCGCCCGGATCGTGCGGCGCGGCACACGCGTCGGCCACGAGTACGCCCAGCTCGGCTCACTGAGGGGCGCCCACAAGCGCATGGACGCCCTGCAGTTCGACGGTGAGGCCCCGCACGGCCCCGAGCGTCTTGTCGAACTTCCGATCCGCTTTCTGACGGTGACGGCTTTCGGGGACACCCCGCACCACTGAAACCCGGCCTCAAACAGGTCTTCGTCTGCTGGAGGCACACCTCCGGCACGCCGCTGACCGGCGGAAGTACCGCCCACCGCGCAGCGAGAGAAGGCCGAGGTCAACGAGGTGTCCGGTGCGGCCGTTGAACGCGGACACGTCGCACAGAACCCGCTGAACGGCCGTCGCTGGACGGCACCGGAAGCCGCCGTATGGGCGATTCACCGCCCGGGTGGGCGCGGTAGGTCAAGGCTCGTGCCGTGGAGTAGTTCACCCGGGACGACGGCGTCGCTGTCAGAGTGCGTCGATGACAGGGTGATTTCGCCGGATGGAAAAGTTCCGGCCGATTGCATCGCCGTCAGTACGGAATGTTGCATTCCGTAGTTAATCGGGAGCTGGTTCTCCTAACGTGATCGCATGAGCGAAGATCGTGCTTTCTCGGTGCGAACCCTCCGGGACTTGGTGTCGGATGAGGCGTGGGCGGGGCTGACTCGCTACCCGTGCCGCACCTATCCAGCGGCGAAAACCCTGTTGTGGCAGGGGAGACATGGCACCCATGTCCTCGCCTTGATCAGCGGAATGGTGAAGGTGGTCCGTACGGACCGCGACGGGCGGCAGCGGCTGCTGGCCTTCCGCGGGCCGGGGGAGATCTTGGGGGAGATGGCGCTCCAGCATGGCGGAGAACGGCTGGCCGATGTACGGACGATGAGCGAATGCAAAGCATCTGTGGTCCTCGCGGAAGACTTCCATCGCCTTGTACATGACCATCAACTCGCGTACCCGCTCGCCGTCCTGGCGTCCAGCCGGCTGCGCGAGCAGACCGAAGTCGTCGACGGCGCCGTACACGAACGCCTGGCCATGGCGCTGCTCCGCCTGGTCAAGGTCTCCGGCGGTGTGCGTTCCTTCTCCCTGACCAGGGAGGAGCTGGCCCAGCACATCGGAGTGAGCCGCGACACCGTCAGCAAGGCCCTGACGCACCTCGGTCCGGGTCAGGTGCAGTTCGCGAGGAACCGCATCCATGTCACCAGCGTGGAAGCTCTGCGGAGGACCCTCGGCCTGTCCTCCGACGAGTGACGGCGTAGTGTCCCAGGTCACATGTTGTCCGCGTTCCCGGAGCGGAGCGTCCGCGCGCCCGCTGTGAAGCTTCGACTGGCACGGCACCTCGAACGCCCATGCCACCGTCCGGCCCCCGACGGCCGGACGGAACTTCACGGAGGAGTGACACATGCGCGAGTTCTTCAGCGAATCGGCCCAGGACAGCGCCGGGCCTTACACCCGCAGTCGTGCGCTGCCCGCCTATCGGGGGATCCTGGCCGTGGACGCCAAGGGGTTCACGGGACATCCGGCCATCGAGCACGAGGCCATCAGCCGTGCCGTACCCGAACTCCTCAGGACCGCCTTGACCAGGGCGGGACTTGAGGACCTTTGGAACGACCGCAAGTTCCCCGCCTCGACCGGCGACGGCTACGTCTTCGGATTCGACCCCACCCTGATGCCCTTCGTGATCCACCCCCTGCTGCTGACCCTCCAGGACGTCCTCACCGACTACAACGTCCTGTCCTACGGCGCCGTACCCATCAGGCTCCGAGCCAGTCTGCACATCGGCCCGCTTCCGGACACCGGCGACGAGTTCAGCGGTAACGGTACGGCGCGCAACGACACGCACCGGCTTCTCGACTCCCGCCCCGTCAAGGCCGTGCTCGCCTCGCACAAGGAGAACATCACCCACCTCGCGGCCATCCTCTCCCAGCGCTGCTACGAGGACGCCGTGGCCAGCGGGTACACCGGGCGGCACCTCGACCACTTCGTGGAGGTGGCCGCGACGGTCGACGGCAAGCCTTTCGCCCAGCAGGCGTGGATCTATGTACCCCAGCCGTCCGGGCCACTGTACGAGGAGGCCCTGACCGATCCGGCCGCCGAGAGCCCGGTGCGGGAGGACGCCCGTCCGCCGGAGAACGCCAGGACGCAGGGCCCTCGGGTGAGGAACAGCGCTCCCAACGGCAACATCAACACGGGCACGGTGCACGGCGGGCAGAGCGTGTCGAACCACAACGTCGCCGGTGACCACGTCGAAGGAAGCAAGGCCCACCGCGTCCGCGGTTTCCAGGGTGACCAGGTCCACGGCGACAAGTACCAGGGGCGACCGTGACGCCGGATGGAGGGGCGACATCCCCCGAACTGCCCGGACCACCGCGGCCGGCATCCGATGTCCCACCCGAGGCCGAGTCACCGCGTACGGAACCGGAGCACGACGTCTTCTCCGAGCTCTTCGACGCCATCGGCGGAGCCACCGGCACCCGAGGGCCGTTCGTGTACGCCCCGCACGGAAACATCAACACGGGCTCCGTCCACGGTGGCCAACGTGTGCACAACGACCGGACGGGCGACCGGCGGACAGCTCGAACGGTCCGGGTGCGCGAGGGGCCGATCCCCGAGGCGGAGGTGCGAGCCGCGGCCTTCGGGTTCGCGGAACCGGAATGGTTCGAGAGCGCCTTGACGGAACTGGACGGAGGGCTGCTGTTCCTGGCCGGCCGGCCGGGATCCGGCCGCCGCACCGCGGCGCTCAACCTGCTGCGCGTGTGCTGCGGGGAAGGGGCCCCGCTGCGGGCCCTGGACAGCGTCACCGAACTGGACCGTTGGCAGCCCACCGACACCTCGGCGCGCGGCTACCTCGTGGACGGACTCTTCCCGTCCCGGCCGTTCGGGCCCGGTGTGCTCGGTCATGTGCGTTCCCTGCTGAAGAACGCCAATGCGCGCATGGTGATCGTCCTTCCTGACGACACGGCCTTGCTGCGCCGTCTCGAACAGGACCTCCACATCAGTCCCCTCACCTGCCAACCGCCCCCGGCCTCCTCGGTGTTCGGCAGCCGCTTCGAAGCCGTGGTGCCGGACCAGCGCGAGCGGGAGCGTCTGCTGGCCGCACTGGACCGCCATGAGCTGGGGGAACTGCTGGCCCCCGAGCTGGTCCCGGCCGAGGTGGTCGAGCTGGTCACGGCCATCGTGTCGGCCGACGGCGACGCGAAGGCCCTCGGTGACCTCGGGGCGCGGCTGAGCCACCGGGTCGAGCAGGAAGTACCGGAACTCATCGGCGAGTTGCGCGACGACCCGGACGCCCTGTCCTTGCTGCTGGCCGTCTGTGTCTACGAAGGACTGGATCACCGGATCGTCAGGGAGGAAGCCGGCCGGTTGCTGGAGCTCTCCGAGGGGCGTCTGACGGCCGTGCTGTCGGCCACCGATTCCCAAGGCGCCGAGAATGCTGAGCGGCCCAACCCGGACTTCGTCTTCCGGCGTTCTCTGACGGAGCTGTTGCATGCCGTCCGCGCCACCCGGCAGACCCGTGAGATCCGCACGGGAGGTGACTACGCGCACACCGTGGAACCGGTCGTCTTCGTCAGGCATCGACAGGCCGAGGCCGTGCTCAGACATGTATGGCGTGAGTACGGGCCGCTGTCGGACCTGCTCGTCAGATGGCTGAGCGAGGTGCATCGCGACAGTGAACTGACCGAGCCGGTGGGCCGGGTCATGGGGAGGGCGGCGAGCTGGGGAGGCGGGCGCCGGGCGCTGCGGCACGTCCAGACCCTCGCCGAGTCCGAGCGCACCACCAGCCGTCTCATCGCGGCACATGCCCTCGGCATCGCGGCCGAGGACCCCGTACTGGTCGCAGAGGTGCGCTATCGCCTTCAGCGCTGGAGTCTGGCGGTCAGCCCGCAGCTGAGGACCACGGTGGCATACGCGTGCGGTGCGGAGTTCGGGTTGTCGCGTCCCGATGTCGCCCTACGACTGCTCAGCACCCTCCTGCGTGGCGTGCGGACCCGCGACCGGGAGGACGAAGGACAGGCCCGGGTCCGTCTGGCGGTGCGGGTGGCGGTCCTGCGCCTGTTCCAGGCGGGCAACGAGGAGAACGTGTTCGGCCGCCTTATGCAATGGCTGGGCGAGGAACAGGCCGACACGGAACAACTTCTCTCGCTGTTCGGCCAGTTGGCGCAGTCCCCGCAGTGGTTCCAGCAGCACCTTGCCGACGGGACCACGGAAGGGCGGCTGATCGCGGAATTGATCAGCCGGGCACTGAACACAGACAGCTCGTTCGACGTGACCTGTGCCGCCTTGCTGCGGTGGGCCGAATGGGGGCGGTGGGACGAGTCGTTGTTCCACGCGGTGGAGAATCTGTTCATCGCTTTGGCCCGCTCCATGCAGTACGGCGAATTCCGGCTCTTCGTCGAGATGGATCAAGGAGACACCGTCGGCTGGGCAGGGCGAGACATCGCACGGACCGCGCTCGGCAGATGGCGGAGCGGTGAACAAGGGGAGGCGGCATGAGTGATGAATCGGCCGAGCGTCTCTATTTCCGGACGGTCAGACCGCCCTGGCGGGAAATCCTCAGTCACCGCTGGTCCGCCGCAACGGACTGGTCGCTCGTGCTCAGGGATGCTGCGGGGGACCATTACGTCCTCGGCCGCCGTGGAGACCCCGAAGAGTCCGGCGCACACGTGCCGGCGCCCGACGAGGCCGCGGCGCCGGCGCTGGGCGGCAGCTACACCGACGTCTTCCGCGTGGACGTGACCGAGCATGTGGACACCCGGGCCGTCGGCCTGCCCACGGTGTACGGCACGGAATCGGTGGACCTGTGGGTGTCGTGGTGGGTACACGATCCGGTGCGCGTCGTACGTACGAAGACCCTGCACGGTTGGCATGTGATCCGCACCCACCTCACGCGGGCCCTGCGCCGGCTTGCCGACGCCCAGACGGCGGCGGGCAACGGGCTCGGGGCTCCGGAGATCATGCAGCATCTCGGCGTGCCGCAGCGCGTCGAGGAAACGGGCCTGAGCTACCGGGTGTTCGACGTTCGGCTTCGGGAGACCGGTGAGGAACTCCTCCTCGGCCGGCCCGACGACGAGGGAGTTTCCTACTCCTGGACGACCAGCCGGCGCGGCGAGTACGAGTTCTGCCTCCAGGCGCTCCACTCCGGGCCGGTCTCCCTGGCGGCGCTCTGGCTGCTCAGACATCCCGATCAGGTGAGGCAGGTGCTGGACTGGTCGGTCGATCACCAGGACCTGCTCAGCCCGCCGCGCTCCGACTGGCAGGAGGAATTGGCCTCTTTGCTCGGCACGCTCTCCGAACAGGAAAGGAAGGAGATCTCCTACCTTCTGCGTGATCGCATATCCGCGCTGGGACGTCAGGTTCCCGGTGTGACCATCTGATCGAAGAAGATGTATTCGACATTCGAATAGGCGAACGGGCACGCTGTCTTCGGGCGGCGTGCCCTTCCTTTTGCGTCCGTGCTTCGCGTCCGGTTCCGCGCCGCGCTCCGCGTGATCCCGGGCATGTGACCACAGCCACTTCCCGTACGCATTTTGAAAGCAGAAAGCCATGCCCGGATGCGGGAATCTCAGGGCGTCAGGAATTGACGCACGAGAACCCCTCAGACGTCCCGATCACTCCGGAAGGGCGACATGCGAGCAGAGGAAATCCTGCAGGAGATCAACGTGATCCCGTTTCATCGCCGGCGGCCGGTACCCCTGACAGAGGGCGACCGTCACGAGGAGCCGGAAACCGCCGAGTGCCCGGAAGCTCCCCCCACGGTGTTGAACGCCGAGCGGGGGATCATCAACACCGGTACCGTCCATGGCGGTCAACACGTCACCACCATTGAGCTTTCCGGCCACGACCGCAGCGGAGCCGACGGTGACGTCTGAGGTTCTCCGGACCGACGAGCTCGACCCCCTCGTCGCAGCAGCCCTGGCCGCCAGACGCGACATGGTGGTCGTCGCGCCGAACGGTACGGTCAACACAGGTCTGGTGACAGGGGATCAGCGGCAGATCGTGTCCGCCTCGGCGGACGGTGGTCTTCCTGCAGGACCGATGCGACAGGGCCCCGTACGGGCGAAGGACCTGAAGGTGGCGAGGCGCCGTTTCGTGCCGCCGCCCGGCTTCGAGGACGTCCTCGCGGCACTTGACTCCGGAGTCTCCGTGCTCGTCGGAGCACCGGGGACCGGTCGGGAGACACACGCCCTCAATCTGCTGGCCCACGGCAGACAGGAGGCGGCGCTCGTCCAAGTGGACGGGGCGGTCGATCTCACCCGGTGGGTGCCGCGACCGAGAGGAGTGCACGGCTACCTGGTGATGGAACCCGCGGACCCCTTCGCGCTCCGCCCCTGGGACCTCTCCAGGCTGGAAGCACCACTGGCGGAGGCCGGTGTGCGTCTCCTCATTGTGCTGGCGGACGCACCCGGTCTGGCCACCGCCCTTGAGGACCAACTGGGCACGCCGGTCCTGCGCCACCTGCCGCCGGATCCCCGGAAGGTCTTCGCAGCCCATCTCGCGGACCTCTGCCCCGACGGGGACAGGCGCTCCCGCTTGCTGCGGTCCCTGGGACCGGACCTCTTCGACGAGTTGCTGCCCGCGGAGCTGCCGCCCCGCCATGCGGCACAGGCCGCGGACGTCGTGGCCCGGCTGGGTACCGGTGGCGCCTCCTGCGCCGAGGTGCTGCACGCTCTGGCCCGGGAGGAGGCCCCGGAACTGGTGGGTCGGGCACGGGAAGATCCCATACTCCTCGCCCACCTGCTCTCCCTCAGCGTCTACGGAGGCCTCGACCACGGAGTCGTCACGGAGCGGGCGGCGGACCTGCTGGCGCTGACGGGAGCCGGACCGGAGCAGGAGCCCGCGGCGCGGAGTCCGCTCCGTCAGCAGGCCGTGATGGCCGGTCGGCAGTCCATGTCCGATACCTTGCGTGCCCTGGGGGCGCACCGCACGCGGCAGCCGGGGACGGACGCCACGGACACCGTGTCGTTCTTCTGGCCGGCCGTGGGCGACGCCGTGTGGGACGTCCTGTGCCGTGAGCACACGGACCTGCTGCCCCCGTTGCACCCGTGGCTCGCGGGCACCGGATACGAACCGGACCAGATCGAACGGGCCGGGCAGGCGGTCGCCGCCATGGCTGTGGCGACCGGCGGCCGAACCCTGGAGTTGCTGCGGCCCCTGGCGCTTGCCCAGTGGCCTCCGGCCGCCGAGGTGGCCGCCCGCTGCCTGGGCACGGCCGTCCGCGACCCGGCAGCGGCGACGAAGGCGGACGACCTGCTCGAACAGTGGAGCGCCGCACCCGAGGCGGCCCTGCGGAAAGTGGTCGCGTACGCCTGTCGCTCGGACCGCGGTCGGTTCACGGACGGGCAGGCCCTTCGGTTGCTGCACAGGCTCATGGCGGGGCTGAGCGATGACGCGGACGACGTGGCCGTCGCCACCGCCGTCGCCGAGGCGCTGGTGCAACGCTTCACGGCGGGCGACTCCCGGAGCAGGGGAACCATCCTGGGCAGGTTGCGGGACTGGGCAGGCTCCGACGGTGTCCCGGCCCGGTTGGTGGCCCTCACCTTCCCCGCCATGGCGGGAAAGGATCTCGCGTGGTGCCGCGGTCAGATCCTGGCCGACGACGAGATGGCCTCCGGCATGGTTCAACTGACCGGCCACGCTCTCGACGAGTCGACCACCTACCCGTCCATGCGTGACGTCCTCCTGGCCTGGTGCCGGGAAGCCGGCGGTGCGTCGCGGCCCGATCCCGCCCTGGAGGAACTGCTCAGGGGCCTGGTGGCAGCCCGGCAGCCCGGCTTCCTCCGATGGCTCCTGGCCGTCGAACGCGGCCCGGATGCCATGCCCGGCAAGGAACTGGCGGCGCGCCTGCTGGCCATGTGGCGCAGCAAGACACCGGCCACTTACACGGATTGACCAGGAGGAACCGATGTCACTCCCCCCTCACCCCAGCCTCTTCACCACTGTCGAACGTCAGTGGGCAGGCCGGAATCCGGTGCCCGAGCTACGGCTCTTCGCGGCATCGGACGGAGCGGGCGTTCCCCTCGCCCTGGAGCAGGTCCGGCAGAAGCTGTACGACCGCTCCGTGGAACCCGCTGTGCGTACCGCCCTGTGGCACCAGATCGCGGAACGCGTGCGTATGGATGCCGACCGCTCGGACTGGCCGTCGGCAGTGGTGTGGCTGGGTTTGCCAGGTCTCCGCCGCACCGCGTTCAGGATCACCTGGTACTTCCGCGCGGAACGAGAAGACGTCGAGGCCGAACTCGTCACGTGCTATCTCGAAGCCCTGACGGAGGTCGGGCCACATACTCCCGACCCCGGAGGACGGGTGCTGCGTTCGGCCTGTTCGCGCGCCTGGACCGTGTGGCGCCGAGCCCGCCCCGAGATGGCTGTGGACGATGTGGGAGGCGTCGGAGGCATTCCCCTCGACTCGGACACGGAAGGTCCCTGGCAGGTGGATTACCACTCGCCTGCGGCCCGGTCCGGCCTCTCGGCCGACCGGCGGATCATCGTTCCCGCCCACCGTGTGGAAGGTGTACGGATCGGCGCACTCGCCCAGGCCTGGGGCCTGGCCGGCACGGCTGCCGGCACCGCGCATTCCGGCCGGGGCAGGCAGGTCGCGACGATGTCCCTGCGGCGGGGCGGGAGGAAAGGGTGAACGACCGGGTGGAGACACCTCTCACCTTCCGCGAGATCTTCAACCTGCCGGTCAGCGTCGACCTGAGGACGGCGGCCAGGGCGTTCGGCATGTGCCTGGGCACCGCCTACCGGCTCGTCGCCCGCGACACCTTCCCCTGTGACACCGTCCGGGTCGGCCGGCGCCACCGGGTGCTCACCGTGGACCTGCTGCGCGCCCTGGGCATCGAGGAGCGCCCCGTCTTCGCCGACGAGATCGCCGACGGCGTCGCGCTCACCCTCTTCGACTGACCTCCTCTTCCCACCCGCCGGCCGCCTGTCACCGACAAGTCACTCCAGCCAACCTCCCTCCCCGAAGGAGCCGCCATGCCCACCTGCCTCGCCATCGGGGCGACGACCGTCCCCGCCGACCCGTCCGGCCGATCCGTCCCGGACGGGCGACATCGGGCCGTGGTCTTTTACGAGGACGTCGTGCGCCCCACGTGTGAACAACTCGGTCTCACCCTCCTCCGAGCGGACGCACTCACGGAAGCCGGCCTGCCCGCGGACCAGTTGCTGCGCCTGCTCACCGAAGTGGACATCGTCGTCGCGGACCTCAGCGGATCCGACGAGGAGCTCTCCTTCGGGCTGGGCATGCGGCACGCACTCGGCCGGTGCACCGTCCATGTCACCGAGGGATCCATCACCCATTCCAGAGCGGTGAGGACTCCTTCCATCGAGCTTGCGTCCCACCCGGACGGCGCACTCACGGCCCGGCAGCAACTCACGACGCTACTGGTCGACGCCTTTCGCGGGGCGGCTGCCGCGGCTGAGCCCTCACAGCCGATGGCGCAGACTCACGCGGAACTGGCTCCCGGGCAGGACGACCAGCCCGGCCTGTTCGACCTGGCCGCCGAAGCCGAGGCACAACTGGAGGCCATCTCGGGGGACATGGCCGATGTGGAGTCCGCCCTGACAGATCTCGGGGCGATGATGGAGCTGATCGCGGAGGACATGGTCCGCGTCAGCCATCCCGGGGCGTCGATGACCTCGAAGCTGGCGGTGATCAACCGGCTGGCCAAAGCCATCGACGGGCCGGTCGGCGACCTTGAGGCAGCGGCCGAACGCTTCGCGGAGCGCATGGGTGCCGGCGTCGGTGCGTTCGGCGCGTTCCTGGAGTGGGCGGCTGACACGCCGCGCGGCGAATGGCCGGACGGCACGGCGGAGGTTCTCGACCAGGTGGCGACGGCGTCCCCGGAGATGCAGACCATGACGATCGGATTCCAGGAGGTCATGGCACTGATCAACCTGTTCGGTGCTTCCAGCCGGCATCTGCGTGGACCGGCCCGGCGGATCGGTAAGTCTCTTCAGACCATGTTCCGGAGTGTGGCCGTGCTGGAAGAGTGGCAGGGCAAGGCCGAGGCGATCAGACGGGCCTGACCCCCCTCGGCTTCCGA
>NZ_AEJC01000145.1 GCF_000317595.1 Streptomyces ipomoeae 91-03 | reverse complement strand
GAACCCCCGGATCCCGGCCGAAGCCCCGGATCCGGCCGAAGCCCAGATGCCCGCCGACACCCCAGATCACGGCCGACCGCGCCTCAGATGTTGATGGCGTTGCGCACCCAGTCGGGGCACCGGCCGGGCACGCCCTCACAGAACGCGGTGACGGCGCCGAAGGCCTTGCCGTCGGGCAACTTGCGGTAGTCGATCCCCGCGAGCACCGTCAGCGTCTCGGTGACCCGGCAGCTGCGGAAGATCCACCAGCCGCTGCACTCCACGTGGTTCACCTCGGTGCGGTAGTTGTACGTCGTGGCGCCGAGCTGCTCCTTGCCCGCGGGCGTGGGGCGCGGATACATCGTGGTCGCCTTGACGGCGTCCAGGCTGAGGTTGTGCTTCTGGTCGATCTTGGTCATACCGAAACCGGCGTTGCCCCCGTCCCAGTACCCCCTGCGCATGGCCGCGTCCCAGCCGTCCTTGTCCTTCCACTCGCCCACGACGTCGTAACTGCCCGGCGGCGCGGCGGGGGCGGCGGGTGCTTGAGCGTTCACGTCCGCGCGGGCCTTTCCGGCCCCTCCGGCGTCCCCGGCCGCCAGCTTCTCCATGGTCCGCTTCGGGACGCCGTAGTCGGTGAGTTCCTTCAGCTGGAACGACTTGTCCCTCGGCATCCCCGCCCCGGTGTCGAAGACGGAGAACTCCACGCTCCCCCTGCTTCCGCCGGCCCCACCCGGCCCCGCCGTGTCGGCCTGCGCCGGCGCGGACATCGCGAGCACGGTGCCCAGTCCTGCCACCAGGGCCGCCGACGTCGTCCCGACACGCTTGCCGACACACTTGCGTACGGTGTGCATGATCCTCCCCGTTGTCCGTCGAAGGGTGCCTTTGTCGCAGGCACCCACAGGCCCCGACGGTAGGGGTCGGAATTCCCGCCCGTAAACGGCGTACCGCACGCAACAGGTCAATCCTGCGGACCCGTTGGACCGGTCCCGCGCCCGGACGCCCGTCTCGTCACCGCAGTTCGGCGCCGAGTCCTCCCACCGCCCGAAGATCCACCAGGTCGCGCCGAGTTCGACTTGTTCCGAATTCTCCCGTGACCGCCGAGTGCTGACGGTGTGTAGATTTCCCCGCGAAACGGGCACGCGGCCCGACGACAGCGTACGAACCGCACCCCTCGAACGGCGCCTCCCCTCCTCCCCCGATCCCCTCTCACGCCTCCTCGGGCAACACCCCCGGCCTGAAAGGCTCCACCCCCACAACCCGTCGCACCCGCAACGGCTCGATCAGGATCATCAACCGCCGCTCCCCGGGCAGCAGCCACAGATACCGCTCCTCACCGATGTACTTCCGGGTGAGCCGATCCATCGACCGCTCGGCCTCCTCCCCCTCCACGAACCGGACGACCCGCCCCCGAATCTCGGCCCGGTCGTAGGGGTTCTCGGGGTCGATGTGAGACAGGGAGACATACGGGTTGCGCCGAAGGTTCTCCTCCTTCACCCGCCCGACCGATGTGTTGACCATGACGTACTCGCCACCACCGTCACCACCGTCGCCGCCGCCATCACCACCCCCGGCGCCACCACCGCCGCCGCCCTCGATGTCCACCCACATGGGCGACACCTGAGGCGCCCCGTCCGGCCCGACCGTCGCCAAGTGCCAGAAGTTCGGCGCCAACAACCGCTCACGTATGTGCCCGTCCAGCTTCACCATGCCCCCATCCCTACCCACGCCCACCCCACTCACGTCACTCGGACCCCACAGCCCCCACGACTCACAGCCAGCCGTAGATTCCCACAATCCGTGTTTGTGGCTGAACAGCCTGTAGTCACCAAGCCCCGGCACCCTTACGTTGTGCGCGTGCACCAACGCTCAGCGCAACCGCAGAATCCGCGGAATCCGCAGAACTCGCAGAACTGGCAGAACTGGCAGGGTCCGCACCAGCCCCCACATCCACAGCAGCCCCAGATCCCCCCACCCCCACAATCGCCGGCGCAGCCACCGCAGCCCCAGGCCCCCTTCGACGCCCCCGCCGCCCGAAAACTACGCGTCGCCCTCGGCATGGGCCCCGACCACGTCGCGTACGGGATGCGTTCCTCGTACGATCTGCCCTACGTCACCACGGACCTGGTGACGGCCTGGGAACACGGCACCGTCGCCCCGACGAACCCCGAACTCACCGCGCTCGCGGGCGTGTTGTGGTGCTCGCCCGCTGAACTCCTCGGCGAACCCCGCACATTGCGCGAACACCGGCTCGCCCGCGCCATGGCCCCGGAGGATCTGGCCCACGCCATCGGCCTCGACCTCTCCGCCTATCTCCGCATGGAGGAGGCCGACGTATGGCGCGGCACCGACCGTCAGGCCGCCGCCCTCGCCGAGGCGCTCGACCTCTCCCTCCCGGACCTGATCACGGTCACGGGACGCGAGCCGAGGCTCATCGAACTCCTCCACAACGCGGTCACCACACGCTGGCAGGCATACGTACGACAGGCGGCCAGACTGCTCTCCCTGGACCGGCACCTCGTCGAAGACGTCCTCCAGGAGATGCACACCGAATACCAGGGCCGCACGACCGCCGGCCTCACCTGGGCCAACGGCACCGCCGCCACCGACCCGGGCGACGCGGGCCGCGACTACCTCGACCAGATCATCGACCGTTTCTGGTCACTGGTCCAGCGAACCGCGTACTGAGCTCTCGACCGGCACCTCTGACCTCCCGGCCCGATCCGGCTGATTGCCTTTGCCCCTCCCGACAGCCCCCGACAACCCCCGCCAACCGCCCCTCCCCAAAGGACAATAGAGCAGAAGTACGATTCATCCCTACGGTACTGGCCTGTCCGTATCCGTCTCCCACCCACAGGAGAACCGTGAAACGACAGGCCATGGCCATCTGCGCAGCCGCCTCCGCCCTTCTGGTCCTCGCCGGCTCACCGGCGGACGCCAGCGTCCACAGGAAGAAGCCCGCCGGCTGGAGCTGCGACTTCGACGACTGGTGCACCAAGAACACCCGCAGCGGTCCCGGGTCCGCCCACGTCGTGTACTGGTTCCGCGGCGACTTCTACGACACCCTCATCCGCACCGGCAACGCCTCCTACGGCATCAAGCACATCCAGCAGGGTGGAAGCCACAAGCGGAAGCAGAACCACCCGACCGACTCCGCGGCCGTCAAGCTCTGGGACAAGGCCCTCAACAACTACGCCAAGGGCAGCAAGGGCAGCAAGTACAAGGACACCATGACCCACACCTACAAGTACGGGCGCGGCAAGAAGGCCCGCACCATGTGCGTCATGACCTCCGACCTGCACCTGAAGCACGGCGGCAAGGACTACGGCCGCAAGGGCGTTCTCACCGCGTTCTGGGTGAAGGGCCACGTAGGCTGGAAGGGGTGCAACAAGAAGTTCGACTGACGGAACGTCGTCCGACCGAGCCTGATCGAACTTCGTCCGACCGAGCAAGGGACAGCCGCATGACGCGCTGGCACGAAGGCGACGTCGTCACTCCGAAGGTGCCCACCGACCACCCGGAGGATCCGGTCGGAGAGGTCGTCATGGCGGCCTCCGACGGCGGTGTCCTCGTCGTCTTCCCCCTTGCCGGTCACGAGATCTACCACCCCGACGATCTGGCCCCGGCTGAGCGTTCCCGGCTCCACAGGGAGCACTCGTGGCGGGTGGGGGACACCGTGACGCCGGTCATCGAGGTCGATCACGACTATGACCCCGTCGGCACCATCACGAGGATCGGCGAGTACGGCGACATCGTGGTCCTCTTCCCGCGCGCCGGGGAGCGGCATTTCGCGCCCACCGGCCTCGCTCCCGCCGACCCCGCCCGCCTCCACCGATACAAGGAGTCGGACTGGCGCATCGGAGACGCCGTCACACCGACCGTCGAGACCGGTCACCCGGGGGAAACGGTCGGTGAGGTCCTCCGTATCACCGAGGGCGGCGACGTCGTGGTCCTCTTCCCCCTCGCCGGCGAGGAGACCTACGCCCCCGATGAGCTCGCCCCGGCGGCCCCCGACGCCGCCGGCCCTTGGGGCAAGGACCCCTTGGCCCCCTAGAACACCGACTCCGCCTCGTCCATCCGATCCTTCGGCACCGTCTTCAACTCGGTCACCGCCTCGGCGAGCGGCACCATCACGATGTCCGTCCCCCGCAGCGCGGTCATGCGCCCGTACTCCCTGCGGTGCGCGGCCTCGACCGCGTGCCAGCCGAAGCGTGTGGCGAGCACCCTGTCGTACGCGGTGGGGGTGCCGCCCCGCTGGACGTGGCCGAGGATGACCGGCTTGGCCTCCTTGCCGAGGCGGCGCTCCAGCTCGTAGGCGAGTGCCGTGCCGATGCCCTGGAAGCGCTCGTGGCCGAACTGGTCGATCTCACCGTGGCCGTAGTCCATCGTGCCCTCGGCGGGATGCGCGCCCTCGGCCACACACACGACGGCGAACTTCTTGCCGCGTGCGAACCGCTCCTCGACCATCTTCACCAGGTCAGCGGGGTCAAACGCACGCTCGGGCAGGCAGATGCCGTGCGCACCGGCCGCCATCCCGGACTCCAGCGCGATCCACCCGGCGTGCCGGCCCATGACCTCGACGACCATCACCCGCTGATGGGACTCGGCGGTCGTCTTCAGACGGTCCATCGCCTCGGTCGCGACCCCGACCGCCGTGTCGAAGCCGAACGTCCGATCCGTCGACGAGATGTCGTTGTCGATCGTCTTCGGGACACCGACCACCGGCAGCCCGGCGTCGCTCAGCATCCGCGCCGCCGTCAGCGTGCCCTCGCCCCCGATCGGGATCAGCACATCGATGCCGAACTGGTGCGCCATGTCCTGCGCGTTGTCGCAGGCCTCGCGGAGGCGGTCGCGCTGGAGGCGGGAGGAGCCGAGGATCGTGCCGCCCCGGGCCAGGATGCCGCTGACGGACTCCAGGTCGAGGGTGCGGTAGCGGCCGTCGAGGAGGCCGGCGTAGCCGTCCTCGAAGCCGATGACCTCGTCGCCGTAGTGGGCGACCGCTCGGTGCACGACCGACCGGATCACTGCGTTCAGGCCCGGGCAGTCGCCGCCTGCGGTGAGAACTCCGATACGCATCGTGCTGTGTCTCCTGATCGTGCTGCTCGTCCTGATCGGTGCCGGTACTTGTGAGCCAGTCCGATTGTTTCACGGCTCCCAGGGCACTGCCGCGCCCGTATGGCCTCCCTCGCACCGGCCCCCTACCCCCACAACCTAAGGGGCGCCCTATCCATCCCCGAGGGTATTGTCAAGAGGGTTTCCGTCCTCCAGGCCGGTGATTTTCACCCACCCCAGCGGGCACCAGAATCAACAACCCGCACAGAGTCAAACAGCCGCACACAGTCAAACAGCCGCCACCACAGTCACAAGAAACGGAGAGCCCACGTGACGCGCAGCGTGTACGTGACCGGAGTCGATCGCGGCGACGGCCGTCAGGTCGTCGAGCTGGGGGTCATGGAGCTCCTGACCCGGCAGGTCGACCGGGTGGGGGTGTTCCGTCCGCTGCTGCACCACGGCCCGGACCGGCTCTTCGAACTGCTGCGCGCCCGCTATCGGCTCTCGCAGGACCCGGCGACGGTGTACGGCATGGACTACCACGAGGCCTCCACCCTCCAGGCCGAGCACGGCACGGACGAGCTGGTCTCGACCCTCGTCGACCGGTTCCACGCCGTGGCCCGGGACTACGACGTCGTCCTCGTCCTCGGTACCGACTTCGCCGACACCCAGTTCCCCGACGAGCTGTCCCTGAACGCCCGGCTCGCCAACGAGTTCGGCGCCTCCGTCATCGCCGTCGTCGGCGGTCGCAAGCAGACCTCCGAGTCCGTGGCCGCCGAGACGCACAACGCGTACCGCGCCTACGCGGGCCTCGGCTGCGACGTCCTCGCGATGGTCGTGAACCGGGTCGCGCCCGGCGACCGTACCGAGACAGCCGAGCGGCTCAGTGACTCGCGGCTCGCCCTCCCCGTGCCCTGCTATGTGCTGCCCGACGAGCCCGCGCTCTCCGCACCCACCGTCGCCCAGATCACCCACGCCCTCGGCGGCAAGGTGCTCCTCGGCGACGACTCGGGGCTCGCCCGTGACGCGCTGAACTTCGTCTTCGGCGGGGCCATGCTGCCGAACTTCCTCAACGCGCTGACCCCGGGCTGCCTGGTTGTCACCCCCGGCGACCGCGCGGACCTCGTCGTCGGTGCCCTCGCCGCCCACAGCGCGGGCACCCCGCCCATCGCCGGTGTGCTGCTCACCCTCAACGAGCGGCCCAGCGAGGAGGTCCTCACCCTCGCCGCCCGGCTCGCACCCGGCACTCCCGTGGTCGCCGTCGAGTCCGGCTCCTTCCTCACCGCCTCCGAACTCTTCTCCATGGAGGGGAAGTTGAGCGCGGTCACCCCGCGCAAGGCGGAGACGGCCCTCGGTCTCTTCGAGCGGTACGTCGACACCGCCGAGCTGCGCAACCGCGTCTCCGCGCCGAGCAGTGACCGCGTCACGCCGATGATGTTCGAGCACACCCTCCTCGAACAGGCCCGCTCCGACCGGCGCCGCGTCGTCCTGCCCGAGGGCACGGAGGAACGCGTCCTGCACGCGGCCGAAGTCCTCCTCCGTCGTGGCGTCTGCGACCTCACCCTCCTCGGCCCCGTCGACCAGATCCGCAAGAAGGCCGCCGACCTGGGCATCGACCTCGGTGACTGTCAGCTCATCGATCCGCAGACCTCCGAGATCCGGGACACCTTCGCCGAGAAGTACGCCCAGTACCGGGCCCACAAGGGCGTGAGCGTCGAGCTGGCGTACGACGTCGTGTCGGACGCGAACTACTTCGGCACGCTCATGGTCCAGGAGGGGCTGGCCGACGGCATGGTGTCGGGGTCGGTGCACTCCACCGCCGCCACCATCCGGCCCGCCTTCGAGATCATCAAGACGAAGCCGGACGCCGGCATCGTCTCGTCCGTCTTCTTCATGTGTCTCGCCGACAAGGTGCTCGTCTACGGCGACTGCGCCGTGAACCCCGACCCGAACGCCGAGCAGCTCGCCGACATCGCCGTCCAGTCCGCCGCCACCGCCCGGCAGTTCGGGGTGGAGCCGAGGATCGCGATGCTGTCGTACTCCACCGGTACGTCCGGCTCGGGCGCCGACGTCGACAAGGTGCGGGAGGCCACCGGGATCGTCCGCTCCCGACGGCCCGATCTGAAGATCGAGGGGCCCATCCAGTACGACGCCGCCGTCGAACCCAGTGTCGCCGCCACCAAGCTGCCGGACTCCGAAGTCGCCGGCCAGGCGACCGTGCTGATCTTCCCGGACCTCAACACCGGCAACAACACCTACAAGGCCGTACAGCGCTCGGCCGGCGCCCTCGCGGTCGGGCCGGTCCTCCAGGGGCTCCGCAAGCCGGTCAACGATCTGTCCCGGGGCGCCCTCGTCCAGGACATCGTCACCACCGTCGCCATCACGGCGATCCAGGCCCAGACGCCCGCCGCCCGGACGGCCACCCGGTGACCCCCGCGGACAGCCCCACAGCCGGCCCCCGCCCCACAGACAGAAAGCATTCGACCACCGTGACCGCCACCCGCGTCCTCGTCCTCAACTCCGGCTCCTCCTCGGTGAAGTACCAGCTGCTCGACATGAACGACAGCAGCCGACTGGCCATGGGCCTGGTCGAGCGCATCGGCGAGGAGACCTCCAGGCTGAAGCACACCCCGCTCACCGACGGGGGCGCCTCGCGCGAGCGGACCGGGCCGATCGCCGACCACACGGCCGCCCTGACGGCCGTCGCCGAGGAGCTGGCCGAGGACGGGCTCGGACTGGATTCCCCCGAGCTGGCCGCCATCGGGCACCGCGTCGTGCACGGCGGGCAGAGCTTCACCGAGCCGACGGTCGTCGACGACGCCGTGCTCGCCGAGATCGAGCGGCTGATCCCGGTGGCGCCACTGCACAACCCGGCCAATCTGACCGGCATCCGCACCGCCCGGGCACTGCGCCCGGACCTGCCGCAGGTCGCCGTGTTCGACACCGCGTTCCACACGACGATGCCGGAGTCCGCCGCCCGCTACGCCATCGACGTGGAGACCGCCGACGCGCACCGCATCCGGCGCTACGGCTTCCACGGCACCTCGCACGCGTATGTGTCGAGGGCGACGGCCGCGCTGCTGGGCAAGGACCCGTCCGACGTGAACGTGATCGTGCTGCACCTCGGCAACGGGGCGTCCGCCTCCGCCGTGCGGGGCGGTCGTTGCGTGGACACCTCCATGGGGCTGACGCCTTTGGAAGGGCTTGTGATGGGTACGCGGTCCGGTGACATGGACCCGGCCGTCATCTTTCATTTGATGCGCGTTGGCGGAATGTCCACGGACGAGATCGACACTCTCCTCAACAAGAAGAGCGGTCTGATCGGTCTGTGCGGCGACAACGACATGCGGGAAATACGCCGGCGTATCGACGCGGGCGACGAGCGCGCGAAGCTGGCCTTCGACATCTACATTCACCGGTTGAGGAAGTACATCGGCGCCTACTGCGCGGTGCTCGGGCGGGTGGACGCGGTCGCGTTCACCGCCGGGGTCGGCGAGAACGCGGCGCCCGTGCGGGAGGCCGCCGTGGCGGGCCTGGAGCAGCTGGGCCTGGCCGTGGACGGCGACCTCAACGCCGTACGGAGCGACGAGCCGCGGCTGATCTCGCCACCCGGTGCGCGGGTGGCCGTCGCGGTGGTGCCGACCGACGAGGAACTGGAGATCGCGACACAGACGTACGCACTGGTCGAGAAGAACGACTGAGCGACACCATCTGAGCCTCGAAAAGAGCAGCTGAGCAAGAACATCTGAGCCCGGAAAAGAACATCTGAGCTACACCTGAACCGCGACCGAGCAATACACACCGGTAACACGCCTGAGCACATAGGCGCCCATTTGCACTTCCGCCGGCCGGAATATTCCGTAGCGAAACAAACCGATAGGATCGCCCCATGCGCCGTTCGAAAATCGTCTGTACTCTCGGCCCCGCGGTCGACTCCCACGAGCAACTGGTCGCGCTGATCGAAGCCGGCATGAACGTGGCCCGCTTCAATTTCAGCCATGGCAGCCACGCCGAGCACCAGGGCCGCTACGACCGGCTCCGGGCCGCCTGCGCCGAGTCCGGCAAGGCCATCGGTGTCCTCGCCGACCTGCAGGGCCCGAAGATCCGTCTGGAGACCTTCGCCGAGGGCCCGGTGGAGCTGGTGCGCGGTGACGAGTTCACCATCACCATCGAGGACGTGCCGGGCGACAAGCACATCTGCGGTACGACGTACAAGGGGCTGCCCGGTGACGTCTCCCCCGGCGACCAGGTGCTGATCAACGACGGCAACGTCGAGTTGAAGGTCCTCGAGGTCGACGGTCCGCGCGTGCGCACCGAGGTCGTCGAGGGTGGTGTCATCTCGGACCACAAGGGCATCAACCTGCCCGGCGCGGCCGTCAACGTGCCCGCGCTGTCCGAGAAGGACGTCGAGGACCTGCGGTTCGCTCTGCGCATGGGCTGCGACCTGGTGGCGCTGTCCTTCGTCCGTGACGCGAACGACGTGCAGGACGTCCACAAGGTGATGGACGAGGTGGGCCGCCGGGTCCCGGTCATCGCCAAGGTGGAGAAGCCGCAGGCCGTCGACAACATGGAGGACGTCGTGATGGCGTTCGACGGCGTGATGGTCGCCCGTGGCGACCTGGCCGTCGAGTACCCGCTCGAAAAGGTCCCCATGGTGCAGAAGCGGCTCATCGAGCTGTGCCGCCGCAACGCCAAGCCGGTGATCGTGGCGACCCAGATGATGGAGTCGATGATCACCAACTCCCGCCCGACCCGCGCCGAGGCCTCCGACGTGGCCAACGCGATCCTGGACGGCGCGGACGCGGTCATGCTGTCGGCGGAGTCCAGCGTGGGCGCGTACCCGCTGGAGACGGTCCGTACGATGTCGAAGATCGTCGCGGCGGCCGAGGAGGAGCTGCTCTCCAAGGGCCTCCAGCCCCTGGTGCCGGGCAAGAAGCCGCGGACGCAGGGCGGTTCCATCGCCCGTGCCGCCTGCGAGATCGCCGACTTCCTCGGCGGCCGGGCCCTGGTGGCCTTCACGCAGTCCGGTGACACCGCCCGTCGGCTGTCCCGCTACCGCGCCTCCCAGCCGATCATCGCGTACACCACCGACGAGTCCACCCGTAACCAGCTGGCGCTCAGCTGGGGTGTCGAGTCGCACGTCGTGCCGTTCGTGAACAGCACCGACGAGATGGTCGAGCTGGTCGACCAGGAGATGGTCAAGCTCGACCGCTTCAACGAGGGCGACATCGCCGTCATCACCGCCGGCTCGCCCCCCGGTGTCCCGGGCACCACGAACATGGTCCGGGTGCACCACCTGGGCGGCGGCGCCCGCGACTGACCCGGTGATGGGCGGCGCCCGCGACCGGACGCCGCCGTCACCGTCGTAGGACAACAGCACCGAGG
>NZ_AEJC01000144.1 GCF_000317595.1 Streptomyces ipomoeae 91-03 | reverse complement strand
GCACCCGCACCCGCACCCGCACCCGCTGAACGAACGAACCCTCAGCCCCGAGCTCTCCCGTGCCCCTCGCACAGCGCCGCGTCCACCGCGCCCTGGAGGTGCCGCAGGCTGTCGCCCGCCGCCGCCCAGGTCGTCGTGTAGACGGTCACGGTGCCGCGGTCGCCCGTCGCGTGGCCGCCGCCCACCGAGTTGCCGGGGAGGTCGCCGCCGTGGCCCCAGTAGGCGCCGCCGCAGCTGAGGGGGATGGAGGCGACGCCGTAGCCGTAGCGGCTGCCGGGCGGGTAGACGTCCCGGCCGCCGACGTCGGTGGTGTCGTGGGTCATCAGACGCAGCGCCCAACCGGGCAGGAGTCGGCCGCCGAACAGGGCGTCCCAGAAGGCGTTGAGGTCCTCGGGGGTGGACACGAGGCCGCCGGACGCGCCGAACTCGTACCCGGGCAGCTCGGTCACATCCACCCGGCCGGCCTCCGGGCGTGCCGGGTGGATGCCGTAGTTGCGGGCGTGCGGTCCCCGCAGACGAAGCTCGCCGGGCGGCGGCCAGTAGGTGTCGTCCAGGTGCAGTGGACGCAGGATGGCGCGCTCGATGTGGGTGCGGAAGTCGACCCCCGTCACCTTGTCGATCAGCATGCCGAGCGCCAGGTAGTTGGTGTTGGAGTAGTACCAGTCGGTGCCGGGTGCGAAGAGGGGCTCCTTCGCGAGTGCCAGGGCCAGATGCTCCTCGGAGGTGCCGGGCCGGCTCCAGTCGACCAGCGCGGTGTACTCCGGGAGCCCACTGGTCTGCTTGAGCAACTGCCGTACGGTGATGGGCCGTTCGGCAAACTGCGGCACATGACGCCCCACCCGGTCGTCGAGTCGGACCCTCCCCTCCGCCACCAGCCGCATCACGGCCACCGCCGTGAACGCCTTGGTGTTGCTGGCCAGCCGGAAGCGGCCCCGCTCCTCGACCATCGGCCGCCCCGACTCGAGGTCCGCGACACCGGCCGTATGTGTCACCCTGCCGTCGTACGTCAGGGCGCCCGGCACTCCGTCGCGCTCGACGAGCAGGTCCAACTGCCGCTGCACCGGGTCGGGTTGGTCGGCCGCGGCCACGGGGGCGAACGCCCCGGTGAGCGTCGCGGCGAGCAGGACCGCGGCGGCGAGATGCTTTCTCGGCATAGGTGTTCCCCCTGGTCGTGGCCCGGCTTGCGCGGGCCGCTCGATCACTCACCGATGACCTTGCCAGGGCCGCGGCACGAGATCAGTCCGCCCACCCCCCGAATCGGGGCGGTGGTCAACCCCCTCGGCTCGGCGTGGCCCACCGCAGCGGCGGAGTGGGGATAACCCCCTGCCGGATACGGCCCGGCGGTCGAGGGCGGGAGGTACGGGCTGGGGCCGGCCTGGCAGGACACCTCGTGCGGGGTCCGTGTCCACGGCGACGACGGTGACGCCCTCCTGGACGAGGCCTTCTGCGACCGACTGACACGCGCGGGCACGAGCGGGGCGCCGCCCATGGGTCGAGCACCGGAGCGGGCGCCGCCCGGGCCGCTCGTCAAGGCATGAGGGCGGTGGTGAACAGGGCGCGGTGGGTGGTCAGCCAGGTCTGGATGCGGTCCCATCGGGCCCAGCCGCCCCGCTCGGCGAGCATCCGGACATACGCGGGATCGCCGCCGGAGACACGCGCCTCGACGAAGGCCCGGCACACCGCCGTGGCCTGTTCCACGGCCTCGGGGAGCCCGGCGCGGTCCTGCGGGGAGAGGCCGTAGCCGTCGGCGAGGAGTCGCAGGCGTCGGGGCGCGTCCAGGGCGGCCGGATAGAGCGCGGCGGCGGATTCGGGATCGAGCATCGGTACCCAGTAGCGGGCGGTCATGGCGACGTCCCAGATGGGGCGTCCCGGGGCCGCGAGGTCGAAGTCGATGAGGGCGGTGGCACGGCCGTCGCGGAAGACGACGTTGTCAGGGCAGACGTCGTTGTGGCAGAGCAGTGTCCCGCCCACCGGATCGGCCAGGTCCCGGGGCCAGTCGGCCCGCGTGTCGACCGGGACGGCCGCACTCGCCTCGTGCAGTCGTCGCAGGAGCCGTCCCACGGAGGCGAGCGCCGTCTCCGTCAACGCCCAGCGCGGCAACGGTGGCAGCGCCACATCGCCGGGGACGAAGGTCAGTCGCTCGCGGCCGTCCGGGGTGAGGCGGACCGGAAGCGGAGCCCCGTCGAAGCCGTGGCGGCGAAGCGCGCGGAGGTGGGCGTGCAGGGCGGGCGCGGTACGCGGCGCCGGGCGGTCGACCAGCGAACCCCGCCTGAAGACCGCCCCGGCGTTCACGGTGCCGCCGACCAGCGTCTCCTTCGTGCCGCCGCCCCACGCCTCCGCCGTATCACCGCCCGGCATTTCTCCGGCGCCGCCGCCCCGTACTTCCCCCTCCGCCGTCATGCCCATCACGCTAACGCCACGCCCCTCGCAGCACATCACCGCACCGGTCGGGCGGCACCGGACCAGCGTCGTACGCATCGGATACCAACACCCGTTCGAACACTCCCACGACGCTCCGATTGCGAGGGTCATCCACATTGTTGTCAGATGTGCATATGGCGTGAACTGTCGCTGTGGCCGGACCTGGTCGCCTGTAGCGTGCGCCCCCTGTCCCTTATGCACCCGTACGCATTCGTACGCGTCCGTTCGAAGGAAACGACCGATGGCCGAGACCGGGCAGCACGATCAGCGGTTCGAGCGGTACGAGGGCGGCAGCCCCGAGGCCGAGCGGCTGGTTTTCGAGCGGTTGGCGCGGGAGCTGATGGAGGTCCAGCTCAGGAACCGGCGGGCCGGGGGCGGAGGGATCACGCGGACGTTCCACGCGAAGGCTCCGGTGGCGGTCGAGAACGCCCGGCTGCGCTTCCACGACGATCTGCCGGAGGCGCTGCGGGTCGGCTTCGCCCAGCCCGGCGCCGACTATCCGGCGACGGTCCGGCTGTCGAACGCCAGCGGCGTCCGGCAGGGCGACGGCTCGCCCGACCTGCGGGGCGTGGCCGTACGCGTACGGGTCTCGCAGGACGAGAGTCATGATCTGCTGGCCACCAGTTATCCGGTGTCGCACGCGAGCGACGCGCGTGAGTTCGTGGCGTTCGCCAAGGCCATGGCGGGGGCGCGGAGCCCGTTGCAGAAGGCGTTCGGGCTGTTCGTGAAGCTGCCGTTGGCCGTGGGGGTGAAGACGGCCATCCGGATGCGGCGGAACGTGCAGGACGCCGTCCGACGGTCCGTCGACTCCCTCGCCACCGAGACCTATTGGAGTCGCGGGGCCATTCTGTGGGGTGACGCCGGGCCGGTGCGCTATCTGTTGCGGCCCGCGCACGGCACGCCCTCCGCGTCCGCGTCCGACCGGCGAGACCCGGACTTCCTGCACCGTGAGTTCGCGGGGCGGCTGGGTCAGGCGGATGTGGCGTTCGACCTGTGCGTACAGCGGTATGTGGACGAGCGGCGTACGCCGGTCGAGGACGCGGCGGTGGAGTGGCAGGAGACGGTGGCGCCGGCGGTGCCGATCGCCCGGCTCACCCTCCCGCGTCAGGAACTGGACGGCGCGGAGGCACGGGCGGCGGCGCGGCGGATCGAGGATCTGACCTTCAATCCGTGGTACACGACCGACGATTTCCGGCCACTGGGGAACATCAACCGGGCGCGGAAGACCGGGTACCAGGCGAGCGGCGCGCATCGCCTCGGGCTGCGCTTCGTCACCGAGGAACCCTTGCGCAACAAGGTGCTCGGCCGTCCCGTGGGTGCCGCCTTCGGGCTGCTGAACCGGTACGTCCCCTGGCATCGGCTGCCGGTGTCGCTGAGCCTGCTGAACCTGGTGTTCGTGCGGCGGGTGCTGCGGCGGCTGAATCTGATCGACACCGAGGTGCGCGAGGCGCCGCCGAGGGCCGAGCCCGTACCGGAGCCGATTCCGGAGCGGCTGCGCACGGAGCGGTCGTACGACGGGACGTACAACGATCTGTCGGAGCCGCGGATGGGTGCCGTGGGTGCCGCCTTCGGACGGAACCTCAAGCCGGACTACCGGCCCGACCTCTTCGACACGCCGAACCCGGTGACCGTCAGCCGGCAGCTGCTGCACCGCGAGAGCTTCGTACCGGCGACCTCGCTGAACGTGCTGGCGGCGGCGTGGATCCAGTTCCAGGTGCACGACTGGGTCAACCACCGCCGGTACAAGACCGGCGACCGCAGTGTGGAGGTGCCGCTGCCGCCCGGCTTCAACGGTAGCTGGCAGAACGTGCCGGGCGGGCCGACGGAACGCGTGATGCGGTTCGCGGAGAACGAGGGCATCGAGCGGCCCGGCAGGCCGCCGATCCTGTTCGCCAACAGCGCCTCGCACTGGTGGGACGGCTCCGAGGTGTACGGCGCGGACGAGCAGACGGCGCGGTTCCTGCGCGAGCCGGACGGGGGCGCCAAACTCCGGCTGGAGGACGGGCATCTGCCGATGAGCGGCAACGGGATTCCGCTCACCGGGTTCAACGAGAGCTGGTGGATGGGGCTCAGCGCGATGCACACGCTGTTCGCCCGCGAGCACAACGCGGTGTGCGACGCGCTGCGCGCCGAGTACCCGTCGATGAGCGAGGAGAAGATCTACCACACGGCCCGGCTGGTGGTCTCGGCGCTGATCGCGAAGATCCACACCGTGGAGTGGACCCCGGCGATCCTCGCCACCGAGGCGATCGACCTCGCGCTGCACACCAACTGGGAGGGCCCGCCCGACAACTGGCTCAACCGGCTGGGGCTGTGGCTGTTCGAGGCGCACTCGCTGACCGGCATCCCGAAGACGCTCCCGGACCATCACGCGGCGCCGTACTCGCTCACCGAGGACTTCGTCACCGTCTACCGCATGCATCCGCTGATCCCGGACGACTACGAGTTGCGCGAGCACCAGTTCGGGCGGCGGCTGGAGACGGTGGGCTTCCTGGACATCCAGGGCGGGGCGGCCGAGGCACAGATCCGCAAGACGGGGCTCGCGAACGCGCTGTACTCGTTCGGGATCGCCCACCCGGGTGCGATCACGCTGCACAACTTCCCGCGCTCGCTCCAGCGTTTCGAGCGCGACGGGGAGATCATCGACCTGTCGGTGGTCGACCTCGTCCGTACGCGGCGGCGGGGTGTGCCGCGCTACAACGACTTCCGGGCCGGGCTGCACATGCCGCGGATCCGTTCGTTCGAGGAGCTGACGGGGAACGCGGAGACGGTGGCGCGGCTGAAGGACGTCTACCGGGACGTCGACGACATCGACACGGTGGTCGGGCTGTTCGCGGAGAACCCGCCGGAGGGCTTCGGCTTCAGCGACACCGCGTTCCGGATCTTCGTCCTGATGGCCAGCCGACGGCTGCAGAGCGACCGCTTCCTGACGGTCGACTACCGGCCGGAGGTCTACACACCGCTCGGTATCGACTGGGTCGAGAAGGGCGGCATGAACTCCGTCGTCCTGCGCCACTGCCCGGAGTTGGCGCCGCTGCTGCCGCGCGGGGCGAGCGCCTTCGCACCGTGGCGGACGGTACGGCCGATGAGCGACAACGGCGGTTCACCATGACGCCGTGACACACGACCCGGGGTGTGTCGCACCCCGGGTCCGGAACACAACGGGGGAACAGCATGACCTTCACCGACAACCAGTCCGGGGTGCCCGCGGCCGAGGAGCCGTTCGGCGGGGCCGCATTCGACGGGGGGCTGGGCCTGGCCGACGCCGACACGCTGTCCGGTCTCGCCGGCACGACCACCACCACCCACCCCGGGCTCGCCGATCTCTTCGCGCGGCCCCTGCTCCGCACGGTGTGGCGACGCCGTACGCACCGGGTGAGCCGGGGCGCCCGGGTGTCCGCCGGGACCATGACCTACACGTCCACCCACAAGGCGCAGCCTCTTTCGGAGCTGGAGGAGGCGGTGCTGATAGCGATCACCGGCTCCACGGGGCTGACCATGCCCGACCGGCCCTTCGAGGACCCGGACAACGGCACCCCGATCATGTCCAAGCCCAACCTGACGATGACGGGCCGTACCGCCGGGAGCCCGGACAACGCGCAGGGCACCCACTTCTTCCTCGTCAACGACACCGGCACCTACTTCCTGCGCAGGCTGGAGCCCGCGCCGCACGAGCCGTTCGACGCCGAGACCCTGGTGGCACGGGCGCGCCGGGCCAAGGTGAGGGTCCTGGACCACCGCCTGGACGTGAAGCCGGACCAGCGGGACTTCCCGGCGTACCTCGACTCGAACCGGTTCCTGTCCAATCTCCCCGGAACGACGCTGCTGTTTCCGGTGGTGGATCTCTCCCACCAGTACGTCAACGCCCTGATGTATCTGCTCACACAGCCGGACGGGGCCCGACCCACCTTCGTGGACGACCGCAACTTCTACCGTCCCGCCGGGGTGAGGAAGTGGGTGCGGAACGGCTTCCTCAACAAGGACGTGAAGCTGCCGCTCGGCGCCCTCGGCCCGATGCGCACCCAGATCGAGGCGGATCTGCTGCTGCAGAATCTGATGCTCACCGCCGAGGCGATGGGCCTGGGCGCCTGGATCCACGGCTCCATCAACCCGCAGATCGCCCTCGGCGACCCGAAGTTCTCCCGCGCGTACGGCAGGATGCTCGGCTTCGACTTCGTCACCCCGCGCTGGAAACTCGCCGATGTGTGGCGCTGGCACATCCCCCTGCCGAAGTACGCCGCCGTGCGCTCGCACCCGGTCGGCCTCCGCTCCCCCGACGGCGAACCCCTCATCGCCGCCGCCTGCCCGCCCACGTACCCGACGATGTCGGACGCCGTAGAGAAGATCATCGCCAGGAAGTTCGGCCGCGACGGCATCTACACCGACCGGGACGTCTTCGCCCGGATCTACCGCGAGGACTACGGGCAGCGCTATCTCACCGAGGCCGGCGAGTACGACCAGCGGGTGATCGACTGCGCCCGGGACGTCTGCGAGTACGTCCTGCGCACCCATGGCCGCTTCCCGGCCCACACGGACGCGATCCACGTCCCCGGCGTGTGGCTCCAGGTCCATCACGTCGAGAACGAGTACTACGAGCGGTTCTTCGTGAACGGCCTGACGGACGCGCACCGGGCCCACGGGGAGGCGTGGGGTCACTGATGACCGGAACACCCACGGAGTGAATCGGGGCCCTCGCCCGGACGGTTGACAGCTACAACCATTCCGGGCGAGAGTCCCCAGTGATGATCATCGACGAGCTGACAGCGGCCGAGCGGCGCGTGTGGGAGGCCTTTCCACGGGGCGTCGCCGTGGACTTCCGTACGAGCGAGGACGAGGAGGCGACGGACGGGGAGGCATGGGGTCCGGAGCGGACCGTACGGGCGAGTGTGCTGCGGGCCCTGCTGCTGACGGTTCCCCAGGAGGAGGGCGAGGTCGCCGCGTTGAAGATCTCCGGCGCGCGGATCACGGGCGCGCTGGACCTTCGGTACGCCACGGCCGACTGTGTCATCCGGATGAGCCACTGCCACTTCGACGCCGTCCCCGACTGGTCGGGCGCCCAGCTGCACTACGTCAAGCTCAACAAGTCGGTGTTCCCCGGTCTGCGTTCGGCGCGGATACGGGTGGACGGCAGCCTCCGGATGACCGAGTGCCGGTTCCGGGGACCGCTGCGGCTGGGCGGGGCGCAGATCGCGGGGGCGCTGTATCTGCAGCGGGCCGAGTTCACGGGGGCGGAGGACGGCGAGCCCGTGCTCCAGCTCAACCAGGCGGAGATCGGCGACGACCTGTGCGCTCCCGGGCTGCGTGCGCAGGGCGAGATCAGACTCAACGACGCCACCGTCAACGGCATGATCGACCTCATGCACGCCGACCTCAACCATCGGGGCGGCACGGTGCTCAGGGCGGAGCGCCTGAGCGCCAGCTCCGACGTCCTGATGCGACACGCGAGGGCACACGGCCGGATCGATCTGCGCGGCGCCCGCATCGAGGGCCGCCTGGAGATGTCGTACGCGCGTCTGTCGAACCCCGGCGGCACGGTCCTGCGGGTGAGCAGCGGCACCGTGAGCGAACTCTGGCTGCGCAGGGGCCCGCGGATCGAGGGCGTCCTCAATCTGCGCCGCTCCCAGATAGAGGTCCTGTTCCTGGAGCCGGACATCCTGCCGGACAAGGTGTTACTGAACCACCTCACCTACACCACACTGCTGCCGCACGAGCCGGCGGTCCAGCGGCTGCCCATGGTGGAACGGGACGGCGACGGCTATGTCCCCTACGCCTACGAGCAGTTGACCGAGGCGTACCGCCGCATCGGCGACGACGCCGCGGCCCGCCGTGTCCAACTCGCCAAGCAGCGCCGCCACCGCGCGACCCTCGCCTGGTACGGCCGGCTCTGGGGCTACGTCCAGGACGCCACCGTCGGCTACGGCTTCCGCCCCCTCCGCGCCGCCGTGTGGCTGCTGTCGCTGATGGCGGTCGGCTCCATCGCGTACGCGCTGCACCGGCCGGCCCCGCTGAAGGCGGACGAGGCCCCGCAGTTCAACCCCGTCTTCTTCACCCTCGACCTGCTCCTGCCGATCATCGACTTCGGCCAGGAACGCGCGTACGCGCCCGAGGGGTGGGCGCAGTGGCTGTCGTACGTCCTCGTCATCACCGGCTGGATCCTGGCGACGACGGTGGTCACGGGCGTGACACGCACGGTCAGCCGCCAGTGACCGCGTCGGCCGACCGGACCGCCGGTCATGCCTTTGCCCGGCACCCCTGGGCGCGGGCGCGCCATCGGTGCCCGATCGTGGCTCCCCTCACCTGACGGGACGTTGGACGTGCTGGGCGGCGAGTCGTACGGGTGCGTTCTGGGCCCCGTAGCCCCGGTAGCCGCCGTCCCGCTGGACCAGCTCGAAGAAGACGCGCCCCACGGTCTCGGTGTAGCAGTGCCGGAACTCCCCGTTCGTGTCCCGGTCGTAGAGGATGCCGAGTTCGCGGTACGTCTCCAGCTCGCCTTCGTCGAACTCGAACCGGGCGGCCAGGTCGTCGTAGTAGTTCGCGGGCACCGCCAACAGCCGTCCCCCCGCCGCGCGGAACGCACGGGCGGCGGCGACGACGTCATCCGTGGCCAGGGCGATGTGCTGGGCGCGGGCGGCGTCGTCGCTCGGGGCGGGCCCCACGCTGAGGGCGATACGGACACTGCCGTCGGCGTTGCTCACCGGCCGGCTGCGGAACAGTCCGTACGGGTCGGCGACATCGACGCTCTCACGGGCGTCGAGGCCGAGCACCGTGCGGTGGAAGAGCGCCGCCTCGTCGAACTGGTGCCAGGGCTGGGTGAGGGCGAGATGGTCGACGCGGCGGATGTGCTGCCGGGCGGGCCGGGCGTGACTGACGGGCCGGAAGTCATGTGTCCAGCTGGGGAGCCGGGGCTCAGCAGGGGTGCCACCGTGGCCGGGCGCGGCCGAGCCCTCGGTGGAGGCGCAGAAGAAGAGTTCGGTGCCGTCGGGGGCGGCCACCGCGTCGAGGACGACGTCCTCGGGGCCGCGCCGACGTGGCAGGACGGGGGCGAGCAGTGCCTCGGCGCGATGGGCGGCGCCGACCGGGTCCGGTGACTCCAGCCCGATCGCGGCGAGCTGGGTGCCGTCACGCCGGGCGGCCGGACCGGTGTTGACCAGGACCCGGGCCTCGCCCTGCTCCCACAGGTCCACCGGCTTGCCGCGATGCCGGGCGGTCCGGGCGAAGCCGAGGGCACCGAGCAGCGCGCCCACCGGTTCGGCGTCCGGGGTCACGAGCTCGGTGAAGGCGATCCCCGTGGGCACGACCGGCTCCGGCAGCGCGACGAGCCCGGCCGTCTCCTGGAGCATCAGCAGCGAACGATGCGCGTCCACGGCGGTGGGCCCGGCCTCGGCCTGCCGGAACACATCGTTGAAGACCTCCAGGGAGAGCGGCCCGTCGTATCCGGCTGCCATCACCTGCTTGACGAGCCCTGCGATGTCGAAGCCGCCCTGTCCCGGGAAGCACCGGTAGTGCCGACTCCACTGCAGCACATCCATGGCCATCAGCGGCGCGTCGGCCAGCTGGAGGAAGAAGATCTTCTCCCCGGGGATGTCCGCGATCCTCTTCGGATCGGAGCCCCGCGCGAGGATGTGAAAACTGTCGAGGCAGGTCCCGAGCGCGGGGTGATCGGCAGCCTCGACGATGCGCCAGGCATGGTCGTACGTACTGACATGCCGCCCCCAGGCCAGCGCCTCGTACGCCACCCGAATACCGAAGTCCTGGGCGAGATCGGCGAGTTGGCGCAGATGATGGGCGGCGAGGGCGTCATTGTCCACGGCGAGCGGATGAACACTGGAGCACACCAGCACGGTGTCGGCCCCCAGCCGCCGCATCAGCTCGAACTTGTGCCGGGCACGACGCAGATTGCGCTCGAACTCGTCCGCCGGCACGGCCTCGATGTCCCGCATCGGCTGGTAGAGATCGATACTCAGCCCCAGATCGGCACACCGGGCCCGAATGTCCTCGGGGGTGAGCGGACTGGCCAGCAGATCGTTCTCAAAGATCTCGACCCCGTCGAACCCGGCCCGAGCGGCGGCGGTGAGCTTCTCGGTGAGGGACCCGCTGAGGGAGACGGTGGCGATGGAGGTACGCATGCTTCTCCTTCCAAAGGTGCAGTGCAGCGCCCTTTGAAGGGGCGCAGCCCCTTCAGGCGCGCGGGGCTGTGGCGCTGTGCGGCTCCGCCGCGATGGGGCCCCTCCCTCTCATGGGGTACCTCCCGCTCGAGCGAAGTCGAGAGTGGGGGAGAAGTCGAGAGTGGGGAAGCAGTCGGGAGTGGGGGAGCGACCGGCCACGAACAACCCGCAGCCGACACACGACAGACCCCCAACGGCGCTCAGTTACGGGCCCCCGCGACCCCGGCCAACTCCCCGATGTCCGCCACCATCGACGCGACGTCCGGCTCAAGCCCCGTGAACAACCGAAACGCGTCCACAGCCTGGAACACAGCCATCCCACCCCCGTCCAGGGTCGCGCACCCCACCCCCCGGGCGGCCCGCAACAACTCCGTCTCCAACGGCCGGTACACCACCTCCGCCACCCACAGCCCGGGATGCAGCAACTCGGCGGCGAAGGGCAGCCCCGGGTGCGCGGCCATCCCGGTCGGCGTCGCATGGACGACGCCGTCGGCCTCGGCCAGCAGTCCGGGCAGGGAGTCCGGCGTCGCGGCCACGGCACGTCCCGCACCGAAGTGCCGGTTGAGCCCGGTCGCCAAGTCGGTCGCCCGATCCGGCATCGCGTCCACGACGGTGATCCGCCCGGCGCCCAGCGTGAGCATGGCGTGGGCGACGGCCGCGCCCGCGCCCCCGGCGCCGAGCTGTACGACCTTCTCCAGCGGGGCGTCGGGCAGCCCGCGGGCGAAGGACGCGGCGAAGCCGGTGACGTCCGTGTTGTGGCCGATGGCCCGGCCGCCGTCCTCGAAGACGACGGTGTTGACCGCGCCGAGCGCGGCGGCCTGCGGGGCGAGCCCGTCGAGGTGTTCGATGACGAGCTGCTTGCAGGGGTGGGTGATGTTCAGCCCGTCGAAGCCCAGGTCACGGGCGGCACGCAGCAGATCGCCCACGGCCTGAGGCCCGACGCCGAGGACGTCGATGTCGATCAGCCGGTACAGATAGCGCAGACCCTGCCGGTCGGCCTCGCGCTCATGCAGGGCGGGGCTGAGCGAGGGCCCGATGCCGGAGCCGATGAGGCCGACGAGATACGAGTCCTTGGCCACGGTCGGCCCTCCTCAGACGCTTCAGGAAATCTAATGTACGAACTAGTACGTTAGTGATAGCAGCCGTCCGGCGGCAAAGGGAAGCCCACCGCCCCAAGCACTTCTCTTACAATCACGGGCACCGGCCGCACTCGCCCGAAGGAACCCGATGACCAGCGTCGAAGAACCGGCACGACCGAACGGGCGACTGCGGGACGCGGCCCGCACGAAGGCCGAGATCCTCGACGTGGCGACCCAGGAGTTCGCCCGCGCCGGGTTCGCGGGGGCCCGGGTGGACGAGATCGCCGCCCGCACCCGCACCACGAAGCGGATGATCTACTACTACTTCGGCGGCAAGGAGCAGCTGTTCACGGCGGTGCTGGAGCGCGCGTACTCCGTGATCCGCGATGCCGAGCAGGAGCTGGACGTCGAGCATCTGGACCCGGTCGCGGCCATTCGCCGGCTGTGCGAGCTGACGTTCGACCACCATGAGGCGCACCCCGACTTCATCCGCCTGGTCAGCATCGAGAACATCCACGAGGCGGAGCACATCGCCTCCTCCGAGGCGCTGGCGAAGATCGGCTCGCCGGCGCTCGACGTGATCCGCCGGATCCTGGAGGCGGGCCGGGCCTCGGGGCTGTTCACGGCCGACGTGGACGCGGTCGACCTGCACGCGATGATCAGCGCGTTCTGCTTCTTCCGGGTCGCCAACCGGCACACCTTCGGCGCGCTCTTCGGCCGCGACCTGGTCGCCCCCGCCGGACGCGAGCACTACCGCGCGATGCTCGGCGACATGGTGATCGCCTACCTGACGGCGGACCGGGCGACGGACTGACGCCCCACACCTTTCGACGACCTGGACTGCCCTTCGACGACTTGGACGGCCCTTCGACGACTTGGACAGGCACTCGGCACACGCTCCCGACATCGGCACACCCCCTTGACAGCCGGGAAACGTCGGCGCAACATCCCTAGCCAACCGCTACTAACTACCCAGTGGGTTAATTAGCCGGGACAGCAAGCACCCGGCGCGGCCGACCCGTCACCCCAGGGATCCGGCTCCTCCCCTCTCCGCTCACTCCACGTAGGTTGGAGTTCCCTCGAAGGAGCACCCGTGTCAGTCCCCACCCCCGACGCCGCGCCGCCCGGCCAGCCCAAGAAGGCCGCCATGGCCGCCTGGATCGGCAGCGCCCTGGAGTACTACGACTTCTTCATCTACGGCAGCGCAGCGGCCCTGATCTTCCCCGAGATCTTCTTCGACGAGTCCGACCCGGCCACCGCGACGCTGCTGTCGCTGGCCACGTTCGGTGTCGCGTACGCGGCGCGGCCGATCGGCGCGCTGTTCCTCGGCCACTTCGGCGACCGGCTGGGCCGTAAGAAGATCATGGTCTTCACCCTCATCCTGATGGGCCTGTCGACGTTCCTGATCGGCTGTCTGCCCACCCGTGACCAGGTCGGCACCCTCGCCCCGGTGCTCCTGGTGCTCTGCCGCGTCCTCCAGGGCATCTCGGCGGCCGGCGAACAGGCCAGCGCCAACTCGATGACGCTGGAGCACGCACCGGCGCACCGGCGGGGCTTCTTCACCAGCTTCACCCTGAGCGGCACCCAGGGCGGGCAGCTGCTCGCGACCCTGGTCTTCATCCCGATCGCCGCGCTCCCCGAGGACCAGCTGCTGTCCTGGGGCTGGCGGATCCCGTTCTGGCTGAGCATCGCGGTCGCCGTCGTCGGCTATGTCATCCGGCGCACGCTGGAGGAGACCCCGGCCTTCACCCGGCAGCAGTCCGCGTCCGAGGGCGTCGCCGAGCTGCCGCTGGCGGTGCTGCTGCGCGAGCACTGGGCGGACGTGCTGCGGGTGATCGCGGGCGCGCTGGTCGCCTCGGTCTCCACGATCTTCACGGTGTGGGCGCTGGCGTACGGCACGAGTGACTCCGTCGGTCTGTCCCGCTCCTCCATGCTGTGGGTGGGGGCGCTGGCCAACCTGGTGGCGCTCGGCGCGATCCCGCTGTGGGCCACGCTCTCCGACCGCGTCGGCCGCCGCCCGGTGTTCCTGATCGGCTCGGCCGGCAGCGCGGCGATGATGTTCGTCTACCTGTGGGCGATCTCCACCGGCGCCTATCCGCTGGTCCTGATCCTCGGCATCATCACCTTCGGTGTCGTCTACAGCGCGGCGAACGGCATCTGGCCCTCCTTCTACGGCGAGATGTTCGCCACCCGGGTCCGGCTGTCCGGCATGGCCATCGGCACCCAGATCGGCTTCGCGATCGCCGGCTTCGCCGTCACCTTCGCCGCGCAGATAGCCGGCCCCGCCGGCGACGACTGGTCCGCGGTGGCCCTCTTCACCGCGGCCCTGTGCGTCCCGCCGGTCCTCGCGGCCCTCACGGCCCGCGAGACCCACAAGACCCCGACCGAACTCCTCGGCACCCGCACTCCGCGCGAGGGAGCCGACCGGGAGCGGGTCACGGCCTGAAGCTCCGCCCCCGAACCACCCCGGA
>NZ_AEJC01000143.1 GCF_000317595.1 Streptomyces ipomoeae 91-03 | reverse complement strand
AGAACGCCAAGCTCGACGCCGTCCTCGCCACCGACAAGGCCCCCGACGTGGTCGAGATGGGCAACACCGAGATGCTCGCCTACATGGTCAAGGGCGCCTTCGCCCCCGTCGACCCGGCGAAGTTCGACAACGCGGGCGCCTGGCTGGACGGCCTCAAGGCCTCCGTCACCTATGAGGGCAAGACCTACGGCGTCCCGTACTACGCCGGCGGCCGGGTCGCCAACTGGCGCAAGGACGTCTTCGCCGAGGTGGGCGTCAAGTCCACGCCGAAGACGTACGACGAACTGACCGCCGCCCTGGACAAGGTGCAGAAGAAGCAGGGCGACAAGTTATCCCCCCCCCCGAGCCAGTAGGCGCCCGGCGCAGCGGCGCAGCCCTTTCGCGGCGCGGCCGCTATGCCCAAAGCTGGCCCTGTAGCGTCTCGATGGCCTCCTCCGTTGTCGCGGCCGTGTAGACGCCCGTGGAGAGGTACTTCCAGCCGCCGTCGGCCACGACGAAGACGATGTCGGCCGGCTCGCCGGACTTCACGGCCTTCTTTCCGACACCGATCGCGGCATGCAGCGCGGCCCCCGTCGAGACGCCCGCGAAGATGCCCTCCTGTTGGAGGAGCTCGCGAGTGCGGGTCACCGCGTCGGCGGAGCCGACTGAGAAGCGCGTCGTCAGGACCGACGCGTCGTACAGCTCGGGTACGAAGCCCTCGTCGAGGTTGCGGAGGCCGTAGACGAGGTCGTCGTAGCGGGGCTCGGCGGCGACGATCTTGACGTCCGGCTTGTGCTCACGCAGGAAGCGGCCGACGCCCATCAGGGTGCCGGTGGTGCCGAGGCCCGCCACGAAATGGGTGATCGAGGGGAGGTCCGCGAGGATCTCCGGGCCCGTCGTCGCGTAGTGCGCGCCCGCGTTGTCGGGGTTGCCGTACTGGTAGAGCATCACCCAGTCGGGGTGCTCGGCGGCGAGTTCCTTCGCCACCCGTACCGCCGTGTTGGAGCCGCCGGCCGCCGGGGACGAGATGATCTCGGCGCCCCACATGCCGAGCAGGTCACGCCGCTCCTGGGAGGTGTTCTCGGGCATGACGCAGACCATGCGGTAGCCCTTGAGCTTCGCCGCCATGGCGAGGGAGATGCCGGTGTTGCCCGAGGTGGGCTCCAGGATCGTGCAGCCGGGCGTCAGACGGCCGTCCTTCTCCGCCTGTTCGATCATGTGCAGGGCGGGGCGGTCCTTGACCGAACCCGTCGGGTTGCGGTCCTCCAGCTTCGCCCAGATACGGACGTCGGCGGACGGCGAGAGCCGCGGCAGGCGCACCAGAGGGGTGTTGCCCACCGCGGCCAGCGGGGAGTCGTAGCGCATGGTTGATCGGGGGCCGGTCAGGCCATGCCGCCGGCCACCGCCGGCAGGATGGTCACGTTGTCGCCGTCGGACAGCTTGGTGTTGATGCCCTCCAGGAAGCGGACGTCCTCGTCGTTCAGGTAGACGTTGACGAAGCGGCGCAGCTCACCGCCGTCCACGATGCGGGCCTGGATGCCCGCGTGGCGGGTCTCGAGGTCGGCGAACAGGTCGGCGAGGGTGGCACCGGCTCCCTCCACCGCCTTCTGACCGTCGGTGTACTGGCGGAGGATGGTGGGGATGCGGACCTCGATGGCCATGGTTTGCGGCTCCTGTCGGGAGTGGTCGGGTGGGCGCGCGGCAGCGCGGAAGTGCGTGGTCACACAGGTGGATGGCGCCGCGGCTCACGGCCGTACGGCGGCTGGATCGGCGTCAACAGATGGCGCTGGCAAGCCTGCACAGGTCGACGTGCAGCCGCGCCACGAGCAGTGCGCCCGGCGTCTTCTCGCTCACGTCGTCAAGAACCATGCGCTCATCGTATCGATTCCCGGTCCGGGTCCCGGAATGTGATCCCACATGCCGGACGGAATCCAGCCGGGGAATGAGACCCGCGGTCCGGCGGAGTGCCTCCACGATCACGCCTCGTACGTCTCCACGATCCGGACCTCCTCCTCCGTCACCTCGCCCTCGACTATGCGGTACGAGCGGAACTGGAAGTCGCCGAGTCCGTCGGTGTCGGCGGTGGAGACGAGGACGTAGTGGGCGCCCGGTTCGTTGGCGTACGAGATGTCGGTGCGGGAGGGGTAGGCCTCGGTGGCCGTGTGGGAGTGGTAGATGACCACCGGCTCCTCGTCGCGGTCGTCCATCTCGCGGTAGAGCTTGAGCAGATCGCCCGAGTCGAACTCGTAGAACGTGGGCGACATGGCCGCGTTCAGCATCGGGATGAAGCGCTCGGGGCGGTCCGAGCCCGCAGGGCCCGCGACGACGCCGCACGCCTCGTCGGGGTGGTCCTTGCGGGCGTGGGCGACGATCTGGTCGACGAGGGCCTGGGTGATGGTCAGCATGTTCGTCAGGATAAGCAGAAGGGCTGT
>NZ_AEJC01000142.1 GCF_000317595.1 Streptomyces ipomoeae 91-03 | reverse complement strand
TACGGCCTGGACGTCCACCCACACCGCCGCGAGCGCCGCCCACCCGGCGAGCCCGACGAGCCAGCCGCCGCGCACCGCCGTACGGAAGTCGGCGGCGAACTCCCGCCAGCCGCCGCCCACATGGGCCGTACGGCGCCGGAGATGCCGGGAACCGGCGGCGAACGCGGCGGGGTAGGTCACCAGCGGCAGCGAGGCCACCGTGATCCACACACCGGTGAGCAGACACTCGGCGAACAGCGCGAACCGCTCGGCGAGCAGGGACTCCCCGCGCGCCTTGGTGGAGGCCTTCGCTCGCCCCTGGGCCATGGTCGGCTCACCTCAGCCCTTCAGACCGGACGTGGCCATGCCGTCGATCAGATAGCGCTGGAAGGCCAGGAAGAAGGCGAGCACCGGCAGCAGGGCCACCAGCGACATCGCGATCATGCCGCCGTAGTTGGCCACGGCGTCCTGATCCACGAACATCTTCAGACCGAGCGAGACCGTGTACTTGTCGGGCGTATTCACATAGATCAGCGGGCCCATGAAGTCGTTCCAGGCGTTGATGAAGGTGAAGATCGCGCTGGTGATGAGCGCGGGCCGGCACAGCGGCAGCACGATCGACCAGTAGATCCGGAAGTGGCCGCAGCCGTCGAGCCGGGCCGCCTCGTCGAGTTCCTTGGGCAGGTTCCGCATGAACTGCACCATCAGGAAGACGAAGAACGCCTCCGTGGCCAGGTATTTCGGGAGCAGGAGCGGGGTGTAGGTGTCGATCGCGTCCATGTTGCGGAACAGCACGTACTGCGGGATCAGCAGCACGTGGTAGGGCAACAGGAGGGTGCCGATCATCAGGGTGAAGAGCAGATTGCGGCCCGCGAACCTGATCTTCGCGAAGGCGTACGCGGTCAGCGAGCAGGACACCAGGATCCCGATCACCGAACCGACGGCGAGCGTGAGGGAGTTGAGGAAGAACGTGGAGATCGGGATGTCGGCGATGCCGTCAGAGAGCCCCGTGTAGTTCGAGATGATCGGGTCGCCCGGGAAGAGGTCCAGGCTGCCGACGATGTCCTCGCTCTTCTTGAACGAGCCGCCGACGACCCAGATCACCGGGTAGAGGATCACCGCGAGGATCAACAGGGAGCCGATGTGCCAGGCGAGGGAACCGGGCAGTTTGCGCTGGAGAGCACCGGCCTTCGCGGACGGGGGCGGGGTGATCTCGGTGGCCGATGGGGGCACCCCCGGGTCGAGCGAAGTCGAGAGATTGGGGGAGCTCATCAGGCACCCTCCTCGTAGTGCACCCAGCGCTTCTGGGACCAGAACAGCACCGCCGTCACCAGGGCGACCGCGATCAGCAACAGCCAGGCCATCGCGGAGGCCAGACCCATGCGGCTGTTCTCGAAGCCCTGGACGTAGAGATAACAGGTATAGACCATCGAACCGTCCGCCGGACCACAGGCGTTGCCTCCGGCACCGCCGCCGACGATGTACGCCGAGCTGAAGATCTGGAAGGAGTGGATGGTCTCCAGCAGAACGTTGAAGAAGAGAACCGGGGAAATCATCGGCAGGGTGATGCTCCAGAACCGCCGCCACTTGCCCGCCCCGTCCACCTCGGCCGCCTCGTACAGCTCACGCGGGACCTGCTTGAGACCGGCGAGGAAGATGACCATGGGGGCGCCGAACTGCCAGACGGTGAGCGCCACCAGGCTGTAGATGATCATGTCGGGGTCGCCGCTCCAGCCGCCGACGTCCACTCCGAAGAGCTTCTGCGTGCGGTCGACGATGGCGTCGTCCGAGAAGATCGCCTTCCACACGATCGCGATGGAGACGCTCGCCCCGATCAGCGACGGCGCGTAGAAGGCGGCCCGGTAGAAGGCCTGCCCGCGCCGCTTCTGGGCCAGCAGCAGCGCCACCCCGAGGGCGGCGAGCAGCTTGAGCGGCGTACCGACCACGACATACCACAACGTCACCTGCACCGAGTGGCGCCAGCGCGGATCGGCGAACATCTCGGAGAAGTTGTCGAGGCCGATCCACTTGGGCGCGTCGAAGAGGTTGTAGTCGGTGAAGGCGTAGTAGAGCGAGGCGACCATCGGGCCCGCTGTCAGCAGCAGGAAACCGGCGATCCACGGGGACATGAAGAGATAGCCGGCCAGGGTCTCCCGGCGGCCCCGCCGCTTGAGTGCGGCGGGGCGCGAGGATTTCACCGGACCGTGCCGCGGCTCGGGGCCCTGGTCCTTGGACAGGCCCTCCATCGCAGGGGCGTGTGTCACGGTGGTTCCCATCAGGTGCCGAGAGCCGTCTTCGACTCGGTGAAGAACTGCTTGACGGCGTCGTCCACCGAGCGCTTGCCCAGACCGATTTCCTCGCCGATGCGCAGGAACGCGGCCTCACAGATGTCCGCGCCGTTCGGGTGCGGGGTGATGGGCTCCAGGACGCCCGCGTCGACGAGGGACTGCTCGTACTCGGCGATCGCCTTGTTGACCGGATCGGTCGGCTTGAAAGCGTCGTACTGGGCCTGCGTAGCGGGCACACCGCGGTCGTAGCCCATGATCGTGGCGACCTCGGGGTCGTGCACCATGAAGTTGATGAACTGGGCGACTTCCTTGGGGTGCTGGGTGCGCTTGGACGCGCTGAGCATGAGCGAGCCGAGGTACTGGCCGGTCTTCTTGCCGTCCGTGGTCGGGATGGGAGCCAGGCCGTACTCGCTCTTGCCCTCGGAGGTGTAGCGGATGGTGAAGTTGTCCCAGGTGAACTCGCCACCGGAGAGTTCGGCGGCCAAGGCCGACTTGGGCTTGATCTGGGCGACCTTCTTCTGGTCGGCGTACAAGCCCTCCTCGACCGCCTTCTCGGCCTTCGCCCACCAGGTCTTCAGATCCGCCTCGGTGAAACCGAGCCCGTCCTCGGTGAAGAACGCCTTGCCGTTCTGGCGCAGGTAGAGGTCGTAGAGGTACATGATGTTGTACGGACCGGTGTCACCGGCGCGGCCCGTCTTGTCGTGGATCTTCTTCATCGCCGCGTCGTAGTCGTCCCAGGTCCAGCCCTGCTCCGGCTTGACGCCCGCCTTTGTGTAGACGGGCTTGTCGATCACCAAGGCCATGGAGTTGGAGCCGACCGGAACGCCGAGGAGCTTGCCGTCGATCTCTCCGAACTTCTCCAGGCCCGCTCTGAATCCGTCCATCGAGAGATTGCCCGCCTCGACCTGTGCACTGAGATCGAGCAGGATATTCTTCGCGTCGTATTTACGCAGGAATCCGATGGCATTCTGGAAGACGTCCGGCGAATTTCCACCGGAGGCCTGGGTGTTGAACTTCTTCCAGAAGTCGAGGTAGGGCTGGAAGTCCGTCTTCACCTTGATCTTCGGGTACTTCTTCTCGAAAAGCGCGATGGTCTTCTTGATGCGCTCCGCCCGGTCCTCCGCACCCCACCAGGCGTAACGGATCGTCACCGTCCCGTCCCCCGTGCCGCTGCCGCCGCCGCAGGCCGTGGCGGTCGCCCCCAGCCCGGCGACGGCCAGTGAGGCTCCCGCCGCCTTGAGGATCGTTCGCCTCTCAACGTTCCTGTTTTGCTGCATGGTTGAGCCTCCCCGCGACGTTGCGTCCCGCGCCGTGAATCGTTTCAAGTAAGCGCTTGCTGGCACAAGGTACGGAGCCCCTCAGGAGACGTCAATGATTCGGACAGGATTTGCTCGAAAGCGGAGGGAGAGCCGGGCCGGGTCGCGAGGGCGGTGCGTGACTGTTCGTCAAGTGAAAGACCAGGTCGGAGAGTTGTGGTCGACGGACCGAACGCGATGTGGCCTTCGGGCAGGGTCGGGGCGAGGCTGAAAGGAGTCAGGGGGGTGGACAGGGCTCCGGGGGGTGGACAGGGCTCCGGTGTTCGCCTCGGATGTCCGGCTGTTCATGTGATGCCGTAGAGGGCGAGGACGCAGTGGCGTTCGGTGCGGGGCTCGCCGACCGGCGGAGGTGTTGACGTACCCGGCGAGTTTGAGTGCGCGGCGGATCAGGTCGCGGACGGCGGCAGGCACGGCGGGTGTGTTGCGGCTTCCGACCTGGGACTTGCCTTCGCCGAAAACGACATCACCAATCCAGTGGACGGTGTTCTCCACGGTCCGGGGCCCGCGGGTCCAGGCAGCGATCGCGGCCGCGTCGACCTGCTCGGCAGGCAGGTCGGTGATGGCGCAGACGATCTCGCCGGACCACTTCTTCGCTTCGTACAAGCGGCGTCGGCGCTGGGTGCGCGGGGCCTGGCGGGCACGCGGGAAGAGCAGGACGTCAACAGCGACGACCTCAGGATCGGATGAGCCGGGCAAACGCCGGGGACCTGCCCTTTGGGCCAATATCGCGGCCGGCCTGATGCCTGAGACCATCGGGCTCGATTCGACGCGCTTCGAATCGCTTCGATTCCAGACGGGGAGAAAGGAACCTCATGCATAAGACTTTAGGGCTGACCCTGGCCACGGTGGCGACCGTCGGCAGCCTTGCTGTCACCGCTCCCGCGTACGCCCAGCCTGCCGCTCCGGCGACTGCCCTGGCGGCGCCGGTCGCGCCCGCCGCCGCACCCGCCGCGCCCGCCGCCGACGTCTCGGCGGCGGGGTCGCGTCTGCTCTACAAGTACAACTTCATGATCGTGAAGTACGCGACGAAGCCAGGCGCCGAGGCGAAGGCGTTCAAGGCCCTGAAGAACTGCTTCGGCGGCTGCACCTTCCCGGTCAAGGGCGCCCCGAAGAAGCTTCCCACGCGCGAAGGCACGTTCATCAACCTGAAGGCGTGCGCAGCGGGGCCCTTTGGCTGCCGTAAGGCCCCGGTGAAGTTCTACCGCGCCGGCGTCAAGTACGGCTGGCACTTCATCGCGCAGAAGGGCCACTTCGACGGCGCGGGCTCCCGGATCTACTTCACCATCTACCGGAAGAACGGGTACCTCTACCTCGGTGTCCGCGCCTTCGTCACCAAGCCGACCGTGCCGGACGCGCTCAACAAGAAGTTCGCCAACAAGACGTGGGCGACGTTCGCCTCCAACATCGGCCTCAAGATGGGCGCAAACGGCTGACCTGATGTGTGCCCATGCACCTGGGCACGCTCCCGATCAGCTCCACCGACAGGCACGGACCATGGCGGATCGGCCGCCGCCCCCGGGACCAGCCTCTGGCCCCCAGCCCGTTACACGCGGAAGTGCTGAAAGCCGCTGAGAAGCGGGCTTGGCTCTGCGACCACTCGGCGGGGGCGGACCCCGACCTGCACTCCGGGTTGAGGCCTCCTGCACCCGCCGGGCCCTGGCCGACCCGCCTTCCAGGGCCGGGCGGGGCGGGCGGCGGCCCGGAAGCAATGCCCCGCCGCGACGAAAACGGCCTGG
>NZ_AEJC01000141.1 GCF_000317595.1 Streptomyces ipomoeae 91-03 | reverse complement strand
TCCCGAGATGTGAGGAGGCGGGACACCATGAGCGGGACCACCCGAACGAGGCCCGCGCCGTCCGCGCGTTCCGGGCCGGACGGGCACGACGGCCACCACTCCGTGGGCGAACTGGTCGGGCAGGCCACCGAACAGCTCTCCCTGCTCGTACGACAGGAGGTCGCCCTCGCCAAGGAGGAGCTGACCGAGAAGGGCCGGCGCGCGGGGCGCGGCGGCGGGCTGCTCGGCGCGGCCGGCGCCGTCGCCTACGTCGGCTTCATGACCATGGCCGGTGCCGGGGTCGCCGCGCTGGACCTGGTGGTGCCGATCTGGGCCGCCGCGCTGATCGTCATGGCGGTGCTCTTCGTGATCGCCGCCGTACTGGCCGCGACCGGGCGCGCCCAGCTGCGACGGGCCACGCCTCCCAAACCGCAGCGGGCGCTCGACAGCGTCAAGGCCGATGTGGACGAGATCAAGGGAAGGGCACGGCGATGATGATGGCCATGGGTGCCTCCGGCGGTCCCAAGGAGTGGGTGGGGGCCAAGGGACCGGATGAACTGCGGCGGCAGATCGAGATGACGCGGAGTCGGCTCGGGGACACCGTCGAGGAACTGGCCGCCAAGGCCGATGTGAAGGGGCGGGCCCGCGCGCGGATGCACTCCGTGCAGGAGCGGGTGCCTCGACAGGCGATCGTCGTCGGCGGAGCGGGGGTGGCCGTCGTGGCGGCCGGGGTCTTTGCGTGGCGGCACTACTACCACGACGTCACCGTCCGGGCGGCTCCGCCATTGATGCGCCGGGCGGCCCCGCCACTGGTGCGGCTTCGGGAGCGGCTCTCCGCGACTCACTAGCCGGCGCTCGAACAGCCCTGCGGTCCCTCGGGATCACGGTCAG
>NZ_AEJC01000140.1 GCF_000317595.1 Streptomyces ipomoeae 91-03 | reverse complement strand
CCCTCGCGAAACGCTCTACGGCGCCTGAGCCCGAGACCGGGCCGCCCTCAAGGGGTGTGTCAGGCGACCGGAACGATGTTCACGACCTTGCGGCCGCGGCTGGTGCCGAACTCGACCGCACCGGCGTTCAGCGCGAACAGCGTGTCGTCCTTGCCACGGCCGACGCCCGAGCCCGGGTGGAAGTGCGTGCCGCGCTGGCGGACCAGGATCTCACCGGCGTTGACGACCTGACCGCCGAAGCGCTTCACGCCGAGGCGCTGAGCGTTGGAGTCACGACCGTTACGGGTGGACGATGCGCCCTTCTTGTGTGCCATCTCTCCTCAGTCCCTTACTTCGCAGCCGCGGGGATCTCAGTGACCTTGATCGCCGTGTACTGCTGGCGGTGGCCCTGACGACGGCGGTAGCCGGTCTTGTTCTTGTAGCGCAGAATGTCGATCTTCTGGCCCTTGTGGTGGTCCACGACCTCGGCCTGGACCTTGATGCCGGCCAGCACCCACGGGTCACTGGTCACAGCGTCGCCGTCGACAACGAGCAGGGTCGAGAGCTCGACCGTGTCGCCAACCTTGGCAGTGGAAATCTTGTCAACCTCAACGATGTCGCCGACAGCAACCTTGTGCTGGCGACCACCGCTGCGCACGATGGCGTACACGCGGATCTCACTCTCTCGCTCGGGAACGGCACCCCCGCAGTCCAGCCGCCCGACACACGAACGGCCTCTCCCGAGGCGCCCCGCGCCCGGAAGGATGAGGTTTACGGGGATGTGGCGCGTCCGAATGGACATCCGGACGGACATCTGTGGACACGCCGACGGTCAAGAGTACGGGCGCCATGCCCGAGGGGGCAAATCGAGCCCTACCGGCTCACTCATCGGGCCCGTCGCCCCATTCATCGGGCCCCGTCGGCTCACTCATCGAGCCCCGTCGGCGCGCTCCCTGAACGCACCGGTGCCCCCACCCGGCGGTGAATCCACCGGGCAGGGGCACCAGTTGGGACGGGCAGCGCGCGCCCGCCCCCTGTGGCTCAGCCCTCGTCGGTCGAGGCGGTGACCGTGGCGGACGCCTGCTCGGCGGCCACCGTGGTCTTCTTCGAGGCCGACTTCTTCGCCGTCGCCGCCTTCTTGGCCGTGGCCTTCTTGGCGACCGTCTTCTTGGCCGCCGTCTTCTTCGTGGCGGCCTTCTTCGCCGTCGCCTTCTTGGCGGTCTTCCGCGCCGTCTTCTTGGCGGGGGCCTCGGTCCCGGTCTCCTCCGAGCCGGCGGCCGGAGCCGCCTCCGGAGCGGCACCCTCGGCCGCGCCTTCCGCCTCGGCGGGAGCCTCGGCCACGCCCTCCGTCTGGGCCGACGGGACCACCACGACGGCGGCCTCCTCCGACGCGGTGGGCGCCGTCGCCTTGCGCACGGCACGCCGCCTCGGCCGAGCCGGAGCAGCGCTCTCGGCCGCGGGGGCCGCCTCCGGCTCCACGACGGGCGCGGCGACCGGCTCCGCGGCCGACTCGGCCACGGGCTCCGCCACCGGCTCGGCCTCCCGTACCTCGGCCTCGGCGACCGTCACCACGGCGTCGTCCGCCGCGGCCCCGGCCGGCGAGCCCGCGGGCGCGGACACCTTCCGGGTCGCCCGACGACGCGTACGCCCCTTGGGCGCGGCCTCCTCGGCGCTCACGGCGGCCGGCGTCTCGACGACCGGGTCCTCCACCGCGACGGGCTCCGCCTCGGCTTCCTCCCGCGGCTTGGGCGCCCGCTCCTCGACGGCGGTCGCAGCGGACGCGGCGGCCACGGCCTCGCGCGGCTTCGGCGCACCCGAGGGCGCGGAGGCCCGCCGGGTCACGCGACGCCGCGAACGGCCGCGCGTGGCCGCCGCCTCGGCCTCGGCGACGCTGCTGTACAGCTCCTCGTCGGGCTCGAACTCAGGAGAGGGAAGCGCCACCGGCGCGGCGACCGCCGCGGCCACCTCGGCCTCGACCAGCGCCGCCGGCTCCTCCACCTCCACGGACTCGGCCGGCTCGGCGATCTCGTGCGCTGCCACGTGCTCGTGGTCGAGCTCCGCGCCACCGCGCCCGCGCTTGCGGCGCTTGCCGCCACCACCGGCGACGGTCGGCTGGTCCATGTGCACGATCACGCCGCGCCCGTTGCAGTGGACACAGGTCTCGGAGAAGGACTCCAGCAGTCCCTGCCCGACCCGCTTCCGGGTCATCTGCACCAGACCCAGCGAGGTGACCTCGGCGACCTGGTGCTTCGTACGGTCGCGGCCCAGGCACTCGAGCAGGCGCCGCAGCACCAGGTCCCGGTTGGACTCCAGGACCATGTCGATGAAGTCGATGACGACGATGCCGCCGAGGTCGCGCAGCCGCAGCTGGCGCACGATCTCCTCGGCCGCCTCCAGGTTGTTCCTGGTGACCGTCTCCTCCAGGTTGCCGCCCTGGCCGGTGAACTTGCCGGTGTTGACGTCGATCACGACCATGGCCTCGGTCTTGTCGATCACCAGCGAACCACCGCTGGGCAGCCACACCTTGCGGTCCAGCGCCTTCATCAGCTGCTCGTCGATGCGGTACGTCGCGAAGACGTCGACCTCGGAGGTCCACTTCTGCAGCCGCTCGGCCAGGTCCGGCGCGACATGGGAGACGTATCCGTGGATGGTCTCCCACGCGTCGTCGCCGCTGACGATGACCTTGGAGAAGTCCTCGTTGAAGATGTCGCGCACGACCCGGACCGTCATGTCCGGCTCGCCGTACAGCAGCGTCGGCGCGTTGCCGCTCTTCGCCTTCTTCTGGATGTCCTCCCACTGCGCCTGCAGCCGCTCGACGTCCCGGCGCAGCTCGTCCTCGCTCGCGCCCTCGGCGGCGGTGCGCACGATGACGCCCGCGTCCTCGGGAACGATCTTCTTGAGGATGGTCTTCAGCCGCGCCCGCTCGGTGTCGGGCAGCTTGCGGCTGATGCCGGTCATGGAGCCCTCGGGGACGTACACGAGGTAACGGCCCGGGAGGGAGACCTGGCTGGTCAGACGCGCGCCCTTGTGCCCGATCGGGTCCTTGGTGACCTGGACGAGAACAGACTGCCCGGACTTGAGGGCGGACTCGATGCGCCGCGGCCCGTTGGCCATGCCCAGCGCCTCGAAGTTGACCTCACCGGCGTACAGGACGGCGTTGCGGCCCTTGCCGATGTCGATGAAGGCGGCCTCCATCGACGGCAGCACGTTCTGCACCTTGCCGAGGTAGACGTTGCCGACGTACGAGGTCGACTGCTCCTTGTTGACGTAGTGCTCGACGAGCACGTTGTCCTCCAGGACGCCGATCTGGGTGCGCTCGCCGCTCTGGCGGACGACCATCACCCGCTCGACGGCCTCACGCCGGGCCAGGAACTCGGCCTCGGTGATGATCGGCACCCGGCGCCGGCCCTGCTCACGGCCTTCCCGGCGGCGCTGCTTCTTGGCCTCCAGACGGGTCGAGCCCTTGATGGACTGCACCTCGTCGGACGGCTCGGTGTCCTTGGCTCGCCGCTCACGCGGCTCACGGACCTTGACGACCGTACGCTCCGGGTCGTCGGACGCCGGCTCGGCGTCGGTGCCCGAGTCCCCGGCGCGACGACGACGGCGACGGCGACGGCGGCTGCTGCTGCTGGAGCCGGACGCACCGGCCTCCTCGTGCTCGTCGGCCTCTTCCTCGGCGTCCTCGTCCACCTGCTCGGCGGTGTCCTCGGCGTCCTGCGCGGCCTGCTCGGCGGCAAGCTCCTCGCCCTCGGCGGACTCACCCTCCGCCTCGGCCGACTCGCCCCGACGACGGCGACGGCCACCCCGGCGACGGCGACGACGCGACCCGGTGGTCTCCTCCTCGCCGAACTCATCACCCTCGGCAGAGTCCTCCGCGCCCGCCTCGGGCTCCTCGGACTCCTCGGACTCCTCCGCCTCCTCGGCGACGCCCACGGGCTCCGCCTCGACGGACTCACCCCGCCGACGACGGCGACGGCGCGACCCGCCGGTGCTCTCCTCCTCGGCGAACCCACCGAACTCGGTGGCCTCGGCCTCGACGACCTCCGCAGGCCCGGCCTCCGCCTCGGCGGCGGCCTGAGCGGCGGCCCGCTCCGGCGTCTGGAACATCGGCTCGGTGAACACCGGCGCCTGGAACACGGCCACAGCGGGCCGCGCGGGCCGAGCCGGAGCCTCCTCACCGACCGGCGCCGCGGGCTCGGAGAACCCTCCGGCGGCCTTGCGCGCGACGCGCCGACGCGTACGACGCGGGCCGGCTTCCTCGCTTTCGGCAGCGGGGGCAGCCTGAGCTGCAGGGACCGGGGCGACCTCAGTGAACTGGGCCGGCACGGCCTCGGCCGCAGGCGTCTCGCTCTCAGCGGCGGTGGCCACCTCGGCGTCCTGGGCGGTCTCCTCCACCGGCGCACCGGCAGGCGCCGCCACCCGACGCGTGGCACGCCGACGCGTACGACGCGGGGCTGCCTCCTCGGCGACTTCCTCGACCGGAGCCGATTCCTCAGCGGCGACGGGCGCGGCCTCGACAACCTCGGGCGCCTCGGTCACGGCCTCCGCCGGAGCCACCACGGCCTCAGCGGTCTCCGGAGGCGCGGACACACGCCGAGTCGCACGCCGACGGGTACGGCCGGCAGGCGCAGCCTCCGCAACGGAGGCAGGCGCCTCGGCGGCAGCCTCGGGCTCGGCGGACACGGCACTCTCCGCCGCCACCACGGGCTCGACAGCCTCGGCGCCGTCGGGCGCACCGGCGGGGGCGGACGCACGCCGAGTCGCACGCCGACGCGGACGCGCGGCAGGCGCCGCTTCCTCAACGGCAGCGGGCGCCTCGGCGGCAGCAGGGGCGGCCTCGGCGGCGCCGGCCGTCTCGGCGGCGGTGGAGCCGGCCGGAATCACGGTCTCGGCAACCTCGGCACTGTCGGGCGCACCGGCGGGCGCGGACGCACGCCGGGTCGCACGCCGACGCGGACGAGCGGCAGGCGCCGCTTCCTCAACGACGGCGGGCGCCTCGGCGGCAGCTTCGACGGCCTCGGCCTCTTCGACCTCGGCGGCCTCGCTGGTCGCCGCGGCCTCGGCCACCTGGGCGGTCTCGTTCGCCGCAGCGGCGACAGCCCCCTCGTCGGCCGCGATCGCGGCGGACTCGGCGAGCTCTTCGACCTCAGCAGCCGGTATGGCCGGCGCGACGACCTCGGCCGACGCCTCGGTCATGGCCGACGGCGGTCCCGCCGGGCGGGACGCGGCGCGGCGGCGACGGCGCGGCGGCAGGGTGTCGCTGGGCGTGTTGTGTTCGGAGCCCTGCGCGGACTCCACGGGTTCGATCTGTTCGGGCATGCGGGCGTTTCTCCCGTCAGGCTCCCGGGCGCCGCACCCGGTCCGGCCTGGCCGGTGACGTCCGCGGCTCGCGTCGTACGCGGCTGCCGCCGTCCGGGGCGCGGGCGCCGCACGGGAACTCTCTGTGTCCTGTCTCGCCGGTTCCGATACGCCATGTTGCGTATCGGCCTGGCGAAAGTCTTGTGGTCGGTGCGCTGCCCGACCCAGGTGGCTCCCGGATACGAGGGCGGCGCTACGACGTCCGTCCCTACGCGGGGCCTTCCGGCGCCGGCGCCTTCGCGGTGGCAGCGGCCGTTGTGAGGGCCGTCGCCGCCTCGCGGTCGGGCGCGAGCGGGTCGGTCACCGTGCCGGTCTCTTCATCGAACAGCCCCTGCGCCAGCCTGGTCACCGCTGCGGGGACCGGCGGCGCCAGGTCGGCCACGGCGCGGAGACCGGACAGGACGTCGTCGGGTCGTACGGCAGGCGTCACGTGCCGAACAACCAGCCGCAGTATCGCACAGGGCTGGTCGGTCGGCCTATCAGGCTGTGGACTGTGCGTCTCAGGACCGTCACGCCCGTCCCGTGCGTCACGACTGTCAAGCGCGACGACAGCGGCGCGGGCGTCGAACGTCCGTACGCCGTTCTTCGTCATGCGCTGGACCTCGACGGCGTCCGCCGCGTTGAAGGCGGCGACCGCGCGGGCGGCGTCCGCCGGGTCCACGCCGTCCAGGCGCAGCTCCCAGACGGAGGCGGTGAGCCGGTCGGCGAGCCCGGAGGTGCGGGCCTCGACGGCGTCGATGATGTCGAGGCCGGTGGGCAGCGACTCGTCGAGCAGAATCCTGAGCTTGTCGGGGTCGCGCGCGTCGGTGAGCGCGATCTCCAGGTACTCCGCCTCACTGCCCGTGCCGGTGGGTGCGGCATTGGCGTAGGAGACCTTCGGGTGCGGTGTGAACCCCGCCGAGTACGCCATCGGCACCTCGGCACGGCGCAACGCACGCTCGAAGGCGCGCTGGAAGTCACGGTGGCTGGTGAACCGGAGGCGGCCGCGCTTGGTGTAGCGCAGTCGGATGCGCTGCACCGCCGGTGCGGGCGGCGGGCCTTCGGGCTGTCGCTTGCCCAGTGTCGTTCAGTCCTTCGTGAGTGCGGTCGTACTGCTACCAAGAGTACGTGCCTCGGCGGCCCGAGGTTCCCGCCGGGCGACAGGCTGCGGCTGCTTCGGCTCCCCGAAGAGCATCCGCCGGAAGTCGGCGCGTGCCTGCCGTACGGACTCGCGGGCGCCGGCCAGTGCCTGTCGGGTGGCGGTGCGTACGCTGCGGGCCGCCGCGGCGGCGGGCTTCCACACCGCGTCCCGTACGAAGTGACCGGCCGGGGTGAGGACGGTCCGGTACACCCACCGGGTCGGCTCGACGAAGATCCACCGGAAGAGGGTCGCCAGGAACCGCCCGACGGCCAGCGAGATCCACCCGGCGACGCGCCACGCGTGCCCGAGCGCGTCCCAGATCTCCCGTCCGACGACGGCCAGGGCCCGCCCGACCGGCGTGAGCACCCACCGCCACACGGCGAGCGCGGGCAGCACGAACAGCACACGCGCCGTCCAGTACAGCCCCAGCCCGAGCCCGACGAAGATCATCCGTACAAGCCAAACGACACCACCGGCCACCCACGCGATCGCGTGCCCCACGGGCGTCAGCACATACGTGTACAGCCATACGGCCGGTACGACGACGAGGTACCGCACGAGCCAGGACAGGGCCGTGAACACACCGAGCGCGATCGCGGCGACCCCGACGCCGATCCCCCTGGCCACCCAGGCGATCGCACGCCCGAGCGGCGCGAGCGTCCAGCCGTACAGCCACACGAGCACGGCACCGATGCCCTTGGCAGTCCAGACCGCCCCGGCCCAGACACCGGAGACGCCCCAGACCACGCCCGCCCGGATCCCCCGCGCGGCCCAGGCGATCCCCCGCCCGACAGGCGCGAGGAGATACCGGTACAGCCACACCGCCGGCACCACGAGCAGCCGGTACCCGAGCCAGCCGAGCCCCTTCGCGACCGGCACGACGACGTATCGCCACAGCGCGACCCACGGCCACACGAGGACGGCCTTGCCGACCCACAGCAACGCCCGCCCCAGCGGCCGCAGCACGGCGTCGTTCAGGAACCGCCCGGCGACGACGAGCGCGTCCCACACCATCCGCACCGGAACGACCAGCACCAGTACGACGATCCGCACAGGAATCCGAATCGCGGCGGTGAGACACCCCTCGGGCGCCTGCGGCGCGGGCGTCCGCCGTACCGTCGGCTCGACGGGCCGCGACTCGGTCGGTGCCGGCTGCTGGGCGGGCCGCTTCTCCAGGTCCATGCGGACGAAGACGCCTCAGCGACCTGTCCGGATGCAGCGCCGCGCCTTCAACTTCCCACCTCGTTCGTACCGGTGTTCCCCGCGGCGTGTCACCCGCCGCTCTCAACGGCCGACAACCCCTTGGGCCGAGGTTGGCTTCCGGCCGGAAGCCAACGCCGTCAACGGCGGGACTGACATCGAACCCTGACACGCGGAAGGGGTGTCGCGGCACTGTGAAGATGCATCTCGATCAGGAACCAGGCCGCTCCGACGCCCATCACGGCGGTCGCCGCCAGGGAGGGCCCGGGCCGC
>NZ_AEJC01000139.1 GCF_000317595.1 Streptomyces ipomoeae 91-03 | reverse complement strand
CACCTCCCCCAGCTCCACCGTCCGGCTCGCAGTACATAACCGCCCGCCCCACGCCGGGCCGTCCTCTCCGATGCGGAACCCGAAGGAGAGGCCGGGCCCGATATCGGCGGGGTCGACGCGCACCACGGGCACCTCACGCTCGTTCAGCGCGGCGATGACCTTGTCCGCGGTGAAGTCCTCCAGCGCGGTGACGACCAGGACGGTGGAGGCCATCGGTCAGTCCGACTCGTAGTCGGTGGTGTTGTCGTCCTGGGTCTGTGGCTGCGGGTTCTGCACGTCGCCGCCCCCGGACACCGACGCGGTGCCGGTCGTCTTCGACGTGCCGTGCTTGCCCATCTCCATGACCTGACCGGCGGCGCCGGTGTAGCGGGCCGTCTGCGTGGACGCGTCCAGCGTGACCGCCCGGTAGGACGGCGGACCGACCGGCAGCCGGTCGGTGACCAGCCGCATCGCCCACGGAGCCTGGGGCGCAAGCGTCGTCATACGTAGTCCCTTCCCTGTACGGAAAGCGTCAGCCGGGCGGCTGCCGCCTAAGCAGAATCGGTGCTCGGCACCCGCCCTGACCAATACCGTAAGAGTCGCGAACCGTGGCGAAAATGACACGCTCCGTCATATACGGGTAGGGAAGGTGAGGCAGCGATGGCCAGCAGATCCGGCAACCCGCACCTGGCACTGTGGATCGCGGCGACGGGCCTGTCCCATAGGGAGATCGCCCGGCGTATCACCGCAGCGGGCAAAGCGCGAGGTCACCGGCAGGTCGCACCCGACGCGACCCGTGTGCGACGCTGGATCGACGGCGAGAAGCCCCGCCCTCCGGTGCCCTCCCTCCTCACCGAAGTCCTCTCCGACGCGGCCGGGCAGCCACTCACGCCCGGTGACCTCGGTCTGACGGGCACAGGCCCGGAGTTGGACGGCATCCAGCTCCCGCTGCTGACCGAGGCAGCCGCCCAAGCCCTGGCCGGATGGACGCAGATGGACCTGTTCATGAACCGCCGCGACACCCTCAAGCTCGCGCTCGGCGCTCCCCTGCTTCTTGCTGCCGAGCGGATGCTCGGGGGCGGTTCCCGGGCGCTCAGCACCAGCACGAAGGGTTTCGACGCGGACACCGTCACCGCGCTGGAGGCGGTCACCGCCTTCTTCACCACGGCGGACGCCGCCAAGGGCGGCGGCCTGTACCGCTCGGCGATCGTCGCCCAGCTCGCCGAGGTCGCCCGTCGCATCCAGGACGGCGTCCCGTCGAGCCTGCGCAGCCGCGTGTTCGCGGCGACCGCCGACCTGGCGGCCCTCGCCGGGTGGGTCAGCCATGACTCGGGCCGGTATCCGACAGCACAGCGGTATTGGAGCTACGGCGTATACGCCGCAGCCGAAGCCGGGCAGCCGGACCGCGGGGTCGAGGTCGTCACGCGCATGGCACACCAGATGATCTACCTAGGGCACCCCACCGACGCCCTCGGTCTCCTGGACCTCGCCGCGAAGAAGGCCACGATGCCCGCGACCCGGGCACTGGTCGCCTCGCAGACCGGCCGAGTGCACGCGGCCCTCGGCAACGCGCACCAGGCCGAGCAGCACCTCGGCGCCGCCGACGACCTCCTGATAAATGGCCTCGGCGACGACGTCCCCGAGTGGGTGGCGTACTTCGACGCCGCCGAGCATGCCGGCGCCCGCGCGGTCTCCGCTCGCGATCTCGCCGGACTCCGCCATGGCAGCCGGACAGCGAGCGTCCACTTCGAAGACGCCCTGAAGCTGCGCAAGCCTGGGTTCGATCGGGTGAAGGTCATGGACCGTGTCGGGCTCGCCGCCGCTCTGTTCGACGAGGGAGATCCGGAGCGGGGCGCCGCAGCGGCCCATCAGGCGCTTGATGATGCGGCCCGGGTCGACTCCACGCTCGTGACATCCCGCCTCAACACGCTGCTGAACGCGGCCCGTCCGTACGAGAGCACTGCTGTGGAGGACGTACGCAGCAGAGCGCGGGAGCTCGCCACCACCCGGCCGACCACGATCGCGGCCTGAGACCATCGAGCGCATGGGCAAACACCGCCGACCCGGCCCACCGAACCAGCCCCCGCGCGCCGTCCCGCACATCGACGCCACCGAACCGCTCGCCGCGTACGACAGGCGGCGCCGCCCGCCCCTCGATCAGTACCGTCGGCACAGGCCGCTGCACGGCGGCGGCGGGCACCTCCGTCCCGAGGAGCCGCGCGCGCTGGAGGAGTGGGACGGTTTCACCTTCGTCCCCGCCGGGACCGCGCCCAACCTGGCGGCGGCCCAGCGGTGGGTGAACGACTTCAGGAGATGAGGTCCTGTGCCGCCCAAGCGGTCTTGGACGACACCGGTCTGTCCACCCCAGCGAACTGCCAGGGCCCTTGCCTCACACCCTCCCCTCGCCACTGCACTTCCTCACCCAACGTGTATCAAGCATCACAGACGGGAACGGTCGCTGTCAGATGCGATACGTGTGCAACTGACTCTCGGCACAGGGGATTCAGAGGGGGATGTGGTGACGAGGCGGAATGCGGAGGAGGGCAGCGGGGCGAGTACGGCGGTCCTGTTCGGCGAGGTGCTGCGGCACTTCAGGGAGGCCGCGCTGATGACGCAGGAGGCACTGGCGAGGGAGATCCCCTGCGACCGGTCGCGTGTAGCGAAGGTGGAGGCGGGGACGAGGGTTCCGCACGAGAGCTTCGCAAAGAAGTGCGATGAGGTGTTGGGGACTGGTGGGGTCTTGGCCAAGTTGTGGGCCAAGGTGGACTGGTACCCGCAGGTGGCGCATCCGGATTGGTTCAGGCGGCGAGCCGAGATGGACGAGACGGCCGTCCAACTGCACGAGTACCAAGTGCAAGTGATCCCTGGCCTTCTGCAGACCGAGGACTACGCCCGAGCGCTGTTTTCCCAGACGGCCAGCGGCGACACGGTCGAGGAACGCGTGCGGGCCCGACTTAGCCGACAGCAACGCTTCCTCTCTGAGGGCGGACCGTTGTACGTGGCCGTACTGGACGAGAGCTGCCTGAGCCACGTGGTGGGAGGCCCCGCCGTGATGCGCGACCAGTGCGCGCACTTGCTGGCAGTCGGGCGACGCGACAACATCCGCGTCCAGGTCGCTCCTGCCTCCGACTTGGGGATCGTTCGCCCGACGACGTCAATGTCGCTGATCACGCTGCCCGATGGCGAGCGCTGGGTCTACTCGGAATCGCTGGGCCGTGGTCACTTCGACAGCGAACCGGCCGTCTTCGAACGCCACAGTCGAACTTATGATGTGCTCAGGGCCGACGCGCTGTCTGCTCCGAAATCTGCCGCCTGGATCGGCGAAACGATGGAAGGGTACGGGCACGACGATGAACAGGTACGAGCTGAGCACCGTGACCTGGATCAAGAGCAGCTACAGCGGCAACGACGGCGGCAACTGCATCGAAATCGCCCCCGGTATCCGCGACATCGTCCCGGTCCGCGACAGCAAAAACCCTGACGGACCGGTACTGGTCATCAACCGCTCCGCCTGGCGGAGTTTCATCGCCGCCGTGCCGACACTTATGTGAGTAAAAGGCTGTTGAAACCACAACAGGCATAGCAACGGTGACAACGCAGAAGAGCCTGGCAGAGCTAACACACGTGGCCCGCATCCGAGTTCACGGACACGGGCCGCGTACGTGCCATCAGTCAGCGACCCGAACTTCCTCCTCGGCCTCTCCTTGCCCCCCACCCCGCGCCTGCTGCAGCGTCTCTGCGATCGCCGCGAACTCCTCCAGCGCGGCCTGGAGGTCCTCGACGATCTCGGCGGCCAGGACCTCGGGCGCGGGCAGGTTGTCAGCGTCGTCGAGGCTGGGGTCGCGGAGCCAGGTGATGTCGAGGTTCGCCTTGTCGCGGGCGATCAGTTCCTCGTACGTGTACGCCTTGAAGCGTTCCGTCTCCACTCGCTTGGAGCGGTCCTCGTCAGGGCGGTAGCACTGAACGAAGTCCTCAAGGTGTGCCCGGGTGAGGGGGTTCTGCTTGAGGGTGAAGTGCTGGGCAGTACGGAAGTCGTAGACCCAAGAAGACCGAGGGTG
>NZ_AEJC01000138.1 GCF_000317595.1 Streptomyces ipomoeae 91-03 | reverse complement strand
CGCGACCAGCCCCCACTCACCCGCAGCCGCCAACGAACCCAGTCCCCGAGACCATAGGCGCCCGGCGTAAGCCAGCGCAGCGACGCGGTACCTTCGTGCCCCAGGCAACAGGGAGAGTGGAACCGTGAGCAAGTTCGTGCGGCCGGCAGCCGAAGGTGCGGACCCCTTCGGGACGGCCCGACTGCGGCGCGGGGTGCTGGATGCCTGGGCGACCAGCCCGGCCCGGTTCCGCGAGGACGCCAACGCCGAGGAGGACCTCGTACTCGGCGGCTACCGGGACCGTCTCGTCGTGGAGCTCGCGCAGAACGCCGCCGACGCCGCCGCCCGCGCCAAGGTGCCGGGACGGCTCCGGCTCACCCTCCGGGACGGCGTCCTCGTCGCCGCCAATACCGGCGCCCCGCTGGACGCGGCCGGCGTCGAGTCCCTGTCCACCCTCCGCGCCTCCGCCAAGCGCGAAGGTCACGACCAGGCTGTCGGGCGCTTCGGGGTCGGGTTCGCCGCCGTGCTCGCGGTGACCGACGAGCCCGCCGTCGTCGGGCGGCACGGGGGCATTCGGTGGTCCCTCGCCGAGGCCCGGATGCTCGCCGCCGACACCGCCCGGCACAGCCCCGGCCTGGGCGACGAGATCCGCCGTCGCGACGGGCACGTGCCACTGCTGCGGCTGCCGTTCGCGGCCGAGGGGTCCGCCCCGGAGTCGTACGACACCGTCGTCATCCTGCCGCTGCGCGACGCCGCCGCCGCGGATCTCACCGAGCGGCTGCTGGACGGCGTCGACGACGCGTTGCTCCTCGCGCTGCCCGGGCTCGACGAGGTCGTCATCGAGAACGGGGACCGGCCGACCCGGACGTTGTGGCGGCGGGTCGAGGGGGCGTACGTCGTCGTCGAGGACTCCCGGGACGGGACCACGCGCTGGCGCACAGCCACCGCGCACGGGACCATCGAGCCCGCGCTGCTCGCCGACCGGCCCGTCGAGGAGCGGCTGCGTCCGCGGTGGTCCGTGACATGGGCCGTGCCCAGCGGGGCCGACGGGGCGCCGGTGCGGCCCCGTACCAGCCCCGTGCTGCACGCGCCCACACCGAGTGACGAGGCGCTCGGCGTGCCCGCGCTGCTCATCGCCTCGTTCCCGCTGGACACGACCCGGCGGCACGCCGCGCCCGGACCGCTCACCGACTTCTTGGTGCAGCGGGCGGCGGACGCGTACGCCGGACTCCTCGCCGCCTGGGAACCGGTGGGCGAGGGGATCATCGACCTCGTACCCGGGCCGCTGGGGAAGGGCGAGCTGGACGGGGCGCTGCGGCAGGCGATCCTCGAACGGCTGCCCAGGACCGCCTTCCTGCCGCGCGCCGTCGCGCCCGGGCCCGATGACGAGCTTCCGGAGGCCCTGCGTCCGCGTGACGCCGAGGTCGTCGAGGGGGCCGGGGCCGAGACCGTACGGGTGCTCGCGGACGTGCTGCCCAGCCTTCTGCCCGCCGGGCTCGAACGGCGCGCGGAGTTGCGTACGTTGGGCGTCGCGCGCCTTCCGCTGGGGGACGCGATCGACCGGCTCGCGGGGCTGGAGAAGGCGCCCGACTGGTGGCGTCAGCTGTACGACAGCCTCGCCGGCGTCGACCCGGACCGGCTGTCCGGGTTGCCGGTGCCGCTCGCGGACGGGCGCACCACCATCGGCCCGCGTCAGATCCTGCTCCCCACCGCCGACGGGCCGCAGGCCCCGCCCGAGACCCTGGCCCGTCTCGGTCTGAAGGTCGCCCACCCGGACGCCGCGCATCCGCTCCTGGAGAAGCTGGGCGCCCTGCCCGCGACCCCGCGCGCCGTGCTCACGACCCCGCAGGTACGGGCCGCCGTCGCCGCCTCGCTCGACGACGAGGGGCCGCTCGGCTGGGACGAGGACGCCCCGGACGCCGACGAACTCGCCGACCTCGTCCTCACCCTCGTCCGCGACGCCGGCCTCGAACCGGGCGACGAACCCTGGCTGGGCGCCCTCGCCCTCCCCGACGAGGACGGCGAACCGGCGCCCGCCGGTGAACTCGTCCTCCCCGGCAGCCCCTTCGCCCAGGTCATGCGTGAGGACGAACTCGCCTTCGTGGACGCCGAGTTGGCCGAACGCTGGGGTGAACAGCCGCTGGCCGCCTGCGGAGTCCTCGCCGACTTCGCCCTCGTACGCGCCACCGATGTCGTCCTCGACCCCGACGAACTGGAGCCGCGCGACTCCGACTTCGCCGAGCCCGACGACGCCGGGCTGCTGGACGCCGTGGACGTATGGTGCGAGGACATCCTCGACCGCTTCCCGGACAGCCCCGTACCGCCGGTCGCCACGGAGATCGTCGCCGTCCGCGACCTGGACCTCGTCGACGAGGACCGCTGGCCCCAGGCCCTCGCCCTCCTCGCCCGGCCCCCGCTGCGCGACGCCCTCATCCAGCCCGTACGGCTCCTCCTTCCCGACGGCACCCACGAGGTCGTACGCCCGTACACGGCCTGGTGGCTGCGCGGCCACCCGGTCCTGGACGGCCGCCGCCCGGCGGGTCTGCTGGCCGCGGGCGGGGACCCGCTGCTGCGCGGCCTGTACGACGAGGCCGACGCCACCGGGTTCGACGACGAGCAGGTGCTGCGGGCGCTGGGCGTACGCACCTCGGTGGCGGCGCTGCTGGACGAGCCGGGCGGGGCGGCCGAACTCCTCGACCGCCTGGCCGACCCGGACCGTGAGGTGACCTCCGCTCAACTCCACGGTCTCTATGGCGCGTTGGCCGAGCTGGACCCCGAGCAGGTGACCCTGCCGGACGAGTTGCGGGCGGTGGTGGACGGCGAGGTGGTCGTCGTGGACGCGGCCGACGCCGTCGTCGTCGACTCGCCCGACCTGTTGCCCTTCACCTCCGGTGTGCCGCTGCTGCCCGTACGGCCGTCGCGGGCCGCCGAGTTGGCCGAGCTGTTCCAGGTGCGGCGGCTGAGCGAGTCGGTGACGGGCGAGGTGGACTCCGAGGGCACCGAGCACGACGTACCGGAGTCGGTACGGGTCCTGTTGGGCCCCGCTACCCCGTCCTCCTATGTGGAGCATGAGGAACTGGTCGTCGACGGGGTCGAGTTGGACTGGCGCCGGACGAGGGACGGTGTGGTCCACGCCGCCACCCTGGAGGGCGTCGCCGCCGGTCTCGCCTGGGCGGCGGGCCAGTGGCCGCGGCGCTTCGAGGTGGCGGCCCTGCTCGAAGACCCGTCGCGTACGGAGGAGTTGGCGCGGGATCGCTGGTTCGACTGAACCGGGGTTCTCAAACCATGCGGATGTGATCTGCGCAACATTCGCGAAACCTGTTCACAACTCGTACAACCAATCCCACGCGTCCCGTGTCTGGTCTGGTGAGCCACCCGGCTCTCCAGACACTCGGGTCCCGTGTGACAGCTCTCTGCCGCGGGTCCTCAACCACGTGGGGAAAACATTGCGCAAGCGTGCCACTCTGGGTGCCGTCATCACCGGCGCCCTGGCTCTGACCGCCTTTGCCGCGCCGGCCGCGATGGCCGATGAGAAGGTCGGCAACATCAAGGTCACCAACGTCGTCGTCAACGGCGGCAAGCCCGTCGTCCTCGGCTCGACGGCCAAGAAGACGGTCAAGCTCTCCTTCACCGTCACGGACAACTCCGGTGTGCAGCGTGCCGCCGCGCACCTGTTCCACGGCAAGACCCTCGACACCGCCGACAGCGCGGCCCCGTCCGGCGGCACCTGGATCAAGTGCAAGAAGGTCAGCTCCACGAAGTCGACCTGCTCGGCGAACTACACCTTCGACGCCGGCGGCAACGCCATCAACAAGGTCGCGGGCACCTGGAAGACCTGGCTGCTCGCCCAGGCCAAGGACACCAACTACGTCCTGAAGGAGAACGCCAGGTCCTTCAAGGTGCTGCGTGCCAGCCAGCTCGCGGCCGCCAACGCCGCCCCGGAGCCGGTGGCCAAGGGTGCGACCATCACCATCACCAGCAAGCTGACCCGCGCCAACTGGGACACCGGCGTGAACGGCGCCTTCGGCGGCCAGTCGGTGCAGCTGCAGTTCAAGGCGAAGAACGCCTCCTCCTACAAGACGGTCAAGACGGTCAAGTCGTCCTCCACGGGTGACCTGTCCACCACCGTCAAGGCGGGCGTCGACGGTTCGTACCGCTACGTCTTCGCGGGCACCACGACGACTGCGGCCTCGTCGGCCACGGGCGACTTCATCGACGTGAAGTAAGCCGTCCGAGGGCGCGGGCCCTCAGGCCGGAACCACCGGCACAAA
>NZ_AEJC01000137.1 GCF_000317595.1 Streptomyces ipomoeae 91-03 | reverse complement strand
TCGACGTCGCCATCGCGTGCACGGATCAGGCCGTCGCCGGTGAAAGTTCCCCTCGCCTTCTGGACCGAGTACCCGTCCGCCGTTTTTCCTCTACCCACGTAGAAAAAAGCGCCACCGAGCGCACAGTTGGAGTCTCAATGACGAAGTCAAGCCGCCTGCGTGACCGGCGGGGCGGAGGTGAACAGCCGTCCGTCACGCAGCAGCGCCCACAACACGCTCGCTCGTCGGCGGGCCAGGGCGATCACGGCCTGGACGTGCTTGCAGCCCTCGGCCCGCTTCTTCAAGTAGAAGTCCCGGTTCGGCCCCTCGCGGATGATGCTGGTCTGCGCGGACATGTAAAACACCCGGCGCAGGCGGCGGCTGTAGCGCTTGGGCCGGTGCAGGTTGCCGGTGCGGCGTCCGGAGTCGCGCGGGACCGGCACGAGCCCGGCCGCCGAGGCCAGGTGGCCAGCGTCCGCGTAGGCGGCCAGGTCGCCCGCGGCGACGATGAACTCGGCGCCGCGTATCGGGCCCATGCCGGGCAGGGACTCGATGATCTCCGCTTGCGGGTGGCTGCGGAACGTCTCACGGATCTGCTTGTCGATGCGCGTGAGCCGGTCGTCCAAGGCCAGGATCTGCGCCGCGAGGTCGGCGACGATCTGTGCGGCGATGTCCTCGCCAGGCAGCGCGGTCTGCTGGGCCTGCGCCGCGTCCAGCGCGGTCGCCGCGACCGCGTCGGCGCTCGGACGCCGCGGTTGGCCAGCCAGGCCGTCAGCCGGGCCCGGCCGCGACGGCGGATCGCGGCAGGGGTCTGGTAGCCGGTCAGAAGGACGAGCGCGCCCTTGTGGCTGCTGTAGTCGAAAGCCCTCTCCAGCGCGGGGAAGACGCCGGTCAGCACATCGCGCAGGCGGTTGATCATCCTCACCTGGTCGGCCACGAGGTCGGTGCGGTGGGCGGTCAGCAACGCGAGGTCGGCAGCCAGCTGGGCGGGCACCTCGATCGCGGCGAAGTCCCGGCGGTGTCGGGCGGTTTCGGCGATGATGTAGGCGTCGCGGGCGTCAGTCTTCGCTTCGCCCCGGTAGGCCCCGGACATGCGGTTGACCGTGCGGCCGGGCACGTAGACAGCCTGCTGACCGTGCGCCGCGAGCAGGGCCAGCAGCAGCGCGGAGGACGTGCCGGAGATGTCCACCGCCCAGCGGACCTCGTCCGCCAGCTCCAGGATCTCGCCGAGCACGTTCAGGATCGCCGACTCGTCGTTGTCGATCTTCTTCGACAACAAGGTCACGCCGGTCTCGTCGACCACCGCCGCCCAATGGTGTCCCTTGCCCGCGTCGATGCTGGCCCAGACCTGGGCCCGTCGCTCGCTCACTCGCCCCTCCTCGCATCCCACGGCATGCCGTCGGCCCGAGGAACACCCCGCTGTCATCTCCGTAATCAGCGACCGCACGAGGCGCGCACATCTCAATCAGCAGCCAGGGCGCCCCGGAGAGCCGGGCGGCCACTCCTAGTCAGCCACTGAAGGCAAGAACCCATAAGCCACACCCGGCCCTCCCGGGCCGCCTAACAACTTACGGAGGACCCATGACCGCCACCCCTCACCCGCTCGACCAACTGACCGCCGACGAGATCACCGGCATCCGCTCACTGCTGGACCGGGCCGGTCTCCTGCGGGACACCTCGCGGTTCGTCTACGTCGGTCTCGAAGAACCCACCAAGGACGACCTGTTCGCGTACACGGCGGGGAACTCCCTCGACCGCCGGGCCCGCGTGCTGCTGCACGACGTCTCAGGCGCCCCCGGCCTGGACGTCGTGGTCTCCCTCACCGGGCAGAACGTCGTCGCCGTTCGTACTCTGGACGCTGTGACCGACGGTCAACTCCCCGTTCTTGAGGAGGAGTTCGCAGCCATCGAAGAGGTACTCTCGCAGGACGAGAACTGGCTCGCCGCCCTGAAGAGCCGCGACCTCGACGTGGCGCAGGTCCGCGTCGCCCCGCTTTCCGCCGGCGTCTACGCCGATGAGTACCCCGACGAGGCCGGCCGCCGGATCCTGCGCGGCCTGGCGTTCGTCCAGGAACACGACCGCGACCACGCCTGGGCCCATCCGGTCGACGGGCTGGTCGCCTACGTCGACATGATCAGCCGCACGGTGCACCGGATCGTCGACCTCGGCCCGGTACCGCTCCCCGCCGTATCCGGGAACTTCGACGACCCCGCGGTCACCGGCCCCGCCCGCACCACCCAGCGGCCCATCGAGATCGCCCAGCCCGAAGGCCCCAGCTTCACGCTGGACGGCACTCTCCTCACCTGGGAGAACTGGTCGCTGCGCATCGGCTTCGACGCCCGCGAGGGCCTCGTTCTGCACCAGCTGGCCTTCCACGACCGGGACCAGAACCGCGAACGACCGATCATCCACCGCGCCTCGATCGCCGAGATGGTCGTGCCCTACGCCGACCCCTCCCCGGTCCGCTCCTGGCAGAACTACTTCGACACCGGCGAGTACCTGCTCGGCCGATCGGCCAACGCCCTGGAACTCGGCTGCGACTGCCTGGGCGACATCACCTACCTCGACGCGGTCATCTCCGACGAGTCGGGGAGTCCGCGCACGCTGCCCAACGCCATCTGCCTGCACGAGGAGGACTACGGCATCCTCTGGAAGCACGGCGACCTGCGGACTGGCTCCCACGAGACCCGCCGCCAGCGCCGGATGGTGCTGTCCTTCTTCACCACCATCGGCAACTACGACTACGGCTTCTACTGGTACCTCTACCTCGACGGCGCCATCGAGTTCGAGGCCAAGGCCACCGGAGTCGTGTTCACGTCGGCCTATCCGGGCGACGGCTACCCCTACTCCTCCGAGGTCGCCCCCGGCCTCGGCGCCCCGTACCACCAGCATCTGTTCTGCGCCCGACTGGACATGGCGCTCGACGGTACGCACAACCGGGTCGAGGAGGTCGACGTCGTACGGGTTCCGATGGGACCCGGCAATCCGCGCGGCAACGCCTTCACCTACCGCCACACACCACTGACCCGTGAGAGCGAGGCGCAGCGCGCCGCCGACATGAGCGTCGACCGGATCTGGCACATCACCAACCCGACCTCGCTCAACGCGCTGGGCAAGCCTGTGGGTTACGTGCTGCAACCGGAGGGCAAACCGACCCGGACTCGTCCATCGCCGCCCGCGCCGCCTTCGCCACCAAACACCTGTGGGTCACCGCCTACGACCCGGACGAGCGTTACCCGGCCGGGGACTTCGTCAACCAGCACCCCGGCGGCGCCGGGCTGCCCGCGTACGCCGCGGCCGACCGGGACATCGACGGGAAGTCGCTGGTCGTCTGGCACACTTTCGGCCTCACCCACGCACCCAGGCCGGAGGACTGGCCGATCATGCCGGTGGACTACACCGGCTTCAAGCTGCGACCGGTCGGCTTCTTCGACCGCAACCCCACGCTGGATGTTCCCCTGAATCCTTCCACGTCGCACGGCTGTTGCGGCGCCGACGGCCATGAATGAGCTGGTTCCCGCGGCAGGCCTGGCGGGAGCGCTGCTCTGCGTGACGGGTCACCTGCCCGGACCGGTGCACCGGTGGGGGCCCCAGGTGACCGCCCTCGGCGGCATGGCGCTGATGGCCGACGGCCGGGCGGCCACAGGCGCCCTCGCGGCCGGCATCGCCTGCCTGTGGAGCGCCGTACGGGCCTGTGTCGAACGGCTTGGCTGGACAGGACCGATCGATCTCGGTGTGATGACACTGCTCATGGTGCTCATGACCGGTGATGTCGGCTCCGGCGGCGCGCACCTGCACACGGCCGGAGCGGCAGGTGTCCCGTCGGACGGCGCGGTGGCCGTGCTGATCGTCGTCGCCTGGGTGACCGCCAGGGCTGGTGCGTTCATGTTCAGGCAGTTGTCGACCACGTCACCCGCCGTGAACGCGGTCGCCCTCCCCTCGTGTCGCCGGTCGTGCGCATACCGGGAATCGGGGTCCGTGCTCATGATCGTCAGCATGGCGGTCATGCTCTTCTGACACCCCTACGACACGAAGGGAAGCAGGGTCGCATGCCGAAGATCGTCGATCACGAGGCACGCCGGCGTCTGATCATCGAGTCGGTCTGGGCGCTCATCGGCCGTCGCGGCCTGCCGGGGGTGACGATGCGAGAGCTGGCCGCGGAGGCGGGATTCGCCAACGGCGGCCTCGCGCCCTACTTCCGCGACAAGGACGAGATCCTGTTCGCCGCCTTCCAGTACGCGTGCGACGCCACCGAACGCCGTCTCGGACCCGTCGTGACCGAGTCCAGCGGTACGACCGCGCTGCGTGCGCTCTGCCACGAGCTGATGCCGCTGGACGACACGCGGCTGCTGGAAGCACGGGTCGTGATCGCGTTCTGCGACCGTGCCGTGTACGACCGGCGCATGTCATCGGCGTACGAGGCCACGACCAACCGCTGGCGGACGCTCATGCACGACTGTCTGACCCAGGCCAGGAGCCTCGGCGAACTGACGACGGCCGTCCCCGACGAACTCATCGTCGAGACGCTGTCCGCCGTCGTCCTGGGCTTCCAGGCCAACGCGGTACTTACCCCGGCGGCCACCACGCCCGCACGCCAGGCGGAGGCCGTCGACGCGTTGCTCGAGTCGTATGCCTGAGCAGGGGCGTCGACAGGGGGCTCGCCACCCGCGCGCCCTCTGTGGCACAAACACCTCAGCGGTAGACCGACTGGGTCCGAAACCCTTGGGTAAACGAGCGCGCCCGGCGGGCGATGGGCGGGTGCCGCCCCGGTGACCACCGGCGGCGGGCCGCCTCGGACCGGGCGATCCCGCGCATCGGTGATAGCCCACCGCGACGCCCTGCCAGCATGTCGAAAGGCACCACCCCACCAGCACAGAGCACCACGAAGTGATGAGCACGGCCCAGAGGCCAACAATTGATCATTCCGCGCAGTACTGTCCGGTCGGCAACGTGACGACATCGTCGATCTGAGACAGGGGTGATCTGATGTCGCAGCGCCGAGAAAGATCCCGAGCGATACGCCTGATACCCACAGCGGTGATCGCCGCACTTCTCGCGACGGTCACCGCCATCGTGCCTGCCGAAGCCGCTTCGCCTGCCGCGATACAGGACACCGCGGTCCAAGCCCAGAACGACGGGGGCGCGCAGGAGCAGTTGAGGTCGTACGCGACTTCGGGGTCCGACCGCCCCACCGCCAAACCCGAGCAGAAGCAGGCCCTGGCCGCCGCGCCGGAAACGTGTACCGAGCCGAACGCCGAGGGAACCTCGGTGTGCGTGCAGGAGACCAAGCCAGCCGACCTTCCTGAGCACCTGGCGCAGAACTCGCTCGGCGCGCAGGCTGTGGACCCGCCCCAGTGGTGCGAGGACGCCAACGGCATCATCCTCGGCACCCGCACCCAGATCTGCCTGGTGACCGGCCTGACGTACACCACAACGCGAACCGTGAACGGAACGACGACGGTCACCGGCGAAGCCGACATGGTCGTCATCAACTACAGCTACAGCTACAGCTACAGCTACAGCTACACCGGACTGCCCACGTTCGCCCACCAGCTCGAGCTCTCCATGTACGGCGGATGGGGAGACGCCCAGAAAGCCTCCGTCGACGGGCAGGCCACCCTGAGCGGATCCTGCACACTGGAGAGCTCCTCGTTCCCGGCACAGCCCCTGCTGCCCCTGAACTCCTGGCGGTCGGGCGAGGCATTCTTCGACACCACCGCCACCGCGGCCGGCGCCATCGGCAACTGCGCCACGTACTGGTACCTCACCTTCACCAACGCGGGATACCCCGCGGCCGTCACCTCCTACGACCTCAACGAGTTCCGTTGCGACAACGCCACCGCCGGACGAGCCACCGTCGGCTGCGTGGTGCCCTGGTACGCCTCAGAACTCGTCTACAGCAGTGCCTCCTACCCGTCCCTCGCCTCCCACGTCCAGCGCGCCCAGGCATCGGGACTCCCCGGCGCCACGTTCGCGAACCCGCTGACCAGGACCGAAGACGACACGATCATCAACACGAACCGTCAGATGGCCTGCGGAGACGCCCCCAGCATCACGGGCCTGAGTTGCGACGAATACCCCATCGCACGCTCCCGCGAAGGACTGTCCTCCGGTGGCACACGCCGCACCTTCGACAGATGCCAGATACCCAACGTGTCCGCCGTTAGGAACAGTTCGCATGTCTCAGACCTCCTCCTGTCTCACAGGCCCCAGGGGGAAGCGCCTGAGCGATCTGCTGCGAACCATGCGGCAACTGTCTCAGAAGGCGACGGGAAGCGTTGCTCGTTTGTAACCTTCGGGACCGGGTCGCTCGATCAGTCCGCCGTCCTGACGCGAATCTGGTGGGGCGTGTCGAGGCCGTCTGGCGCGCGAGACCCTGTCTATACGTTCGCTGACCATGAGTTGGACGACCGAGCACGGTCAGGTCCTGCTACCCGTTGATCACTGATGTCGATATCGCCCAGCGGCCGGCCTGGCGCTCCCGTAAGGCGAGGACCTGCTGCCCGTTAGCCAGTGGCTCCAGAGCTACAGGTCCCCCCACCGCACCAGTGCTCGCACCGAACACAGCAAGTGCCAGTGGACCAGGGCTTCAAGGACGAGGTCATCATCCACGGCGCACTGTTGGACATCACCGTCGAGGTCGTCCGCCGCAACCTCAACGACCGTGGCAAGGGCGCTTCGTCCCACAGCCCAAGCGGTGGGTGGTTGAGCAGGTCAACAGCACGTTGATGCTGCACCGGCGTCTGGCCCGTGAATACGACCGCCGGACCAACAACTCCGCCTCTTAGGACGATGAAGGTCTGCCCATCGAATCAAGCCGTGCGGTGGGCTTGCATCCGAGGCGCAAATCGGTACAAGTATGGCTGAACGCTCGTCCTGGCATAGGCGCTCAACGTGGTGTGCTCTTGAGACAGGAACTCCGCCATAGCCAGCGGAAACCAGGATCGTACGGTCGATCACCACGAAGCTCGCACTCGAACCGGAACAAGCCGAGAACAAACCTACCGAGGTGGCCGAAGTTACGTCGCTACCCGAAAATAGCAATTGACGGTGTATCCCTCAACCGTCCAGGATGGCCACGCTATCGGGCGACGAGATGCTGATAACCAGCATCAGGAGCCGCTGAAATGTTGGCAACCGGCGTCAGCGCAGCATTGGGGAAGGCTCCGCATGGGATTGTCGCGCTTCGAATGGGAGTTGGTGGTCGCGCTCCAGCGTGATCCCCGGGCCCCGTACACGACGCTTGCCGACGGGCTGGGTGTGGATGAGCGATCCGTTCGGCGTGCCATGCGCCGACTGCGGGATGACGGAGTTCTGACCTACTCGGCCACCCTCGCGCGCGAGGACACCCACGGCTGGCTCGCGGCTCAGCTGGAGATAGGTTGCCGTGCGGGGATGGTCGACACGGTGGCCCACGCGCTCGCCGATCGCTCCGACACCCGGTACGTCGCCGCGGCCACCGGCGACGCCGACCTGGTCGTGGAGCTTGTTGCCTGCGACCCGGGTGCCCTGCACACGCTGGTCGTAAACGAGTTGCCCACGCTGGACGGCGTACGGTCAGTGCACACCCAGGTCGCGACGCGGCTGCTGCTGTCCGCCGCCGACTGGGCCCCGGACGGGTGGCGCAGCCCGCGGCGGCAGCGGGCGATCGACGGAAAGCGCGAAGCCGTCGCCGTGCAACTGGACGACAGTGATCTGGCCATCGTGCGGGCACTCGACGAGGACGTACGGACGTCGGCGGCGCGCATAGCGCAGCAGGTCGGGCTGCACGAGACCACGGTGCAGCGGAGGTTGCGCAGGCTGACGGAGTCGGGCGCCGTCTATATGAGGGCGGATGTGCCGCCGGCACTGCTCGGCTTTCCCCTTGAGGCCCGCTTCACCCTGCAAGTGCGCCCCGACAGCCTGGAGGCGGCACTGCGGCGCCTCGCGTGCGAACCGATGCTGCGTGCCCTGTACATCCTGACGGGCCCCTCCAGCGTGCTTGGGTACTCCGTGCACCGTTCGACCGCCGCCCTAGAGGACTTCCTCGCCAGTCCGCTCGCCGAGATCGGCGGCCTGCTGGGCTGCGACATCCGAGTCGTGCTCCGTGCGTACAAGCGCAACGGCGCCCTCGTGCCGACGACGGGGAAGGCGGCACCTGACTAGCACCACGTCACCCAAGTGACGGCAGACAGACGGGGAAGGGCAGCGCTCCATGCGGTTGCAGCAGAACGCGTCAGGGACATCAGGCAGCCTCGGAAAAGGACCGTACGACCGGCTGATCCTGCGGGACGTCACAGTCATCGACGGTACGGGCGCTCCATCGTACGGCCCCGCCGACGTGGTGCTCGAGCGCGGACGCATCTCGGCGATCGTCTCGGCGGGCCGCAACACCGACATGACACAGGCCGGTCAACAGGCCGGCGTCGGCACCGAATCGTGGGAGTTACCCGGCCACTATGTGCTTCCGGGGCTCATCGACGCCCATGCGCACATCGCGGCCGCCGAGCAGGGGCCCGACGCCGACTACAGCTACCGGCTCTGGCTCGGGCACGGCATAACCAGCGTCCGGGAGACCGGATGCCTGGGCAACGGGACGGAGTTCACCGTGCGGGAGGCGCGGCGGGCCGCGGCGAACGAGATCACCGCACCCCGCATTACGCCGTACGCGGCCTTCGGCGCCGGTCGCACCGAGCCGTTCCGGACAGGCCGGGACGCCGAGAAGTGGGTGGCACAGCAGGCCGAACTCGGGGCGGAGGGCATCAAGTTCTTCGGCGCGCCACCGGAGATCTTCCGCGCCGCGCTTACCGAGGCCCAGCGGCTGGGGCTGGGCAGCGCCTGCCACCACGCACCCTCCGACGTGGCACGTGTCAACGCCCTGACAACCGCCCGCTGGGGCCTCGGCAGCATCGAACACGGGTACGGCCTGCCGGAGGCCATGTTCACCGACCGCCGAGTCCAGCACTTCCCCAGCGGCTACAACTACAACAACGAGCACGACAGGTTCGCCCAGCTCGGCCGGGCCTGGCGGCAGGCGGCCGACCCCGGAAGCCGCGTCTGGGACGACACGCGCGACGAACTGATCTCCCTCGACACCGCCCTCAACCCGACATTCGTCATCTACACCGCCGCACGGGACGCCGCACGGGCGCGCGGCCGCGAGTACCTCCGTGACTATGCGGCCCCGCAAGCCTGGGAGTTCTACCAGCCCAATCCTGCGAACCACGGCTCGTTCCTCTACGACTGGGGCACCGAGGAGGAGGTGGCCTGGAAGGAGAACTACCAGCTGTGGATGGCGTTTGTCCGTGACTTCCATCAGCACGGTGGGCTTCTTACGACCGGATCCGACGCCGGGTTCATTTACAACCTTTACGGGTTCGGGCTGGTGGAGGAGATGGAGCTGTTGCGCGAGGTCGGCCTGCACCCGCTGGAGATCATTCGGTGCGCCACCGCCAACGGCGCCCGGCTGCTCGGCCTGCAGGACACCGGAACGCTCGAACCAGGCAAGGCTGCGGATCTGCTGGTCGTCGAGGAGGATCCGCTCGCAAACCTGAAAGTTCTTTACGGGCACGGACACTTACGCATGCAGACGGACGGCTCCCTGACCCGCGTCGGAGGCGTGCGCCATGTCATCAAGGGCGGTGTCGTCTTCGACGCCGTGCAACTGCGTGCCTCAGTACGCGACCAGGTTTCCGCCGAACGCGAGCGGCTCGGTGCCGCCGCTCCGTTCACTCCGTGACCGCCGATGACGGACTGGGAGATCCCATGGTGAGCCCCGACGGGACGCGAGCCCGTCTGCGACCCCCGGTCATACCCGTGCGCCGCCACGTCACCGTGGCCATCGGCGTCGGCCAGGTCATCGAATGGTTCGACTGGACGCTGTACGCGTCGTTCGCCGTGTTCTTCGCCGACCGCTTCTTCTCGGCGGGCCAGGGCGGGAAGACCGCGCTGCTGAACGCTTTCGCCGTGTACGCCGTGGGTTTCCTGTTCCGCCCGCTGGGCGGCATGGTGCTGGGCCATCTCGCCGATCGTCTCGGCCGAGCGGTCGTCTTCAACCTGACGCTGCTCATGATGGCCGGCGGCAGCCTGGCCATCGCCGTCATGCCCACGTACGGGCAAATAGGCGCCGCCGCGCCGGTGCTGCTGATCCTCGCCCGCGCGGTCCAAGGGCTCTCCGCCGGTGGGGAGATGCCAGCGAGCACGGCCCTGGTCACCGAGGCCGCCCCTGCCGGGCGCAAGGCCTTCCACGCGTCGTCGATTTTCGTGGGTACGGGGCTCGGCGTCCTGCTGGCGTCCCTACTGGGCTGGGTTCTCACCTCGACCTTGACCGAGGCCCAGATGACCGGCTTCGGCTGGCGTATCGCCTTCGGAGCCGGCGCCCTGCTCGGCTTCGTCGGCCTGGCGCTGCGCCGCCGTGTGCTCCTGTCCGAAGCGGCCGTGGCACAGCAGCCTGCTCCGGGGCCGACGGACCGCACCGGGCACGACCGGCGCCGGTCCACGAGTGCCGCTGACGCCGTCCGTGCCCAGGCCAAGGGCGTGCTGCGCGTCGTCGGCTTCGGTATCGCGGCGACCGTCGGCTTCTATACGCTGACGGTGTACATGCCGACCCATCTCCAGCTCCGGGAGGGCATGCGCCCCACGACCGCGTTCATGATCAGCTGTATCGTGCTGGCGGTCTACAGCGTACTGCCGCCCCTGGCCGGTCTGGCCGCGGACCGCTGGGGCCGGCGTCCGGTGATGGGCTGGAGCGCGCTGGCGCTGGCCGTGGTGCTGGTGCCGTCCGTCGCCCTGATGTCCCGCGAGGCCGCGGTGACACTCCCGCTCCTGCTCGGCTGCATCGTCCTGCTCACCGCCTTTCACGGACCGTTCCCCGCGCTGATGAGCGAACAGTTCCCGGCCGAGACCCGAGGGCTCGGCGTGGGAATCGCGTACTCCCTGGTGACAGCCCTGTTCGGCGGCACCGCGACCTATCTGGCCGCCTGGCTGACGACCCTCGGACACCCGCTGTGGTTCTTCGGCTACGTCGCCGCGACGTTCGCTCTCGCCGCCGTGACCCTGTACGTCCTCCCGGAGACACCCCCTCAAAGCCCCCCTCAGCCATGAGCCCCGCTCCACTCCATGCGGCATCCCACCACCAACGAGAGGTACGCCTTGCACACAGCAGCACGTGAGACCGTCGTTCATGACGTCTTCCACCGCCCCCCGCACAGAGACGACACTGCGGCCGAGGAACTCACCGCACTGCGCCGCTCCCGGCGCGACGGCCTGATCGAGAGGGCCGGATGCGAGCGATTAGACCAAGTGCCCTGGAGCACCCGCGCCTTCCCGGTACTGGCCGCGCTCGCACCGGTGATGACGTCCCCCGAGGGCGAGATCACGTACCCCGGCGACCCCATGTGCTTATACGCGGCACTCAGTGTCGTCGTCGACAGCGCCCTGAAGTCGGCCCGGCTCACGGCAGAGGACGCCGACGACCTGCCGTTCACGGACCTGTGCCCCGACTGGCGATGTCCCCCGAGCAAGAACGGAGCTGACCGCGCAGCACGGACTGCGCCTGACCGATACCTCGGTGGGCACCCCGACGGCACGGTGTTCGATCCCCGGGTGTGGGACGAGCAGGCCCGTGACGAGTTACGAGCGTTCACCCGGCGGCTACGCCCGAAGGTCTTCCTCGTCAGCACCGTCTCGCCAGGACACCGCTATGCCCTGGAGATGGCCCGGCTGGTGAAGGAGGAACTGCCCGACTGCCTCGTCGTGTTCGGCGGACGGCACATGGACGAGACCATGCGCTACGCCCCGGCCGACCGGTCCGTCGTACTGCAGTACAGCAGCACGCTACGTGCCATCGAGGACGGGCGTGCCGAGCCGGTGGTGGACTTCTGCGTCAGCGGCGAGGGCTACTTCGCGCTCGACCTGCTGATGAAGGCGATCGCCCTGGCGATGGACCTCGACCGCACCCGGGCACACGTCCACGACGTTGTCGAGACGCTGTCCCTGCTCGGCGCCGCGGGGCTGCGTCTGCCGGGAAACTCGCTCCTGTGCGCGCGGGACGGCGCGGCCGTGCACGCCTTTCCCATCAAGGGCGCGAAGTACGACCTCGCCGAACTGCCGTCCCCATATCAGGGCTTCGCCATCCGCTCCCGCTTCCCGGTCTTTCCGCTGCCCGACGGCGGACCCGCCCGCACGGCCCATATGACGGTGACCAACGCCTGCCCCTACCACTGCGACTTCTGCTCCGAGTCGGCCCTCGTGGTCGGCGGGCTCAAACGCTTCGGTGCCGCACCGGCCGAGGCCGCGCTGGAGCGGGTATGCGAGTACGTCAGCTACGGCGCCGAGGCCGTCTTCTTCGACGACTCCATCTTCTGGAGCGGTACGTTCCGCGCCATCCGGGAGTTCTGCGAGGCTCTGCGCGCGGCCCGCGCCGCCGCCTCCCCCGAGGACCTCCCGGAGCGCTGCCGCCGCTGGATCACCGGGGACGATGACTGGCGGCGCCTGCGCGCCCTGAGTTTCGGCTGTCAGGTGACCGCCGACCTGCTCACCACGCTGCACGGCGAGGACGAGGTGCGCGAGATGCTGGCCGCGCTGCGCGAAGCCGGGTGCACCTACCTCTATATGGGCATCGAGAGCATGTCGAGCGAGGTCATGGACCACGTCCACAAGAACATCCGCCGCGTCGCGGACCTGCCCTGGAAGAAGAAGGTCCGCACCGCCCTGATCCGCATACGGGAGTCCGGCATACCCGTGGGGAGCTCCGTGCTGTTCGGCCTGGAGGGCGAGACCCGCGAGACGATCGAGGAGACCATCGAGGAGGTGGGGCAGCTCGTGGACGACGGACTCGTCATGCTGGCCAGCCCGAACATCCTCACGTACCACCCGGCCACCCGGATCACCCGTGACCACGGCATGCAGGACAGGCTCGACTACCACTCTCCGGACGTCGACAACCGGCCGCCCTACATCTACTTCGAGGAGGCCTTCCCTGGAGTCGTCTCACGTCGGCTGTCCGAGGACGACATCTGGTTCATCCACGAGTCGACGGCCAAACGCTGGGGCGCCATCCGCAACTCCGCCGAACCCGAGTTCTCGTAACCCCACCGACCGAGAGAGCACACGAGACATGGACGACATCCTGGGAACCCTGCGAGCCATCCTGGCCGAGCGCAGTCGAGATGTGCCCGACGACGACTTCCGGCTGCGCAGCCTGTGGAGCGTCGACTACCGGTCACAGCCCACCGAATACGAGCGGTTCATGGTCTACAGCTTCGTGCTTGCGCAGACTGTCCGGCAAGGCTGTTGCTACGCCGACTTCGGATCCGTCCGGCTCGACGAGGCCGGCGACGGGCTCATCGGGAAGGACGCACGCCTGGTGCGCGGCCGCACCCTGGAAGAGGACATTGCCATCCTGGACGCCGCGTTCGGCGCATTGCCCCGCAGTCCGGCGCAGGTCGTCACTGTCGACGGGTTGCCGGAGGCCAAGGCGCTGGCCCGGGCGAAGACCGCCGTTGGCGAGACGATGCAGCTGCTGACCCGCTCCGGAGGCCGCAAGGTCGCCCAAGTCGGGGTCATGGGCAATCTGATCCAGCACCTCCTGCGGGAGGACATCGACATCACCGCAAGCGACTTCGATCCTTACCTCATCGAAAACGGCATCCTCGGCGTTCCGGTGTGCTCGGGAGAGGAGAGCGCGCGACTGGTTGCGGAGAGCGACGTGGCACTGGTGTGCGGTGAGACGCTGGCGAGCCGGACCCTGGAGGAACTGGTCGCGACCGCTGCGCAACACGACACCCGACTGGTCATCTTCGCCGTCACCGGCTGCCACTTCGCGCAAGAGTACTGCGCGACGTTCGGCGTCGACGTGGTCATGGCCGAACCCCAGCCCCAGTACCTCTTCCAGGGCCCTTCGACGTTGGAGATCTACCGGAAGGACGCCCTCGGGCGCATGAACCATGGTGAGCACTGAACCGAAACCGGTCGGCGTGGACAGGGGAGCCGGGAGCGGGCGCTTCATCTCCGGGGTCCTCCCCATCCTGCTGGCCGGACTACTGTGGGGCAGCACCGGCACCGCGGCGAGCTTCGCCCCGGCCGGTGCGTCCGCCCTCTCCGTGGGCGCGGCCAACATGGGCATCGGCGGTCTCGTCCTGCTGGCAGTCGCGGGCCGCTCGGTGCTCCCGGTGCTGAGGGGCGGGGCCCGTGCGTGGCGCACCGTGCTGGGGGGCGCCGCCGCCGTAGCGGTCTACCCGCTGGCCTACTACACGTCCATGCATCTCACGGGCATCGCCACGGGCACCGTGGTCACCGTCGGCTCGACCCCGGCTTTCACCAAACTGTGCGAGGTAATCGGGGAGCGGTCTCTTCCCCACACCCGCTGGGTGGGGGCGAGCGCGGTGTCCACGGCCGGCGTCGCACTCGTCGTCGCCGGACAACGGCACCCGGCGGACGGACCGCACGGCGCGGGGGAAACCGCCGTCGGCGTCGCCCTCGGGCTACTCGCCGGTGCGGCGTACGCCGTCTACTCCTACAGCGCCGGACGCCTCATCCGCCGCGGGGCCTCATCCCGTTCTGTGATGGGGGTGATGTTCGGTCTGGGCGGTCTCATGCTCGTGCCCGTGCTCGTGGTGACCGGAGGACCGCTGTTGAGCACGCATAAGGGGCTGTTGGTGGCCGGCTATCTGGCACTGGTGCCCATGGCGCTTGCCTACCTTCTCTTCGGGCGGGGCCTGGGCCGTGTCACGGCGAGCACGGCGGCCACCCTGATCCTGGTGGAGCCGGTGGCGGCCGCGGTGTTGAGCGTGGTGGTCGCGGGCGAACACCTGGACCCGCTCGGGTGGGCCGGGATCGTCCTGGTCGGTGTCGGATTACTGATCCTCGACGATCGTGAATAATGTACGGACGCGCCTGATCTGGTCCAACAGGCTGACGATAAAAGCGAATTGAGGGATGACGGCCATGACAACCACCGAGTCCACAGCCAACCGGGACGAGCAGACCATGGAGAAGATCGACGCCGGACAGTTCTTCGGGTGCGAATTGCGGGTGGGCCGTGTGATTGAGGTCGAGGACTTCCCCGAAGCTAGGAAGCCCGCCTACAAAGTGGCCGTCGACTTCGGTCCGGCGGGTATCCTGCACACGAGCGCACAGGTCACCCACTACGACCACGATTCCCTGAAGGGCCGACTGGTCGTCGGCGTGGTCAACCTCAAGCCCAAGCGGATCGCAGGTTTCCGGAGCGAGTTCCTGCTGCTCGGGTCGTTCGACGCCGAGGGCCGGGCCCAGCTTCTCGCCCCGGCGCAAGGGGCAACGCCTGGAGATCTCGTGGGCTGAGACGTCCCTTCAAATTTCCCAGAGCCGAGGACCGTATTCCGCGACCCCGGCGAAATCGGAGGAACTGCAGTGGCGTCCGTTTTCAATCCAGAGCCGTGCACTACTGAATTGAGCAGACCCGATGACTCGGCATGCGGAATTGAATTCCTACCGGAGGGATCCGAACCCGTATGGCGAAGTGCTATTCCGCAGCGGCAAAGAATTCCAATCCCAGTCGTTCGGCGTAGAAGGCCTTTCTGTGCTTATGGAAGGATCCTGGGCCCGTTTTCGGGTCGAATCCGCCAACCGGGTCGGCCGCTGCGGCACCGTGAGATTCGTCTGATCGTGTGTGCGTCGCTTTCTCGCATCACAACCGCGTCACCCCCTCATTTACGCACCGCGTAAGGAGCAGAATGTCCCGTCGTCTCTTCACCTCGGAGTCCGTGACCGAGGGTCACCCCGACAAAATCGCTGACCAGATCAGCGACACGATCCTCGATGCGCTGCTCAAGGAGGACCCGACCTCCCGCGTCGCCGTCGAGACCCTCATCACCACCGGTCTGGTGCACGTGGCCGGCGAGGTCACGACCAAGGCGTACGTGCCGGTCCCGCAGCTCGTGCGCGACAAGATCCTCGAGATCGGCTACGACTCCTCCAAGAAGGGCTTTGACGGCGCGTCCTGCGGTGTCTCGGTGTCCATCGGCGCCCAGTCCCCGGACATCGCGCAGGGCGTCGACTCCGCCTATGAGCAGCGGGTCGAGGGCGGCGGGGACGAGCTGGACAAGCAGGGCGCCGGCGACCAGGGGCTGATGTTCGGCTACGCGACCGACGAGACGCCGACCCTCATGCCGCTGCCGATCTTCCTGGCGCACCGCCTGTCCCAGCGCCTCTCCGAGGTCCGCAGGAACGGCACCGTCCCCTACCTGCGCCCGGACGGCAAGACGCAGGTCACCATCGAGTACGACGGCCACAAGGCCGTCCGCCTCGACACGGTCGTTGTCTCCTCGCAGCACGCCTCCGACATCGACCTGGAGTCGCTGCTCGCCCTCGACATCCGCGAGTTCGTCGTGGAACCCGAGTTGAAGGCCCTGCCGGACGACGGCATCAAGCTGGACACCGACGGCTACCGCCTGCTGGTCAACCCGACCGGCCGCTTCGAGGTAGGGGGTCCGATGGGTGACGCGGGCCTGACAGGCCGCAAGATCATCATTGATACGTACGGCGGCATGGCCCGGCACGGAGGCGGTGCCTTCTCCGGCAAGGACCCGTCCAAGGTGGACCGGTCGGCCGCGTACGCGATGCGCTGGGTCGCCAAGAACGTCGTTGCGGCGGGTCTGGCCTCCCGCTGCGAGGTCCAGGTCGCCTACGCGATCGGCACGGCCGAGCCGGTCGGCCTGTTCGTCGAAACCTTCGGCACCAACACCATCGAGACCGAGAAGATCAAGACCGCGATCACCGAGGTATTCGACCTCCGCCCGGCCGCGATCATCCGCGACCTCGACCTGCTCCGCCCGATCTACGCCCAGACCTCGGCCTACGGCCACTTCGGCCGCGAGCTCCCCGACTTCACCTGGGAACGCACGGACCGCGTGGACGCCCTGCGCGCGGCCGCCCACCTCGACGCAGGAGAGGAGATCCGATGACCGCGTCCGTCCCCGAGTCCTCGCTGACGTGGGACGACGGTGTCGTCGTCGCCATCGACCAGCGGGCCCTGCCACACGAGTACCGCCTGCTGCGCCTGGAGACCGTCGGCCAACTCATCGAAGCGATAAAGGACTTAGCGGTCCGCGGCGCCCCCGCCATCGGGCTGGCCGGCGCGCTGGGAGTCGCGCTCTCCGCGCATCTGCACCGTTCAGGCGTCGGCGGGACCGGCCTCGACGAGCAGGCCGTACGTGACGACGCGGCCCGCCTGGCCGAGGCCCGGCCCACCGCCGTCAACCTCGCCTGGGGGGTCCGCCGCGCACTTGCCCGAATCGGCTCCGGCCCGGAGGCTGTTCTCGCCGAGGCGCTGGCGATGCTGGAGGAGGACGCCGCGGTCAACCGAGCTGCCGTGCGGCACGCGGCCGACCTGGTGGAGACACTGGCCCCGAACCGGCGTCTGCGCATCCTGACACACTGCAACACCGGCCGCCTGGCCACCGCTGCCGTGGGTACGGCGCTCGGCACCATCCTCGAACTCGCCCGCCGAGGCCGGATCGAGGAGGTACTGGTGGACGAGACCCGCCCGCTGCTGCAGGGCGCCCGCCTGACCGCCTGGGAACTCGGCGAGGCGAGCGTGCCCTACCGGCTGTGCGTGGACTCCGCCGCGGCCGCCTTGATGAGCCGAGGCATGGTGGATCTCGTACTGGTGGGCGCGGACCGTATCGCAGCCAACGGGGACACGGCGAACAAGATCGGTACCTATGGGCTTGCGGTGGCGGCCGCCCGGCACGGCATCCCCTTCGTCGTTGTCGCCCCCGAGTCCACCTGGGACCGCGACCTGCCCGATGGTTCCGGGATCGTGGTGGAGGACCGCGGCCCCGGCGAGGTGACCGGCTTCGCAGGCGTCACCGTCGCCCCCGTCGGTGCCGCGGTCCACAACCCGGCCTTCGACGTCACCCCGGCCGAGCTGATCACCGCACTCGTCTCCGAAAGGGGCGCGACCCGGCCAGGCCCGGCCCTCTCACCAGGGAGATCGGACACCGGGCGGAGCTCCGATCCGCAGCCGACCGAGATCGCCGCCCTGCTCACTCAGTTCTCCGACTACCCGGCCCCGGGGGTGCTCTTCCGCGACCTGGCCGGCCTCTATGCCGCTCCCGGCATGCTGGCCCGGCTCGCCGCCCGGGTGGCCCGCGAGTTCGACGGGTGCTTCGACCGCGTGCTTGCGGTGGAATCACGCGGATTCGTGCTGGGGGCGGCTCTGGCCGCCAGCACGGGCCTGCCGCTGACCCTCGCCCGCAAGCCCGGCAAACTGCCCGGACCGGTGTACGAGGCCGGGTATGAGCTCGAGTACGGCCACGACCGTCTGGAGCTGCAGAAGGGCGCGCTGGCCCCGGACGAGCGGGTGCTGTGCGTGGACGACGTACTGGCGACTGGCGGCACCCTGGCCGCCACGGCCCGCCTCGTTGCCCTGAGCGGGGCGCGGGTGGCCGGGCTCGTCGCCCTGGTGGGACTGGAAGGCCTGGGCGGGGCCCAGCGGCTGTCCGACCACCGGCTGCTGACCCTGTGCGAGGTGCCCGCGTGACCGACGGCACCTTCGCCACCGACCAGAACACCCGTCGACTGGGTGACGAACTCGCCCTGATCTCGGCACGGTTGTACGAACGCGGCTGGATGCCCGGTACCTCCGGCAACCTCTCGGCACGCCTGCCCAGCGCACCGGACCGGGTCCTGATCACGGCGAGCGGACGCGACAAGGGGGAGCTGACGGCCCAGGACATGGTGATGGTCGACGCCGGGACGGGCGACCCGGTGGAGCCCACGGCGCTGCGTGCTTCAGCGGAGACCGCGATCCACGCTGCGGTCTACAGCGCCGCCGACGCCCAGGCGGTCATCCATGTCCACTCGCCGTATGCCACCGCCGTCGCCTGCCGAGCTGGCCGAGAGGCACAGACGACACTGGTGCGCCTGGCACACTTCGAACTACTCAAGGGCCTGAGCCTGGCCGACGCCACCGGTACCGACCTTCCGGTGTTCCCCAACTGGGCTGAGGTACCCCGCATCGCGGCCGACGTGGCCGACTACTACGGGCACGTCCCGGCCGCCCCGCCCGGTCTGCTCATCGCCGGGCACGGCATCACCACGTGGGGCAAGGACCTCGCTCAGGCCCGCAACCGGCTCGAGTGCCTTGAGTCGATCTGCCAGCTGCTGGTGATCGGCGCTGGCGAGATACAGGTCCGCGCCCCCGACTGACGACGTGCGGGCGGTACTCGCGGGCGGCCCACGAACACCCGGGTTCCGCCCGCGAGTCCTCCGATTCCTGCAGTGCCCAAATACCTATAAACCGAGGAAAAGAGTCAGTCGATGACATTGCTTCAGATCATGCCCGACGATGCGCCGGACCGCGTGGTACTCCGCACCCGGGACCGGGCGAAGATCACCGAAGCTCTGGCGGAATGCTCGGTGCGGCTGCGCGACTGGCCGATGCACGGCCCGGTCAAACCCGGCACCACCCAGGCGCAAATCCTCGCCTGGTACCGCCGCGAGGTGGACGCACTGTGCGCTGAGGAAGGACTGCGCCTGGTCGACGTCGTGCGGTTCCACCCCGAGGACACTCCCGAATGGAGGGATCGTGCGGCCAAGGCGCGCGAGGCCTTTCTGGAGGAACACCGGCATGAAGAGGACGAGGTCCGGTTCTTCGCCCAGGGAACCGGCTGCTTCTACCTCCATGTCCACCGCAAGGTATATGCGGTGGTGTGCGAGGCCGGCGACCTGCTGTCGGTGCCGGCGGGGACGACGCACTGGTTCGACATGGGACCGCGCCCCAACTTCTGCGCGGTGCGCTTCTTCGAGAGGGAAGACGGCTGGGTCGGGGACTTCACCGGCGACCCCATCGCACGGAACTTCCCCCGGCTCGACGCCCTGCTGGCGGGTGCCGGTGAGTAGCGTGGCCACAGAGCGGCGCGAGGTGACGGCGGTGGTCCTCGACATCGAGGGCACCGTCGGCTCCCTCGCCCATGTGCGCGAGGTGCTGTTCCCGTATGCACGCGAGCGTCTGGCGGCCTGGGTCCGACGGCAGCGTGGCACTGCTCGATACACCGAACTCCTGCGGGAGACGAGGGTGTTGACCGGCGACCCACGCCTCGACGAAGCCGGAGTGATCCGCGCCCTGACCGCGTGGTCGGACGAGGACGCCAAGGTCCCGCCGCTGAAGTCCGCGCAAGCGTTGATCTGGGCCGAGGGCTACGCCGACGGCTCACTCCACGGACACGTATACCCTGAGGTGCCCGCGGCGCTGGAGCGCTGGGGACAGGCGGGAATCGCCCGCTACATCTACTCCTCCGGGGCGCGGGCCGCGCAGCACGACTGGTTCGCGCACAGCAACCTCGGCGATCTGACCGGATTGCTGGACGGCCATTTCGACCTGGCCGATGCAGGCGGCAAGCGCGAGGCGGACTCGTACCGGACGATCAGCCGCGCCATTGGCACCGCTCCCGCAGAGATCGCCTTCCTCAGCGACGTCGGCGACGAACTCGACGCGGCTGTGCTGGCCGGATGGCAGGCCATCGGAGTGCGCCGGGCCGCAGACCCGCGAGGCGCCATGATCGAGGGACATCCGACGGTGGACTGCCTGGACGGCGTACGGCTGACCCGTCCTGCGGCATTCCAAGGCCGTACCACGACGGCAACTTGATGCACAGCGTCGAGACTCCGGCCTGCACCGACGCAGCGCAGGCCGACATCCCCCTCCACGAACCAGAGCGAACGAGGTGAAAAGGCGTGAGTAACGGTGCGGACAGCAGTGCGGAGATCGGCGTCATCGGTGGCAGTGGCTTCTACCAGCTGCTCACCGACGCCGAACAGACGCCGGTCGACACGCCTTATGGCAAGCCCTCCGACTCTGTGTCGGTCGGCATGGTGGCCGGACGGCGCGTAGCCTTCATCCCCCGGCACGGTCGCGACCACCGCTTCCCGCCCCACAAAATCAACTACCGGGCGAACCTCTGGGCACTGCGCTCCCTCGGGGTGCGCCAGATCCTCGCCCCCTGTGCGGTCGGCTCGCTGCGCAGGGAACTGCCCCCGGGGACCATCGTAGTGCCGGACCAAATAGTGGACCGCACCAGCGGACGCATCCAAACCTTTTACGACGTGGGCGCCGTGCACACTCCGTTCGCCGACCCGTACTGCGAGGACGGACGCACGGCAGTGCTCAAGGCCGCCGCCGAGGCCCGAACCGAGGCGCACGATGGCGGCACCATGGTCGTGGTCGAAGGGCCGCGCTTCTCCACCCGGGCGGAATCCCAGTGGTTCGCCGCGGTCGGCTGGTCGCTAGTGAATATGACCGGGCACCCCGAGGCCGTGCTGGCACGCGAACTTGCCCTGTGCTACACGTCCCTGGCCCTGGTGACTGACCTTGACGCCGGCATCGACGCGAAGGAGAGCGTTGACCAGGAGTCAGTGCTCAAGGTGTTCGCGGAGAACACCGAGAGGATGCGCGCCTTGGTCCTGGGCGCCGTCGGACTGCTGCCCGAGCATCGCGACTGCCGCTGCACCGCCGCGCTCGACGGACTGCACTTGCCCTTCCAACTCCCCTGAGCGACGCGTCTCCCAACACGAGGTCTACCCATGCCTCGCGAAATCGTAGATCTTGCGGAACCGGCAGCGAGACTTACGACAGATCCCCACGCGGTGTAGCGGAAGCTTGGCGCCCGGGGCTACATGCACCGGGTACGCCTGCGCCGCTCGGCCACCACCTGCTGTAGGTGGATCCGGCCGAACACACGCGATTGCGCACCTGGTCTCCAGGGCCTTCACCCCACGCGGGGTCGAGGCGCTGCGGCGACTGCTTGAGTCATGACTGGTGCAATGGCTTCACCGACCGGTTCACCGGCCCGGCGGTGAAGACCACCAGGGCCATGGCGGCCTTCCACTGATCAGCGCTGAACACGGTGTGCGAAGCGATCAGTAGGCTGATGAACTCTGCGGACGAGGGCCTGGGCCGGGATACCACGGTGCGGACCTGGGCTCTCGTCTCGGCTTAGACCGTGTCCTACGTGGTGAGGCGGACGAGACGCTTGTAGCAGCACAAGGCCGCGGCGAGACCGAGAAAGGCCAGGTAGTTGCGGGGATTACGTTCGTAGCGGGGGCTGAGTCTGCGGTAGCCGGACAGCCACGACATCGTTCTTTCGATCACCCACCTGCGGCGGCCCAGCCGTTCGCTGGACTCGATGCCTTTGCGGGCGATCCGGACTCCGATGCGCTTGCCGTGTAACCATTTCCGCAGGTCCGGTCGATCGTAGGCTTTGTCCGCGTGGAGGCGCTGAGGCTTGAAGTACCGGCCGCGATGGGGGTCGTGTCTCGTTTGGTGACCCGCCACCATCGGCTTCAGACCTTCGCTGTCGTGGGTGTTGCCGGCCGAGACGCCGACGACCAGGGGCAGTCCGTTCGCGTCCGACAGGATGTGCATCTTGGAACCCGGCTTGCCCCGGTCCACGGGGCTCGGACCTGTGTGTTCGCCCCCTTTTTTAGCCCTGACGTGGGCGGTGTCGAGGACTACACGGGTCACCTCGACCAGGCCGGCGTCGTCGAGCCGGTGCAGCACAGCCTCGTGCAATCGGCCCCAGACGCCGGCTCTGGACCAGATCAGGAAGCG
>NZ_AEJC01000136.1 GCF_000317595.1 Streptomyces ipomoeae 91-03 | reverse complement strand
ACCCTTCACGTACGCCCGCAAACCAAAACGCCCGCCGGGCAGCCGCCGCCCGGCGCCGCCCGGGCGGGTCGCCCGACGCCGCTGAGGTGGGCCCGATCGGTGCCGTTGAGGCAGGCCGCCCGATGCTGCTGAGGTGGGCCGATCGATTCCGCTGAGGTGGGCTGACCGGCTCCGGGATGGGGTGTGCCGACCGGCGTTGCCAAGGCGAGCCGACGGGCGGGGGTGAGCCGACTGACACCGCTGAGGGTGTGGCCGACTTCTGCCACGGGCCGCGCACGGGACCCCGGAGGCTTCACAGAAGCACAGGGCCCGGCGGCAGGACCGACCCCGGCCGACCCCGCCGACTCCGGCTGACCCCAGCCGACCCCGGCGGGGCTCGCTGGCCCGGTGGGCCCGGCTGACCCTGGCGGGGCTCGTTGGCCCGGCGGGCCTGGCCGGTCCCGGCCGCCCCAGCCGACCCGGTGGGCCTGGCTGACCCCTGCGGGGTTCGCTGACTCGGTTGTCCCGGCAGGGCAGGCCTCGTGCGCGGTGGGCCTGGCTGTCCCGGTGGGCCCGGCTGACCCTGGCGGGGCTCGTTGGCCCGGCGGGCCTGGCCGGTCCCGGCCGCCCCAGCCGACCCGGTGGGCCTGGCTGACCCCTGCGGGGTTCGCTGACTCGGTTGTCCCGGCAGGGCAGGCCTCGTGCGCGGTGGGCCTGGCTGTCCCGGTGGGCCCGGCTGACCCCGGCGGGGCTCGCTGGCCCGGTGGGCCCGGCTGACCCCGGCGGGGCTCGCTGACTCGGCGGGCCCGGCTGACCCTGGCGGGGCTCGCTGACCCTCGGGCCCGGTAGGCCCGGTAGGCCCGGTAGGCCCGGCAGACCGGGCGGATCCAGCGGGCCTGGCCGAC
>NZ_AEJC01000135.1 GCF_000317595.1 Streptomyces ipomoeae 91-03 | reverse complement strand
GGTTGGGGGTCGGTGTCGGTGTGCGGGCTGAGCCAGGCCAGGTTGTTTCCCTCGGGGCGGCCGAAGACCAGCTTGTTGACGCCGGCCCGTTTCGTGCACTGTGTGGCCAGCCGTGGGTCCTGCAGGAACGGCCGCTCGGGGTGGAACAGGTCCCAGATGTAGCGGTCGAAGTAGTCGTGGACGGCACCCGAGTCGAATCCCTGGGGGTTCTTCAGCAGGTCACGGCGGCGTTGTGCCCATTGTCGTGCGGTCATCCGCCCGTCTGCCTGCGCATCCAGGCCACTCACCCGTGCCGCCATCGCAACGAGCAGGCGCAGGGCGGCGGATGCTGCCGGCGGCAGGGGCAGCGCCAGGTCCTTGATGAGGTGGGCATGCAGCAGCACATCCCGCCATCCCAGGTATTCCTGGTGCCCGTTCAGGAACAGGACGGGAATGCAGGGCTCTTGGTCGGTCGCATAATGCGAGGCAGGCACACGGGCTCCATTGCCGGGTGTGAAGAAAGAGGGGGTTTCTGGGAAAGAGTTGCCTGCCGAAATCAGGAGCCCGCCTGGATCACGGGTGCCGCGGGTATATGCGCGGAGCGAAAGGGAAGGAGGCGGGCCGCGCGGTCGTGGGCAGGGTCAGGCCACGTCGGCGGGCGGCAAGTGTCGCGCGGGAACACCAAGGGTGCGGTGCACGCAGCGCAGCAGGTGCGACATACCGGACTCGAACGTTCGTCCGGCTTCGCAATTCCATATTAACCACAGCCCAGCCGACTTCCGAACCACATCGTTCACCCCGCAATTACCGGTCAGTTTCCTTTTTTGACCCAGGGTCATTTCCCGGATACGGAGCGGCCCTATTCGCGGTTCTGCCCGGGCGTCCCCCTTTTTTCGCTGCCGCCCGGACGGACGCAACCGGACCGCCTCGAGAAACCAGGGGTGCGACGCGCCACCGTCTCCAAGGTGTCCGGGCCCGCCCGAGCGGGCCTGTCGCCGTGGCCGGAGGGTGCCGGACTCGCGAGGTGGCGGCCCACCGGGCAGACGCCGGCTCGACAGCACTCCCCGGTCGTCGCGCAGCCCTGCGCGGTCTGCGATCAGCAGCCACAGCGCCTTTGAAGGACTCAGGAAAGGACCGCGGCCGCAGGCATGCGGGCGAAGACGGCTCAGGCCTCGGTGTGGACCAGCCCCAAGGTGGCGTCGAGGCGCAGGCTGTGCCGTCCGAAACGCACCGGCCGTGCAGGGTCGTCGGCATCCTGCGGCAGCAGGACGAGGTCGGCGAGGAGAGCGTGTGTACGCCAGGAGTCGGGGACCTGGTTGCGGCGGCTGCGGTCGGCGACCCAGGCGGCGGGCACGGGCAAGGTGTGCTGGAGGATCCTGCGGGTCTGCGCGGTGGTCGGCTTGCGGTGCCGGGGCAGCGGCTGGGTGCCGGCTGCATCCAGAGTGAGGCGGCCGCCCGAGGTGCGGTAGACGGGCAGGAGACGGCGGGGCATGACGCCCAGGCGGGTGGCGGCCTGGCTGGCGTGCAGGTTCTGACGGTGCAGGTCGGACAGCGACAAGGTGTCGTACCAGGCCGGGACGGTGTGCAGCGCGCTGTGGTGTTCCTCGGTGCGCTGCCGGGCCTGGTGGAGGGTGTGGCTGCGCTGCAGGGCGGCATCGGCCTGGGCGAGGTCGTCGGCGTCACCGTGCACGCTCTCCACCAAGTGCTGCACGTCGTCGGGCAGGGTGAGCGGGCCATCGGGCCGCTGAGTGAGGTAGGCGGCGGTGGCGCGCGGCAGGAACGGGGAGTCCAGCCCGCGCCAGGCAGGCGGCAGCAGGAGGTGGCCGCGGTGGTCGGTGGGCTGAAGGACACTCAGGCGGGGACGGTCCTGCTGGCGCATCCAGTCGGGCCGTGCGATGTGGTCGAAGCGCCACAGCCGGCCCAGGCGCTGCAGGAGGGTGTGCAGAGCGGCCAGGTCGCTGGCCATAACGTCGACGTCGATGTCGAGGCTCATGTCCAGCAGGCTGGTCGTGACGACCACCAGGCGCTTGGGGCGCTCGCCGGTGCGGGACAGAGCGGTGCGGACGCGGCGGGTGAGGGCCTCACCCTCATGGCCGGGCAGGCGAGCGTGCAGCAGGAACAGTTGGCCGCCGGGGCCGCCGTCCGGCCAGTCCAGGGCCGTGTGCAGGTGCGCGTAGGTGGTCTGGGCGTCGGCCACGGTGGCGCAGTACACGGCCGCGCAGCCGCCGGATGCGGCGACGGGTGCGATCTCCTGGGTGATGCGCTCCAGACGGGTCTCCCGGACGGGGGCGTCCTCGGGATCGGTGCAGGAGGAGTGGCGCACCGGATGAAGGCGGATGTCCGCACTGCGGCGGTTGCGGGCGGCGTGGGCGGCGGCCACGGCAGGGTCGATGCGGGTCAGGGAGGCGTCCGAGGCCGCGGCGTAGAGCCAGCCGGGATAGGGCGGACGGCAGTCCAAGTGGGCGGTTTCGGGGTGCGGGTGGTCGGCACCGTCGAGGTAGCTGCGGATGAGTTCGCTACTCACCTGCGCGGGCAGGGTCGCGGACAGCAGCACCACCGGGCAGCCCAGAGCGCCCAGCCAGTGCAGCAGCCGCCCCAGCATCTGCCGCATGAACGGGGGCAGGGCGTGGACCTCGTCGACGATGACGGTCCGCCCGGAGATGGCCAGCATGCGCAGGGCGCTGAAGCGGACCGGCAGCGCGGCCATGAGGGCCTGGTCGTGGGTGGCGACGGTGAACTGGGCCAGCAGGGCTCTGTCCCAGCCGCGCAGCCAGCCGTCCGGCACCGTCACCCGCTCCTCGGGCCGCTCCCCCGTCGGCGTGTCTGCGTTGTCTTCGCCGGGCCAGAAGGCGTCGCTGGTCGACGGCTCGTGGGCGGCGAGACGGTGGTCGCTGTAGGCGGTGTTGTCGTAGCTGTGGCTGTGGACCAGGGAGACCGGGGCATGCTCGGGCCGGTGGGCGGCCACGTAGGCTTCAAGGACGTCGTAGGCGGCGTTGGTGGTAGCCATGGTCGGCAGCAGCCACAGGATGCCAGCCGTGTCACCGCCCGCGTTGAAGATCCGGGCGGCTTCCAAGGCGGTGACGGTCTTGCCTCCGCCGGTGGCATCGGTGACCACCAGGATCCCAGGCCCCTTCTCCCCCACCACCGGGGCGAGTTGCTCCATCACCGATGCCTGCAGGTCGTTCGGGGCGGCCAGGCCGCCGTGCGCGGGGGTGAAGGGTGTGTGCGGCAGACTGATGCGGGCCAGACCTGACTGCTCGATCAGGCCGGGGGCGTCCCGGACGGCCTGCGCGTAGTGCTCGCCGGCACCGAAGGCCGGCGCCTGCGCCTTGGGCAGCCAGTAATGGCGCTGACTAGCCAGCCGGTCCGCGATGATGCCCACTCCGGTGATCAGCACGGCCGCCGTCACCGACACTTCAGTCGGCACCATGGTGGCGCCGGTCAGGTGGCGCACCAGCGCGAAATAGCGGCGACGCAGATCCTGCCAAGCGGGCCCGCCTAAAGTGAAGTTGACCCGGGAGGCCTTGGCCGCGCCGTCGATGTCGACCTGCAGGAACCGACCGTGATGCCCGCCCAGGATCTGCGCCACCAGCACCCCGGGACTGTCGGAGGCGTCCACCGGGTAACCGGCCTCCGCCAGCAACTGCAGCACACTGTGCATGGACGCCCGCTCGTGCGGCATGCGCCGCCAGTTGCCGGTGTCCGCCCGGAGGCTGTCACTGACCCGGGCCCAGGGATGTCTCTCCTGCTCCTGGAACGCGGACAGCTTGCCCAGATCGTGCAGGCCCGCGATGAACATCACCAAACAGCGCGCCTCCGCAGGCGTCACCCCCAATCCGGCTGCGATCAAACGCCGCTGGCCGCGGGTCAGATACCGGTCCCAGACCACGCCGGCGACCGCCGCGACATCCAGCAGATGAAACAGCAGCGGATACACCGCCAGCTCACCGCGGTCGAACTTCCCCCACGGCGTCAGATCGATCCCGCCGTACCGGGCATCCGCCCTCACTCCCACCAGCCGCTCCCGCCACACCTCAACTCCCCCTGTGATCAGGGTTTGTTGATGCCCATTTTGCCTCATGGCGATCATGCCGTGGGCGTCCACCGGGGCGGGACGGTGTAGCCTGCGGTCCGGGTTTCGTTTCCTCATCCTGTGAGGGTGCGTCTCTGCTGGTCATCACGGGCCGCTCGCGACCTTTGCTCCCCACTTACGTGGGGGTCTGTCAACCTTGCCCCGGTCGACAACGATCGTCTTGGGATACTCCCCGCGCCAGTGGGGGTCTGTCTTTCTGGATCATGATGACGACGACAAGGACGACGCTCTCCCCACGCACGTGGGGGACAGTCCAAGGACTTATCGTCCCGCCAGCACCGCCAACTCGGCTAAAGTGAGCAAAATCGGCTCGCTGATTTTCAAACTCGCAGGTGAATCAGGGAACTCCCCACATGCGTGGGGGTCCGTCCTTCCGGACCTGGGTAAAGCTCACGTCGCATCTGCACTCCCCACACGAGTGGGGGTCTGTCGTGGTAGCGCAGGTTGGACGGTCTGACGGGCTCGCCTTCCAGGGGGCAGCCGCTCACTCGGCCACGGGGCGACCCCAAAGCCGCCTACCGACCGGGCAGTTCAAGCTCAACCACCACGGGCGACTGCCACCCGGCGCACGGGCCTCACCAGCACAGCCAACCATGTAAAGTAAGCAAAAAACAGCCAGCTGATCTTCAAACCCACAGGTCACGAAGGGTCTTCCCCACACACGTGGGGGTCGTTCGCTCGAACTCAGGAGACCCCTTCAGGCTGGTGTCTTCCCCACACACGTGGGGGTCGTTCCGTTTCCTGCCGGCCTTCACAAGCAGTCGCCCCGTCTTCCCCACACACGTGGGGGTCGTTCCCGCCGCGCCCGCGCCCGCCCCCGGCGACGTGCGTCTTCCCCACACACGTGGGGGTCGTTCGCATCAACTGGGCGTGCTCGTAGGACTCGCCGGGTCTTCCCCACACACGTGGGGGTCGTTCCGCCGCGACGTCCTTGGCGAGTTCCTCGACTGCGTCTTCCCCACACACGTGGGGGTCAGCCGTACAGCAGGTCGGCGAGCTGAGCGATGCGCGGCCATCCCCTACGTATGTGGGGGTCTGTCCGCGAAAGCCCATGCCAGCAGCACGCCCTTCAGGTTCTCCCCACGCACGTGAGGGTCTGCCCGGACAGGGCACCGGATTACGGAGCCGGAGATCGCCTTCCTCACACGCGTGGGGTCTGTCCGCGACTGAGGCACGGAATGACCTCTACGCTCCACCCTCCCCACGTACGTGGGGGGTCTGTCCACCAAGGTCGGGAAGATCAACGTCCTCGTGTGGTCGTCCCCGGACGGGGTCTCAGGTGTGGGGAGGTCTGTCGTGGCTTCCGCCACGGTGGCGTACGAGGCCAGTTCTTCCCACAAGCGCGGGGTCGCAGCTCGACAGATCCCCCATCGCGCTGCAGATGGGTGCGGTGGCGCTGCGCACTATCGCGGTGGCTACAGATCGGCTCCCTCTCTTCCCGTCCAGGGGCTCGTTTATCTCTACGTCCGATGCGTGGCCCGGTATGTGCCTGGTGCCGTGACTGTGGCTGGGCTGAGGCCGAAAGCAGTCGCGGGTGGTGTCGTGGGAAGGCTCGTTGTCAGACCCCGCGCCTAGCCTTACGGCTACAGGTCGGTTTTCGGCGCATGGGGGTTGCGCGTGGCATTCGACGGTGGGCGGGTCGCTGCTCGCGGGTTCCAGTATCAGTATCTGCGCACGGTCGAGGCACTGCTGGCCAGTGTGCGCACTGGCCAGGCGGCTGCATGCCGCATCGAGGGGCCCGGAGACACCGTGTCGCTCCAGCACGCCGATTCGGTCGATTTCGATCTGAGCGACGCCGATGGCCACTCGCTGATGGCGGTCCAGGTGAAGAGCGCCGGAGCGGGACGGACTGTGCGGGCACGCGAGGCAGTGGCGGTGCTGGTGCATCTGGTCACCGGGATCGACGCCGAGCGATACCAGCTGATCACCTCGGCCGTGCCGGATGAGGGATGTCTGCGGCTGGCTGAACTGTTGCGCCGTAAACGCGATGACGTGCCGCAGATCAAGGCCGAGCTGCAGGACCTTCTGGTGAAGGCGCCCGCTGCGTGGGGCATCTGCCAGGCGCTGCCGGAGGAGCATTGGGAGCGTCTGGCGCGCGCGGAGGTCGAGTTCGACGGCCGCAGCGACGGACAGCTGCGTGCGGATCTCAATGACGCGCTGCGCACCGAACGGGGGCGAGCCGGGCAGGGATTGTCGCGCAGGGCCGGAGGGCTGGTGCTGGGTCACTTAGAGGTCCTAACAAAGGCGTTGGACGTGGCGGTGGGTGATCAGGCAGGTGGCGAGGCCGAGAAAGGCTTCGTGGATGTCGTCGCGTCGCTCCCATCGGATGCGCAGGCGGCGGAAGCCGTGCAGCCAGGCGATGGTGCGCTCGACAACGTAGCGGAAGACACCCAGGCCGGAGCCGTGTGGCTGGCCTCGTTCGGCGATCACCGGCGTGATACCGCGAGCCCGCACCAGGCGCCGGTACTTGTCGTGGTCGTAACCACGGTCCGCGAGGAGCGCGTCGGGTCGGCGCCTGGGCCGGCCGACCACGCCGGCCACGGCGGGGACCTTGTCGAGAAGCGGCACGAGCTGGGTGACGTCGTTGCGGTTTCCGCCGGTCAGCGACACCGCGAGCGGGATGCCCTGTCCGTCGGTGAGGACGTGGTGCTTGCTGCCCGGCCGTGCTCGGTCGACCGGGCTGGGCCCGCTTTTGGGCCGCGCCGGGCCGCCCGGACGTGGGAGGAGTCGATCACCGCCCGCGACCAGTCCAGCTTCTTCGCGGCCCGCAGCTTCTTCAGCAGCACCAGGTGCAGTTCGTCCCACACACCGGCCTCGTTCCAGGCCGCCAGGCGCCGCCAGCAGGTCATGCCGGAGCCGAAGCCCAGCTCTTGGGGCAGATACTCCCACTGGATACCGGTGTGCAGCACGAACAGGATCCCGCACAACGCCTGCCGGTCCGGCACCCGAGGCCGACCCTCCACCAGCTTCGGCCCCGGCTCGGGCAGCAACGGCTCGATGAGCGACCACAGTTCATCCGACACGATCCAAGGCCGCGACTGACGTTTCCCCACGACCAGACCAACGACCGTCCACGCCGAAAGTCACATGATCAACAACTTCTGTTAG
>NZ_AEJC01000134.1 GCF_000317595.1 Streptomyces ipomoeae 91-03 | reverse complement strand
AGGCGGTAGGCGCGCGTCCGGTGCCAGGGCCTCGGGGCGCGTCTACGCGGCGCCATCGGTGCGGCGACGGCGCAGCCGCAGGCAGGCCACTCCGCCGACCGCGGCGAGGCCCACGGCGGCGGTGCCGGCGACCGGCGTGAAGTTCTGGGTCATGGCGAGCCCGCCCCCACCGGCCGGCGGGCCGCCGTTGGGACCGGCGGGCGGGCACGCGACCCTGAAGACCCTCTCCTCGCCCGTGCCCAGTGGCACCGTGTCGTCCGTGTCGACGGTCGGGGTCTGGTCGATCACCCAGGTCAGCCGGTACTGCCCGTTGGGCAGCGGCTGGTACCGCCGAGCGCTCTCGGCCATCACGGGCGGGGTGAACCCGCTGCCGCCGCTGAGGCTGATGGACCCCTCGGCGACGGGGTCGGCACCCGTGGTGGGAGGCTGGTTGTCGATCCTCCAGTTGACCTTCCGGATCGTGTCGAAGTCGAACGCGGCGAGGTAGAAGTCGCAGACCCTCGCCTGGTTGCGCTCGTTGCTGTACGGAAAGCCCACCCTGTGGATCACGACGTCGCCGTTGTCACCCGGTGCGGCGACGGCGACCGGTGCCGTGATCAGGGTGGCTCCCGTGGCGGTGAGTGCCGCGAGGACCGCGGCACTCGCGCGCGCTCCGGCGCGGCGGGGGCGGGACGAGGTGGACATGCGAGACCTCCGAGTCGGGTGATTTTCATACAAATCACGCTTACACCTGACTCTCTGTCACATCACCGGGCTCGTAGTGGAAGCCGCGCCTAACGGCCCGTCACATATCCCTCTTCCGGCCCAAGGACTTCTGCCCCGAGGACACCCCGGACCGGGAGCCGTCGCCCCCGGTGACTCTCTTGCCGTCCTTCTCGTCGCCCCGCTTCCCCTTCCCCTTGCCGCCCCTCCCCTGCCCCGGCCCGGCAGGCGACCGCAGGGCTATCCCGGACGACACCACCAGCAGCACGCCGAGCATCACGAACGGTGCCGCCACCCCGGCGACACCGGCGACCAGACCCGCGGCGGCCGGTGCCCCGGCCTGCCCGAGCCGGTTGCCCGTCAGCCGTAGCGCGAGGGCGGTGGAGCGGGCGTCGTCCGGGGCGGCCTGGACGACCGTCGTCATGGACAGCGGCTGCCCGACCCCGAGACAGAACCCGAGCGCGGCGAGGATCAGGGCCAGCGCCCACACCGGCACCGGCAGCGCGATCGCGGCGCAGAGCACGGCGCCCAGCAGGCAGGTCACGGTGAGCAGCGCGGTCCGGCCGAGCAGCCGCAGCATCGGCGTCATCACCAGCCGGCAGGCGATGGTGGCCGCCGCGCGCAGGCTCAGCAGTACGCCGACCACCGACGGCGCGATGCCCCGGTGCTCGCCGACCACCGGAAGGTACGCGGTGAGGATGTCGGTCGCCGACAGCACGGCGAGGCTGATGAAGATGCCGCCCGGCACTCCCCGGGTGCGCAGGATGCGATGCACCGGGACGCGCTCGCCCTGCTCGGTACGGGACTTGGGCTCGACCGGGCGCTCGATGCGCCACAGCGACGTGAACGCGACCGCCGCGCCCGCACCCGCCACCACCAGCGCGAGGGCGCTCGTACGCGCCATGTCCGGGCCACCGATGAGGGCACCCGCGGCGATCGGGCCGACCAACTGGCCGAGAGAGGCGCCGATGGTGAAGTGGCCGAAGTTGCGGTCGTGTTCGTGCGGGGCGGACTGCCGCGCGACCAGTGACTGGGCGCCGATGACGAAGGAGAGGTGGCCGAGCCCCATCACCCCGCTCCACACGGCCATCGCCACCAGGGAGTTCGCCAGACCGCTCAGCGCACAGCCGCCGGCGATGAGGACGACGCCGACGGGCAACAGGGGCGCGCACCGGCCGTGGTCGGTGCGGCGACCGAGCGGTACGGCGGCGAACAGCGGGAGCAGGGCGTAGACACCCGCGATCACACCGACCGCCCGCTCGTCGGCACCCAGCGCGAGGGCCCGGTAGGAGACGGCGGGCCGGGCCATCGACACCGCCCCCTGCGCGAAGCTGAAGGCGATGACGAGGCGGAGCAGCCAGCCGCGGTTCCTGCCGGGCCTCACGATGCGGTCCTCCTTGGGGAGTTGGGGCCCTTCCCGGGCCCTACGAGGTCAGGGTCCCCCGACACGGGA
>NZ_AEJC01000133.1 GCF_000317595.1 Streptomyces ipomoeae 91-03 | reverse complement strand
GGATCTGCCCAGCGCCCGCGCCTCGGGCTCCCACCAGGCGGCACACGGCCGTGGCAGCAGGACGTCACCGCCGAGCGCGGCGGTCAGCGCGAGCAGCAGGGCGGGGGCGCCGGGGGCCGCGACGACCCGGTCGAGCGTGGTGTGCAGGCCTCGGCGGTCCCAGTAGCCGCAGGCGGCGTCCAGGAGCGCCGGTTGGCCACCGGGTGGTAGGGCCTCGGGGCGGGCCGCGGCGGCGGAGAGCACGGCGGCCAGTTCGGGGAGGACCGGCAGGCCCTGGTCGGGAGGGGGCGGGCCATAGCGGACGGGACCGTGGTCTTCGGGTTCCGTCCGCCGCATGTGTGCCTCCGCGCAGTCGTGTTGCGTTGTCCGGCGCCTGGCGCTCCGGGGCGGTCGCTGGTGCGCTCCGGATGTCGATCGCGCTCCGTCACGCCCCGGGACGCGCCGCGTTCGTCCTACGCCCTCGGCCTGTCAGTACCCGGGATCACACGCCTCATGACCACCCGTACGGGTGGCGCCGACCGCCGGGTGGGCGTCCGCCGGCGACCGGTCGGTGTGCCCGGCGGTCACGGCATCCACCGGTCCCGGTTGCGCAGACGGTGTACGACGGCAACGAGCGCGCCGACGATAAGGAGGCCGCCGGCGACCATCGCCGGGACGGAGTCGCTGAAGGCTCCGCCGTCGCCCGCGTGGACGCCGCGCTGGACGGGGGCGGGGGTGTGCGTGGACTGGTGGTCGGGATGGTGTGTCGGCCAGTGGGTGGCGTGGTGGTCGCCCTGATGATCGGGCTGGGGGTCGAGCAGTGGGTCGCCCTGATGGCCGGACTGGGGATCGAGCAGTGGATCGCCCTGATGGCCGGACTGGGGATCGAGCAGTGGGTCGAGCTGTTGATCAGGCTGTGTCGGTTGGTACGGGTCGCCGTGTGCGGGCTGGTTCGGGTCGTCGCCGAGGTGGACGGTGAGGGTGGCGCTCCACTGCTTCTCCTCGCCGCCGGGTGGCGCCGGGCAGCTGCCGTCCACGCCCCACTCGGTGGAGCCGCCCGTCGCGTCCACGCCGATCTCGAAGTCCGCGGCCGGAGCGATGGTCGCGGTGCCCTGGTAGGAGGGGCCACCTGCGGGGTCGTCGTTGCCCGGCAGCCGTTGCAGTGTGACCGTGCCCTGTTCGAAGGCCTGGGAGCCGGCGTCGATGGTTTCGGGTGCCGGTCCGTCGGTCGGATCACAGGAGACGGAGATGGTGACGGTGCCGCCCGGGGCGACGGTTTGCGGATCGACCTGGGCCGCCGGGTCCGCGTAGGCGGCCGGGGCGGCGGCGCCCAGGACGGCGCCGATCAGGGCGGGTGCGGACAGGACATGGGCTGTGCGGCGCATGGGGCGCATGGTCGGGGCTCCTTAGGCCGGCTCCGGCGGTCGGGGCACGACCGCCGTGCCCCGGGCTCCATCAGAGCGGGCCCGTCGGCGCCGCGCGCGCCGCCGGGCGCCATTTGCGGGACCTGTGGCCGCCGAGCGGGTGACGGTTCGCTCCGCCCGTTCGCTCCGCCGGGTTCAGCCGTTGAGCGCCGTTGGGGTACCGGATTCGTTGCCGGCTGCGGGTTCGTCGTGGCTTGTCGCGCCCACGCGGCGGAGCCGCAAGTGGACACAGCCCCGCGCCCCTAAAAACCCGGGATAGGCGACCACTGCGAGCTGCCGGGGCACCGTCGCTGAGCGCGCCCACGCGGCCGAGCCGTATGTCGGTGCAGTCCCGTGTCTCTTTGGGCGTGCTCGGGTTTGGGCTAGTTGGAGAGTGATGCCAGTTCTCGTTCCAAGCCCCGGCCCCGTTTCTCCACCACCGCTGCCGCCACCTCGGAGAGTTTGCGGTTGGTGGACTGGGAGATGCGGCGGAGGACGGTGAAGGCGGCGTCCGCGTCGCAGGCGAGGACGTGCATGACGATGCCGCAGGCCTGGTCGACGACGGGCCTGGTGCGCATGGCGGTGCCGAGTTGGTCGAGTTCGGTGAGCGCGGCGCGGTAGGAGCGGTCGCGGGCCATGCAGGACGTGGCGAGGTCGCCGAGCGCGCGGGCGGGGCCGTGCGGGACGTCCTGCAGGACGCCGGGCCGGAAGCTGTAGAGGCTGAGGGTCACGGTCAGGCCGGAACGCCTGAAGGGGATCGTGACACTGGACCGTACGCCCGCGTCGAGGGCGACGGCCCGGTACTCCGGCCAGCGTTCGTCCCGCAGCAGGTCCGCCGAGTCGACGGGCTCGCCGCGCTCCAGCGCGGCTGGGATCGGGCCGTCCCCGCAGCGCAGTTGCACCGAGACCAGTCCGGCGAGGTCGGGATGGGTGACCGCGGCGGGTCGTTCGCTGCCGTCCTCGCAGACCATGCTGCTGGCGCCGCAGCAGTCGTTGGTGCAGCGGGCCGCCTGTTCGGCGAGTTCCGAGAGCCGCCTTCCCGGAAGGGCCGACTCCGGGGATTCCGTGCCCAGAAGGCCGAGCTGTTCGGTTTCCGGCATGATGCGCTCCTCCTTTCTCCCTCTCTCTCCCCCCACTCCCGGTCGCCTTCCCGCTCACCTGCGCGGAAAACAGATGTACGGGGTTCCGACGCCCGTCTCCGCGCGCCGCCCTCCGCCCGTCACCGTCGGCTTCCACCCGGCCGTCCCCGTCGGGGCCTCCCAGGCGTTAACTTCGTCGCATGACGCAGACGGACGAATTCGGTGAGGAACTCGCGGACTTCGTGCGCCGTATCTCCGAGCTCAAGGCGGCCCGGTCGGTGCCGACCGGCGATCTGCCGACGGTGCTGGACGCGGCGATCTTCGAACTCGACCATGTGGCCGACCAGTTGTGGCCGTGGTACGAGCGGCTCACCACGTCCGGCTCGTCCGGCGGGAGCTCTCCGGCCGCCCGGGAACAGCAGTTGCTGAAGGCGGTGTTCCAATGTCTGCCGCTGCCGCTCGCGTTGGTGGACCGCGAGACGGCGGTACGCCGGCTCAACCCGGCGGCGACCGCGTTCACGGGCGTACGGGCGGGTTACGCGACGGGCCGCCCGCTCACCGGGTTCCTGGCGCACGCCGACCGGATAGCGTTCCGGAGCCAGGCGGCGGCCGTCGCCCGAGGCGAGGGGGACCGCAGCCTGACCGTGCACCTCCAGCAGCGCCCCTCGGTGCCGGTACGGGCGACGCTCACCGCGCTGCGCCCCACCAGCGAACCCCGCAACACCGTGCTCGTCGTCCTGCAGCCCGCGGGCGACCGTATGCCCTCCGTCGAGCCTCCCGCCCGCCCCCTGCCCGACCTCACCGAGACGACCCGGCACGCGGCGCTGATGGACCTGCTGGACGCCATGACCACGGCCCTGCTCACCGCACCCGCCGCCGCGGCCCTGGACCGAGCGGCCCATGTCCTGCACGACCGCTTCGCCGACTGGGTGATCGCCGACACGACGACCCCGGACCTCACCCGTACGACGGTCCTGGCCCCCTCCGAGAACGAGGCGCGGCTCCTGGCGGAGCAGAACCCCGCCGCCTGCCCCCTGGTCGTCGAGGCCGCCAGAGGCGGCTCCACCGCCCTCCAGGTCCGCCCCGCCGACCCGGAGGCCTTCGGCCGCGACGACACGGGCGCCCCGGTGCTCGTCAAGGCGAACGTGACATCACTCCTGTCGGTCCCCCTGGCGACCCCGGAGGGCGACGTCAAGGGCGTGCTCACCCTCTTCCGCTCAGGAGCCCGCCTGGCCTTCTCGATGGCAGAGGCAAAGGCGATGGACACGATGTCCCGCCATATAGCCCTGGCGATGGGCAACGCGCCCCAGTAGGGGCCCCCGAGTCAAGCCGAGAGTGGGGGCGCGCCCAGCCAGGACGAACCCGCAGCCGGAACACGCGCCCCGCACCCCAACGGCGTCTCACGGCGCCCGACGGCCCAACCGACCCGACGGCGCCCGACGGCTCAGCCGACGGAGTTACGCCGCGTCCCTCATGACCTGGTCCCGCAGCCGGTCACAGCACCGGCTGATCAGCCGGGACACATGCATCTGAGAGATCCCCATCTGCTCGGCGATCCGGCTCTGCGTCATGTCCCCGAAGAACCGCATGTACAGAATCTCCCGCTCCCGCTCCGGCAACGCCGCCAACCGCGGCTTCACGGCCTCGCGGTCCACCACCGTGTCGAGCGCCGGATCGGGCGCCCCCAGCGCGTCGGCGAGCGAGTACCCGTCCTCGCTGCCCGGCAGCTCCGCGTCCAGCGAGAGCGCGGTGAAGCTCTCCAGGGCCTCAAGGCCGACCTGGACGTCCTCCTCGCTCATGTTGGCGTGTTCGGCGATCTCGGCGTTGGTGGGCCGGCGGCCCGAGATGGTCTGTGACAGGTCCTGGACGGCGAACCGGACGCGGTTGCGCAGGTCCTGGACCCGGCGCGGTACGTGCAGGGTCCACATATGGTCCCGGAAGTGCCGCTTGATCTCACCGGTGACGGTGGGCACGGCATAGCTCTCGAACGCGTTGCCGCGCTCGGGATCGTACCGGTCGACGGCCTTGACCAGGCCGAGCGCGGCGACCTGGCGCAGGTCCTCGTAGCTCTCGCCGCGGCTGCGGAACCGTCCCGCGAGCCGTTCGGCCATGGGCAGCCACGCCTCGACGATCTCGTCACGGAGCGTGTCACGCTGCTGACCGGGGGGAAGGGTGGCCAGCTTCCGGAACGCTTCCGCGGTGTCGGGGGCGTCGTCGTGAGGGTGGTGCTTCGCGCTTGCCTGAGTACGCATGGTGCGTCGCAACTCCCTTGAGGGTGCTGGGATGGACGGTCACCGTGGGGCGCGGGCGGGCACGGAATCGGGCACACCCGTGGCGGGAAAATCGCCTCTCCCACGGACGTGCCTCCTGTCCGAAGCACTGTGATGCGCCTGCCCCGGCCCATGGACGGCAAACACATCGAGGTTTCTCGTGGGCGGGGCGGGTGACTCGGGCTGAAGGTCACCACCCCGGGAGGTCCAGTATGAGCACCACGGTCGCCGATCACATCCTGCACAGGCTGCGGGAATGGGGAGTGGAACATGTCTTCGGTTACCCGGGCGACGGCATCAACGGTCTGCTCGCCGCCTGGGGCCAGGCCGAGGACCGACCGCGGTTCATCCAGTCACGGCACGAGGAGATGTCCGCGTTCCAGGCGGTCGGTTACGCCAAGTTCTCGGGTCGGCTCGGAGTGTGCGCGGCGACCTCGGGTCCGGGCGCGATCCATCTGCTCAACGGCCTGTACGACGCCAAGCTGGACCATGTGCCGGTGCTCGCGATCGTCGGTCAGACGCATCGCAGCGCGATGGGCGGCTCGTATCAGCAGGAGGTGGATCTGCACACCCTGTTCAAGGATGTGGCCTCGGACTTCGTGGAGACGGTCACGGTGCCCGAGCAGCTGCCGAACGTGCTGGACCGGGCGATCCGCACCGCCTACGCACGGCATGCGCCGACGGCGGTCATCGTTCCGGGTGATGTGCAGGAGCTGGACTACTCGGCGCCGACCCATGACTTCAAGATGGTCCCCTCCAGCCTGGACCGCAGTGGCTGGACGGCGATCCCCTCGGCGCAGTCGCTCGAGCGGGCCGCCGAGATCCTGAACGCCGGCGACAAGGTCGCGATCCTGGTCGGCCAGGGGGCGGCCGGGGCCCGCGCGGAGGTGGAGCAGATCGCCGAGCTGCTCGGTGCGGGCGTCGCCAAGGCGCTGCTCGGCAAGGACGCGCTGAGCGACGAGCTGCCGTATGTCACGGGCTCGATCGGCCTGCTCGGCACCCGCCCCTCGTACGAGCTGATGCGTGACTGCGACACGCTGCTGACCATCGGCTCGTCGTTCCCGTACTCCCAGTTCCTGCCGGAGTTCGGCAAGGCGCGGGCCGTCCAGATCGACATCGATCCGCACATGGTCGGGATGCGCTACCCGTACGACGTGAATCTGGTCGGTGACGCGAAGGCGACGCTGGAGCGGCTGATCCCGCTGATCAGGGCGGAAGGGCGGGGCCGTGAGTGGTACGACACGGTGTGCGCGAACGTGGCGCGCTGGCGTGAGGTGATGGCGCGGCGGGCGGAGCTGTCGGCCCATCCGATCAACCCGGAGTACGTGGCGCATGCGCTCGACCCGCTGCTGCCGGGCAACGCGATCATCTCCTCGGACTCCGGTTCGGCGGCGAACTGGTACGCCCGGCATCTGACCATGCGGGACGGCATGCGCTCCTCGCTGTCCGGCACGCTGGCGACGATGGGCTGCGGGGTGCCGTACGCGATCGGCGCGAAGTTCGCCCATCCGGACCGTCCGGCGATCGCGCTGGTCGGCGACGGCGCGATGCAGATGAACGGGCTGGCGGAGCTGATCACGGCGGCCAAGTACAAGGACCGCTGGGAGGATCCGCGGCTGGTGGTGGGCGTGTGGAACAACCACGACCTGAACCAGGTGACGTGGGAGCTGCGGGCGATGGGCGGCGAGCCGTCGTTCCTGCCCTCGCAGGAGCTGCCGGACGTCCAGTACGCCGCCTTCGCCCGTTCCCTGGGCCTGACCGGTGTCCGGGTGGAGAAGCCGGAGGACGTCGAGGCGGGCTGGCGCGCGGGCCTGGAGGCCGACGGCCCGGCAGTCGTCGAGTTCCTGACCGATCCGGCGGTGCCGCCGATCCCGCCGCACGCCACCTGGGAGCAGATGGAGGCCACGGCCGCCTCGATCCTCAAGGGCGACGCGGACCGGGGTTCGGTGATCAAGCAGGGCTTCAAGGCGAAGATGCAGGAGTTCCTGCCGGGCCACAAGGAGAAGAGGGGCTAGGCGAGAAGAAGGGCTAGGCGAGAAGAAGGCCTGGGCGAGAAGAAGGCCTGGGCGAGAAGAAGGGCTGGGCGGTCGATCGAGACGGGTCGGCGCGGAGCGTGTGCAAAACGGGCACGTGGTGGCCGTGTCGGCTCCGGGTCTTCGGGTACGCGTGGGCCCACGAAAGATCTGGAAGATCCGGAGGGCAGTCATGCAGCGAGGCAGCGACCGGTTGAGCGTTCACCGCGACGACGAGATGAAGCACGAACTGCAGGGGTTGCTCCGTTCGGGGCACAACACCCGGGTCGAGGAGTGGCACGACCCGGAACCGCCCGCCGAGGACGACCCGGAGGTCGCCTCCGGGCCGGTGCGGTCCCGGGGCGCGTCCGCCAGGGTCGAGGCGCTGCGGTCGGAACTGGCCAGGTTCCTGACCCGTTCGTCCTTCCCGGCGGGCCCGACAGCACTGGTCCGCGTCCTGCGCGACCGGCACGCCCCCGACACGCTGGTGGAGACCGTGGAGCGGCTGCCGCGCAAGGCGCGCTACGACTCGGTGCACCACTTGGCGGAAGCCGCCGTCCAGGGCCGGGCCGGGAGTCGGGGCGGCGGCGGGCGGACCGCCGAGGAGGGCACGTGACCCACACACGACAGGGAGGCATGGCCGCCCCGCCCACGGGTACTGCGGGCGGGGTCACGCCGACGCGGGCGTGCCCCCTCAGGTGGAGAGAAGCAACGAAAGGCCCAGCCCATGGCTGATTTCGTGAGGGAAGTCATGACGTCAGGCGTCGTCATGGTCCGCCCGGACGCCTCACTCGTCGAAGCGGCGCAGTTGATGCGCGCACAGGACATCGGGGACGTTCTCGTCGCCGCGGACGGCCGGCTCATCGGGGTCCTGACCGACCGTGACATCACGCTGCGGGCCGTGGCCGACGGCGTCGACCCGCTGACGGTGAGCGCACAGGCCGTCTGCACCCCGAACCCGGTCGTGGTCGGCCCGGACGACGCGGTGTCCGTCGCCGTCACGCTGATGCGCGACCACGCGGTACGGAGGCTTCCCGTCCTGGAGGACGGGCACCCGGTGGGCATGGTGAGCCTCGGCGACCTGGCCGTCTCCCAGGACCCGCGCTCGGCGCTCGCCGACATCAGCCGGGCCGAACCGGACACCTGGCCGGGCGCCGCCCCGGCCTGAGATCCAACCCCGAGGAGGTGGCCGTATGGCCCGCGACCAGGTCGCCGAGATCAGCGCGGCGTCCCACTCGGTCGACGTCGGCGAGGCGACCACCCGGTATCTGCTGTACGGCCTCCTGCCGTCCTGGTTCGTGCCGGGCGTGGGAGGTGCCCCCACGCTGATGATGACGCAGGTCGGGGTGCCCATCGCCCTGACCCTGCGCTACGAGATCAATCCCCTGCTGCTGTCGGTGCGGTTGGCCGGGGCGGCGGCGCACGAGGCGACCGCGCTGTGGGACGTGCGGACCGCCGTCCACAGCGACCGCGAGGTCAAGCCGGTCGAGCAGCACATCCACAGCTTCCTGGAGTCGCTGCCCTTCGGAGCGCTCGCCGCCCTGATGTGCCTGCACCACGACCAGGTCGAGTCCCTGCTCAAGGGCGGACGTTCGGATCCGGACGCCTGGCGGCGAGGAGTTGCTGCGCTGTGCACGGGCGGGCCACCGAAGGCGCCGGGCGAGGAAGCAGGAGGAGCACGGGAAGCACCGGAACCGCATCAGCGCCGACGCGGCCACCTGGCGGGCGGCCGACGAGGCGGAGAAAGGAGACTGAGCCCCCATGCGTATCGCGTTTCTGACGGCACCGCAGGGTGTCGAGCAGATCGAGCTGACCGACCCGTGGCAGGCCGCGGCGGACGCCGGCCACGAACCCGTGCTGGTGTCGACCAGGCCGGGCCACGTACAGGCCTTCAACCATCTCGACAAGGCGGACACGTTCGCCGTCGACGACGTCGTGGGCGAGGTGCCGGCCGAGTCGTTCGACGCGCTCGTCCTGCCGGGCGGGGTGGCCAATCCGGACTTCCTGCGTATGGACGAGGGCGCGGTGTCCTTCGTCCGGGAGTTCTTCGAGCGGGGCCGTCCGGTCGCCGCGATCTGTCACGCCCCCTGGACGCTGGTGGAGGCGGACGTGGTCCGCGGCCGGGTCCTGACCTCATGGCCGAGTCTGCGCACCGACATCCGCAACGCGGGCGGCGAGTGGGTGGACGAGCAGGTCCGCGTCTGCGACCACGGGCCGAACAAGCTGATCACCAGCCGTAAGCCGGACGACCTCAAGGCGTTCTGCGAGGCGTTCCTCGACGTTTTCGACAAGGAGGCCCGCTGAACATGGGCGCCCCCAGCGACCGCAAACGACAGCAGCGCGAGGCGTCCCAGGCGGTGGACCCGGCGTCCGGCCCCCTCACCACCGATCAGGGCGTGACCGTCGACCACACCGACGACTCCCTGACCGTGGGCGAGCGCGGCCCGACGCTGATGGAGGACTTCCACTTCCGGGAGAAGCTCACCCACTTCGACCACGAACGCATCCCCGAGCGGGTGGTGCACGCACGGGGCGCGGGCGCGTACGGCTACTTCGAACCGTACGAGTCCTGCGCGGAGTTCACGCGCGCCGCGTTCCTCCAGGACCCGTCCGTGCGCACCCCGGTCTTCGTGCGGTTCTCGACGGTGCAGGGCCCCAAGGGCTCGGCGGACACCGTGCGTGACGTACGGGGCTTCGCGACCAAGTTCTATACGTCGGAAGGCAATTACGACCTGGTCGGCAACAACTTCCCGGTCTTCTTCATCCAGGACGGCATCAAGTTCCCGGACTTCGTGCACGCGGTGAAGCCGGAGCCGCACAACGACATCCCGACGGGCGCCTCGGCGCACGACACGCTCTGGGACTTCGTCTCGCTCCAGCCGGAGACGCTGCACGCGATCATGTGGCTGATGTCGGACCGGGCGATTCCGCGCAGCTACCGCATGATGCAGGGCTTCGGCGTGCACACCTTCCGCTTCGTCGACGCTCAGGGGCGGGGCACGTTCGTGAAGTTCCACTGGAAGCCGAAGCTCGGCACGCACTCGCTGGTGTGGGACGAGGCGCAGGAGTGCCAGGGCCGTGACCCGGACTTCAACCGGCGGGACCTGTGGAACGCGATCGAGGCCGGTGAGTTCCCGGAGTGGGAGCTGGGTGTCCAACTGGTGCCGGAGGGGGACGAGTTCGCGTTCGACTTCGATCTGCTCGACGCCACGAAGATCATTCCGGAGGAGCAGGTGCCGGTCCGCCCGATCGGCCGTATGGTGCTGGACCGCAACCCGGAGAATTTCTTCGCGGAGACGGAACAGGTCGCCTTCCACACCGCCAATGTCGTCCCCGGCATCGACTTCACCAACGATCCCCTGCTCCAGGCCCGCAACTTCTCCTATCTCGATACCCAGTTGATCCGTCTGGGCGGCCCCAACTTCAGCCAACTGCCGGTCAACCGTCCGGTCGCCCCCGTCCGCAACAACCAGCGCGACGGCTACCACCAGTCCACGATCCACGGCGGCACGAACTACTTCCCCAACTCCCTGGGCGGCGGCTGTCCCGCGCACGCCGGTGTCGACGGCCACGCCTTCACCCACTACACCCAACGCGTCGACGGCGCCAAGATCCGCCGCCGCAGCGAGAGTTTCAAGGACCACCACAGCCAGGCCGCGATGTTCTGGAACAGCATGGCCGACTGGGAGAAACAGCACATCGTGGCGGCGTTCCGCTTCGAGCTGGGCAAGGTCGGCGCGCTGACCGTCCGCGCCCGCACGGTGGAGCAACTCACCAAGGTGGACCCGGAGCTGGCGTCCGAGGTGGCCCAGGGCATCGGGGTGCCGGTACCGACGCCCGCCGATCCGGTGTCGTACAAACTCGCCTCCCCGGCCCTCAGCCTGGAGTCCCAGCGCGGCGACGGTTCCATCCGCACCCGGCAGATCGCGGTCCTGGTCGCCGACGGGGTGGACGCCGAGCAGGTCACCAGTGTGCGCGAGGCCCTGGCCGCCGAGGGCGCGATCGTGGAGGCGATCGCCCCGCAGGACGGCACGGTGCGTGGCGCGGACGGCGCGGAGTACACCGTGGACCGGGCCCTGCCGACCGTGGCGTCGGTCCTCTACGACGCGGTTCTGCTCCCGGGCGGCCCGGTGGGCACCCCGTCCCCGGTGACCGACCCGAACGCGATGCGCTTCGTCCGCGACGCCTACCGCCACGGCAAGCCGATAGCCGCCCTCGGCTCCGGCGTCGGCCTCCTGGCCGCCCTGAATCCGGAGGGCCTACGCCTCTCCTCCGAGTTCCACCACGTGGTCTCCGACCGGGGAGTGGTGACGGACACGGCCCAGGGCACGGCCGCCGAGGAGTTCACACGGGAGTTCGTGGCCGCGATCGCGGCCCACAGGCACTGGGACCGCCCACCGACACGCTGCTGACGGTCGGCTGTCGCGCCCGCGCGGCGGAGCCGCACTTCGAC
>NZ_AEJC01000132.1 GCF_000317595.1 Streptomyces ipomoeae 91-03 | reverse complement strand
GCGCCCCGAATCCACGCGGCACCGCCCCGAAGCCGCCCGACACCACCCCAGAGTCACCCGGTGGCGATCCGATCCCGCCGGGCACCGCCCCGAAGCCGCCCGGTGGCGATCCGGCCGTGCCCCACACCCCGTCCCACGAAGGAGCAGCATGACCACCGCGACCACGGCGACCGTCGCCGAACGCGCCGTTCCCGGCCCGCGTGCCCTGGCCGCGCACGGCCTGGCGGCCCTGCGGCGCCACCCCCTTCTCCTCGTACTCGCCCTGTTGGTACTGGTGTTCCAGCTGTCCACCGGC
>NZ_AEJC01000131.1 GCF_000317595.1 Streptomyces ipomoeae 91-03 | reverse complement strand
AGTCTGCGGTAGCAGATGAGGGTGCAGGCGATGGCAGTGAATGCCAGGAAGTGGTCGGCTTTGCGCTCGTAGCGGCGGTGGAGTCGGCGACAGCCGGCGAGCCAGGCCATGGTGCGTTCGATGGTCCAGCGGTGGCGGCCCAGCCGCTTGGAGGACTCGATGCCCTTGCGGGCGATGCGGTGGGTGATGCCGCGCTGGCGTAACCATCGGCGCAGGTGGTCGTAGTCGTAGCCCTTGTCCGCGTGCAGTTTGGCGGGGCGGCGCCGGCGGGGTCCGCGGCGGGAGCGGATCGGCGGGATGCCGCGGACGAGGGGTTCGAGGGCCTGGCTGTCGTGAAGGTTGGCGCCGGAGACGCCGATGGAGAGGGGCAGACCGGTCCGCTCGGTGATCAAGTGGATCTTTGAGCCTTTCTTGCCCCGGTCGACAGGATTCGGACCTGTCAGCTCCCCCCTTTCATCGCGCGCATGTTCACCGAATCGATCGCGCACCGGCTCCAGTCCAGGTCACCGCGCCTGCCCAGCTCATCCAGGACCAGACGGTGGAGCTTGGCCCAGACCCGGGCCTTGGTCCACTCGGTGAACCGCCGGTGGGCTGTCGGCCCTGAAGGTCCGAACGACGGAGGCAACTGCCGCCACGTGCAGCCCGACGTGGCCACGAAGACGATCGCAGCCAGGACCTCCCGGTCTCCGTACCGTCGTCGGCCGCCGCCCTGCGGGCGAGATGGAGCCGGCGGCACCACCCGCTCGAACAGTTCCCACAACTCGTCTGGCACGAGACGCTCAACGATCCCCACGACGCCAGACTATCGAACAATCCAAATGAGACGACATCTAAGACCGTGTCCTACGTGGTGAGGCGGACGTTGGGCAGGGCATGGGGCGGGATACGTGGAGTTGGATTGTTCCGGATGGGCTGTGGGAGATCGCGAAGCCGCTGATCCCGCCGTCGAAGGTGCGGCCACAGGGCGGCGGTACACAGGACACGCCTGATGAGACGCTGTTCGCGGCGATCATCTACGTGCTGGTCAGCGGTTGTGCCTGGCGGGCTCTGCCGCCCTGCTTCGGCATATCGAAGTCGACCGCTCACCGCCGCTTCCTGATCTGGTCCAGAGCCGGCGTCTGGGGCCGATTGCACGAGGCTGTGCTGCACCGGCTCGACGACGCCGGCCTGGTCGAGGTGACCCGTGTAGTCCTCGACACCGCCCACGTCAGGGCTAAAAAAGGGGGCGAACACACAGGTCCGAGCCCCGTGGACCGGGGCAAGCCGGGTTCCAAGATGCACATCCTGTCGGACGCGAACGGACTGCCCCTGGTCGTCGGCGTCTCGGCCGGCAACACCCACGACAGCGAAGGTCTGAAGCCGATGGTGGCGGGTCACCAAACGAGACACGACCCCCATCGCGGCCGGTACTTCAAGCCTCAGCGCCTCCACGCGGACAAAGCCTACGATCGACCGGACCTGCGGAAATGGTTACACGGCAAGCGCATCGGAGTCCGGATCGCCCGCAAAGGCATCGAGTCCAGCGAACGGCTGGGCCGCCGCAGGTGGGTGATCGAAAGAACGATGTCGTGGCTGTCCGGCTACCGCAGACTCAGCCCCCGCTACGAACGTAATCCCCGCAACTACCTGGCCTTTCTCGGTCTCGCCGCGGCCTTGTGCTGCTACAAGCGTCTCGTCCGCCTCACCACGTAGGACACGGTCTTAGTGAAGCGTCAAGAGACGACGCGCCCAGCCGCTCGATGGCCTTCCTGATGGTCGCTTCGGCGACCGGGCCCTCGGTGTTCCACTCGAACCGGGCTGTCGACTCGGAGACCTGCTCAGCTATCCGCGTCGATAACCGTGAGGCACTGGCAATGTAGTCGACGTTCAATGCGCCGAATCCAACGACATCGGGCGACCGCTGCCCGCCTCTCGTACGTTCACCCATCACGTCCCCCCGGCAGCGTCCAGCACGCGTCAGATTGGGGATACCCCAATCGCTGACACCTTCATCCGCCTCCCGCTTGATCACCGATCCCTCGAAGTGGAGGGCGCAGGGGGCGACCGACCTGATCTGCTATGAAGCCTCAGGGTCCGCCGGTGCCGTGTTCCCCCTCGGACCTCGCGGTGAGCGGCTGTGTCCTCGTGCGATGCCGCTGACGCGTTCTGGTTTGACCTTGAGGTGAGGGGCCATGTCGGTGTAGCTGATGCCGTCGCGCTCGTGCAGCGTCCGGACGACGTGCTGCCGACGCTGCCGCAGGGTCTTCTGCAGGTCGGGGATCGCCAGGAGGGCAACGCTGAGCAGTGCGGCCTGCTCGATGGTCTCGGGTCCCTCGAGCAGGCCGGCCAGCGGTTTGAAGACGTCGGGGAGTTCGTCCATGCGGCGACTGTAGTGGGTACCCGCTAAAAAAATCTAGTGGGTACCCACTTGGCCGATTTGATGGGTGCCCACTAACTTGGAAGGGTCGGCGAGCAGGGGAAAGGATCGGCGAGCAGGGGAGAAGGGCATGGCGCAGCAGTGGTGGATCATCGGCAAGCAGCGCATGAACGAGGTGGCCAGCCAGAACGGCCACACCCTCACCCGGAAGCGCCTGCCGCGTGAGTCGAAGGACCACGCCCTCGTCTTCGAGGGCACCTGCGCCGACTGTGGGGCCACGGTCGAGATCGGTAAGGGCTGGTCGTCCTGCGCCACCATCCGCAACGCCCGTGACGAGGCCTGCTCCGGGCCTGGCACCGCCGTCCTCACCGAAGTCGAGGAGGAGCGCGCCAGCGAGCTGTTCGCCGAAGCGGTCGGCGAGTACGTCCAGGCCCTCAAGGACGCCAGCGCCACCTTCACCCGCCCGAAGGCGCCCTTCCGCGACCCGCTGGCTGCCGAAGGAACCTGCGGGCTGATGAGCTGGGCGGCTACACCTGCAACCGCCGCCTCAACGAGCGCGGCACCCACAACCTCAACGAGTGGAGCGGCCACGACCACGTCGGAACCCACCCGACGACGACCTTCTTCTCGCCTGACCCGCCCCGCCCCGACCGGCCCTTCGGGGCCGTCCCCTCACCCCCGCCAGGCACTACCCCACCTCTGAAGTGGAGAAAGACCGTGCAGACCACCGAGACCCCCGCGACGACGGCCGTCGTCACCCGCGAGCCCGAGCAGCCCGGCCGCGACACCTTCGGTGACGCCGACAGCCAGGGTGACGACTTCTCCCTCCTGATCGACGGCGAACACATCGGCGGCACCTACTGGGTCGCACGCCAGGACATCGCCGACGGCGAGCGGTGGGGGTCCTGCGGGCCCGCCGACGTGCGCATGCGATTCCGCACCCGCGAGGATGCCGAGCAGATACAGGCCAACACCCACCTGTCGAAGCGGACGGCGCGCGCCGCCGACCGCGCTGCGGGCGACGCCTTCGCCTCAGCGGCTCCAGCCGTCGTGGCTTGACGTGCTGGACACCTGAGATGCCAGCCGGACGTGGGCACCGAACTGCGTCGGCCCGCTGACCTGGGCCCCGCGGGACAGGACGAGGTCCCGGAGGCGCTGGGGCAGGGAGTCGTCGAAGCGGA
>NZ_AEJC01000130.1 GCF_000317595.1 Streptomyces ipomoeae 91-03 | reverse complement strand
GCGATGCCGTGCTGCCTTCGCAGGCCGATGGCTCGGTGCCCCCGGAGGCTGATGGCTCGGTGCCTCCGCAGGGAGATGGTGTCGTGCCGGAGGCCGTGGTGGATGCCGCCGAGCAGGCCGTCGCCGTATCCGAGCAGCAGGCGGCGACCGAGGGGGCCGATGCGCAGGTGGCGGGCGCCGTAACCGATCCGCAGGGGACGACGGGCGCAGCCGAGCAGCAGACAGCCGGCGACATGCCGGACCAGCAGGTCGCCGCCGACGCGTCGGCCGAACAGAGCGGCACCGCGACCCCGGTCGAGCAGGGCGCGCCCGTCGCGCCGGACGCCGCGCCGGAGGCCGTTCCCGCGCAGGACCCGCAGCAGGCGACGGACGCGCCGGTCGTCCAGGAGCCGCAGTCGGCAGATGCCGAGGCCACCGAGGCTGGATCGACGGAAGCCCAGGCGACGGAAGCCCCGGCGGCGGAAGCCGGCCAGGCGGTGGCTCAGACGGCGGAAGCCGGCCAGACCGAGGTCCAGACGGCGGAGGTCGCCCCGTCCCAGCCGCAGTCCGCCGCCGAAGAGGCGCAGACGCCGGAGCCCTCGCAGGCGCAGCCCACCGTCCAGGGACCCCAGGCCACAACCGAGCCGGTAGCACCCGTGGCGGAAACGGTGGACGCTGCGGACCGGTCGGCGCAGGCCGCCGAGACCGCCCCCGCCGAACAGCCGACCGGTGAGGCCGACGATGCTCCGGCCGACGCTGCCGCACCCGCAGCCGTGGAACCCGAAGCCGCCGAATCCGAAGCCGCTGAGCCCGCAGCCGTACAACCCGCCGTTGCCGAACCGGCAGCCGATGAATCGGCCGCTCCCGAATCGGCCGTTGCCGAACCGGCAGCCGGCGAATCGGCCGCTCCCGTACCGGCAGCCGGCGAATCGGCCGCTCCCGTACCGGCCGACGGCGAACCGGCCGTCGCCGACACCCCGGCGACGGCGACCCCCGTGGTCGCAGCCTCCCCCATCGACGCCCCCCAGGGCGCCGTCATCCAGACCCCGGCCGAGCCGACCCCCGACGCCGGCCTCCCGGGGGCACCCCAGGGGCCCCAGACCGACCAGCCGCTGGGCCAATTCGTGCCCGTCGAGGGTTCGGTGCCGACCACTCCGCATCTGGCCCCCACCCCGCCTCAGGGTCTGGCGGTCCCGCCGCTGCCGACGGACGCGGACGTGAACGACCAGCCGACTCCGTCCGCCGCCGAGGTGTCCACAGAGAACGCGGAACCGCAGTCGGCGGAATCCGTCGCCACGGTCCCCACCCCCCGCGACTCCGAGGCCGAGACGATCGTCGTACCGCAGCCGCTCGCGGCGGCCGACGCGGAGCCCGATGTCGTCCAGCACGCGGAGGACCTGGACACCAGGGGCGCCGACCAGGAAGACGGCGAGACAGAAGCGGTAGAGGCAGAAGCGGTAGCGGTGGCAGCAACTGAAGTAGTCGACGAGAGCGCGGCCACAGTGGAAGAAGTGCCGGAAGAAGCAGGGGAAGAAGCACGGCAGCCCTCGGGCCCGGCCGCGCCCCCCTACGACGACGCCGAGCGCGAGGCCGTACTCAAGGTCATGCGTGAGCGCCGTGACATCCGCAACGGCTTCCGCAGCGACCCGATCCCGCACGACGTGCTGCTCCGTGTCCTGGAGGCCGCACACACGGCCCCCTCCGTGGGCCACTCGCAGCCCTGGGACTTCGTCGTCATCCGCTCCGCCGAGACGCGTCGCACCATGCACGAACTCGCCCAGCGCCAGCGCGAGGCGTACGCCAAGTCGCTGCCCAAGGGCCGGGCGAAGCAGTTCAAGGAACTGAAGATCGAGGCCATCCTCGACACCCCGGTGAACATCGTCGTCACCGCCGACCCCACGCGCGGCGGCCGGCACACCCTGGGCCGTCACACCCAGCCGCAGATGGCCCCGTACTCCTCCGCGCTCGCGGTCGAGAACCTGTGGCTCGCGGCCCGCGCCGAGGGCCTGGGCGTCGGCTGGGTCAGCTTCTTCGACGAGCGCGAGATGGTGCGCGCCCTCGGCCTGCCCGAGCACCTGGAGGTCGTGGCGTACCTGTGCGTCGGGTACGTCGACGAGTTCCCGGAGGAGCCCGAGCTGATGCAGGCGGGCTGGGCCAAGCGCCGCCCGCTGTCCTGGGTCGTCCACGAGGAGACGTACGGCCGCCGCGCGCTGCCCGGCGCCGAGCCGCATGACCTGCTCGCCGAGACCGTCGCCGGGATCCGTCCGCTGGACGCCAAGGCGCTCGGCGAGGCCTGGGAGCGGCAGAAGCGGATGACCAAGCCTGCTGGTGCCCTCGGCATGCTGGAGATCATCTCCGCCCAGCTGTCCGGGCTGTCCCGCCAATGCCCTCCGCCGATCCCGGAGCCCGCGGCCGTCGCGATCTTCGCCGGTGACCACGGCGTCCACGCCCAGGGCGTCACCCCCTGGCCGCAGGAGGTGACGGCGCAGATGGTCGCCAACTTCCTCGGCGGGGGAGCGGTCTGCAACGCGTTCGCCACCCAGGTGGGCGCCGAGGTCTGCGTCGTGGACGTGGGCGTGGCGAGCGACCTCCCGGCCACCCCGGGCCTGCTGCCCCGCAAGGTCCGCGCCGGTACGTCCGACATGACCACCGGTCCCGCGATGACCCGCGAGGAGGCCAAGAAGGCCATCGAGGTGGGCATCGAGACGGCCCGCGACCTCGTGGCGGCCGGCAACAAGGCCCTCCTCACGGGCGAGATGGGCATCGCCAACACCACGGCGTCCGCCGCCCTGATCGCGGTCTTCACCGGCGCCGACCCCGCCGAGGTCACCGGCCGGGGCACCGGCATCAACGACGAGACCCTGGCCCGCAAGACCGAGGTCGTCCGCCGGGCCATCGAGCTCCACCAGCCGGACCCCGCCGACCCCATCGGCGTCCTCGCGGCCATCGGCGGCTTCGAACACGCCGCCATCGTCGGCCTCCTCCTCGGCGGCGCCTCCCTCCGTACGCCGGTGATCCTCGACGGCGTCAGCGCCGGCGCCGCCGCCCTGGTGGCCCGCGCCATCGCGCCCGAGGTCCTCGCCGCCTGTATCGCCGGCCACCGCAGCGCCGAACCCGGCCACGTGGCCGCCCTGAAGAAGCTCGGCCTCCGCCCCCTGGTGGACCTCGACCTCCGCCTCGGCGAGGGCACCGGCGCCCTCCTGGCCCTCCCGGTGGTCCAGAGCGCGGCAAGGGCGATGCACGAGGTGGCGACGTTCGACTCGGCGGGGGTGACCGAGAAGTAGGTGAGGGGGGCACCGGGTGCCTCTCCGACCCGCCCACGGGCCCGCGCACGACGACGGTGCTCAGCCACCTCACGGGGCCCCAGGGCGTAGCCCCGGCTTCGGGAAGGTTCGGGAAGGGGCGGGC
>NZ_AEJC01000129.1 GCF_000317595.1 Streptomyces ipomoeae 91-03 | reverse complement strand
GGACGTCGGGATCATCCGATCAGGATCAGACGAGGTCGAACCGGTCCAGGTTCGAGACCTTGACCCACGCCGCGACGAAGTCGTTCACGAACTTCTCCTTCGCGTCGTCGCTCGCGTAGACCTCGGCGAGGGCGCGGAGCTCGGAGTTGGAGCCGAAGACGAGGTCGGCACGGGTGCCGGTCCACTTGACCTCGCCGGTGGCCGCGTCACGGCCCTCGAACAGGGTCTGGTCCTCGGAGGTGGACTTCCAGGTCGTGCCCAGGTCGAGCAGGTTGACGAAGAAGTCGTTGGTCAGCTTGCCCGGGGTGTCGGTGAACACGCCGTGCGTGGACTGGCCGGTGTTGGCGCCCAGGACACGGAGACCACCGACGAGGACCGTGAGCTCGGGGGCGCTCAGCGTCAGCAGGTTCGCCCTGTCGAGCAGCAGGTACTCGGCCGGCAGGCGGTTGCCCTTGCCGAGGTAGTTGCGGAAGCCGTCCGAGGTCGGCTCCAGCGCCGCGAACGACTCGGCGTCGGTGTGCTCCTCGGTGGCGTCCACACGGCCCGGCGTGAAGGGGACCTCCACGTCGAAGCCGGCGTCCTTGGCGGCCTTCTCGACCGCGGCGGCACCGCCGAGGACGATCAGGTCGGCCAGGGAGACCTTCTTGGCGCCGGAGTTGAACTCCGCCTGGACGCCCTCAAGGACGCTCAGGACGTGACGCAGCTGGTCGGGGTCGTTGGCCTCCCAGCTGCGCTGCGGCTCCAGACGGATACGGGCACCGTTGGCACCGCCGCGCTTGTCGCTGCCGCGGAAGGTGGAGGCGGACGCCCACGCGGTGGACACCAGCTGCGAGACGGTCAGACCCGAGTCGAGCAGCTTGGCCTTGAGGGCCGCGATGTCGGCGGCGTCGATGACCTCGCCCTCGGCCTCCGGCAGCGGGTCCTGCCACAGCAGGGTCTCCTCCGGGACCTCCGGGCCGAGGTACAGCGACTTCGGGCCCATGTCACGGTGGGTCAGCTTGTACCAGGCGCGGGCGAAGGCGTCCGCGAACTGGTCGGGGTTCTCGTAGAAGCGACGCGAGATCTGCTCGTAGACCGGGTCGAAGCGCAGCGACAGGTCGGTGGTGAGCATGGTCGGCAGGTGCTTCTTCGACGGGTCGTGCGCGTCGGGGATGATCGCCTCGGCGTCCTTGGCGACCCACTGCTTGGCGCCGGCCGGGGACTCGGTCAGCTCGTACTCGTACTCGAACAGGTTCTTGAAGAAGCCGTTGCTCCACTGCGTCGGCGTGGCGGTCCAGGTGACCTCCAGGCCGGACGTGATGGTGTCGCCGCCCTTGCCCGTGCCGTAGCTGTTCTTCCAGCCGAGGCCCTGCTCCTCCATCGTGGCGCCCTCGGGGTCCGCGCCGACGTGGCTGTCCGGGGCCGCGCCGTGGGTCTTGCCGAAGGTGTGACCACCGGCGATGAGGGCGACGGTCTCCTCGTCGTTCATCGCCATGCGGCGGAAGGTCTCACGGATGTCGCGGGCCGCGGCGATCGGGTCCGGGTTGCCGTTCGGGCCCTCCGGGTTGACGTAGATGAGGCCCATCTGGACGGCGCCGAGCGGGTTCTCCAGCTCGCGGTCGCCGCTGTAGCGCTGGTCGTCGAGCCAGATGGTCTCGGGACCCCAGTACACGTCCTCCTCGGCCTCCCAGACGTCCTCGCGGCCGCCGCCGAAGCCGAACGTCGTAAAGCCCATCTGCTCCAGCGCGACGTTGCCCGTGAGGATCATGAGGTCGGCCCAGGAGATGCTCTGGCCGTACTTCTTCTTCACCGGCCACAGCAGACGGCGGGCCTTGTCCAGGTTGGCGTTGTCCGGCCAGCTGTTCAGCGGGGCGAAGCGCTGCTGACCGGCGCCGGCGCCGCCGCGGCCGTCGCTGATGCGGTACGTACCGGCGCTGTGCCAGGCCATACGGATCATCAGCGGGCCGTAGTTGCCGAAGTCGGCCGGCCACCAGTCCTGCGAGGTGGTCAGCACCTCGGCGATGTCCTGTTTCACGGCCGCGAGATCGAGGTTCTTGAACGCCTCGGCGTAGTCGAACTCCTCACCGAGGGGGTTCCCCACGGCGGGGTTCTTGGCGAGGATCTTCAGGTTGAGCCGCTCCGGCCACCACTGACGGTTCCCGCCACCCTGGGTCGGGTGCGCGGCGCGGTCATGCGCGACCGGGCACTTCGCCTCGGCAGGGATGTTGCTCTCGGACATTGGGGGAATCCTTCCAAAAACGGGGGATCACAGTGCTGAACTGCGGGCGTTGGAACAGTCGGGGCACAGGCCCCAGTAGATGACCTCGGCCTCGTCGATCGCGAAGCCGCGGTCGTCGGAGGCGGTCAGACAGGGGGCGTGGCCGACCGCGCAGTCGACGTCGACCACGACACCGCACGACCGGCACACGAGGTGGTGGTGGTTGTCCCCGACGCGGCCCTCGTACAGGGCCGGACTGCCGGGTGGCTCGATTCGGCGGACGAGGCCCGCGCCGGTCAGCGCGTTGAGTGCCTCGTACACGGCTTGCAGCGATATGTGGCCCACACGATCGCGCACCCCGGAGGCGATCGCTTCGACACCGAGGTGGTCGCCGTTCCGCACGGTCTCCAGCAGTGCGACGCGCGCGGCCGTCACCCGCAGGCCGGCACCGCGCAGCTCCTCGGCGGTGGTCGGAGTCGGGGATGCGGTCATGGGGACAACCTACCCTCATAAACACGAACAGTTCAAGAAAACGAGCAATCCAAGTTTGGAACGTCGTGTGGTGTGTCGTCCGACGCCGTCACATGCCCCCTCACCTGGGGCGATCGTCCCGCGCGGCGCCCTCGCCCCGCACCGGGCCCGCCCGGCGCACACCCCGCGCGGCGGTTGTCCCGGGGCCTTGGGGGTACCTGATCCGCCCGACCAACGACCGAGCCGCCGGTCGGGTCACCGATGTACCGATCCCGTGAGGAGGCGTCCATGGGTGCGAGGGGCCTGTCCGAGCCGGGCACGGGGAACCTGCCCGATCCCGTCACCGGCCGGGAGCCCGCGCCGCCGCTCGACCCGGCCGCCCTGGAGGCCGCGCTGCGCGCGCGGGTCGACGGGGAGGTCCGGTTCGACGCGGGGAGCCGGGCCGCGTACTCGACCGACGCCTCGAACTTCCGCCAGACACCCATCGGCGTGGTCGTGCCCCGCACCCCCGAGGCGGCGGCGGAGGCCGTGGCCGTCGCCCGGGAGCACGACGCCCCCGTGCTCTCGCGGGGCGGCGGGACCAGCCTCGCCGGCCAGTGCGCCAACACGGCCGTGGTGATCGACTGGTCCAAGTACTGCACCCGCGTCGAGTCCGTCGACGAGGACGCCCGCACCTGCGTCGTCCAGCCCGGCATCGTGCTCGACGAACTCAACCGTCATCTGGCGCCGACCGGCCTGCGCTTCGGCCCCGAACCCGCCACCCACATGAACTGCACGCTCGGCGGCATGATCGGCAACAACTCCTGCGGCGCCACCGCCCAGCGCACCGGCAAGGTCGTCGACAACATCGCCCGCCTGGAGGTCCTCCTCTACGACGGCACCCGCTTCTGGTGCGGCGAGACCGACGACGAGGAGTACGCCGAGATCGAACGCCACGGCGATCTGCGCGCCACCCTCTACCGGCGGCTGCGCACCCTCCGCGACACCTACGCCGACGAGATCCGCCGCCGCTACCCCGACATCCCGCGCCGGGTCTCCGGCTACAACCTCGACTCCCTCCTGCCCGAACACGGCTTCGACATCGCGGGTCTGCTCGTCGGCAGCGAGTCCACCCTGGTCACCGTCCTGCGGGCCGAGCTGGAACTGGTCCCGGTGATCAAGGAGCGGACCCTGGTCGTGCTGGGCTTCCCGGGCATCGAGCGGGCCGCGGACGCCGTGCCGACGATCCTGCCGCACGAGCCGATGGCGCTGGAGGGCGTCGATTCCCTGCTGGTCCACGACGAGCGGATGAAGCACCTCAACCCCACGGCCCTCACCGAACTGCCCGAGGGCAGCGCCTTCCTGATGGCGCAGTTCGGCGGCGACACCGTCGAGGAGGCGGACGCGCGGGCACACCGCATGCTGGCCGCGCTCCACGAGTCGGAGCACGAACCGGAGGTGGCGTTCCTCGACGACCCGGCCCACGAGGCGGAGCTGTGGCAGGTCCGCGAGGCCGGTCTCGGCGCCACCGCGCACGTGCCGGACCGGCCCGACACCTTCGAGGGCTGGGAGGACTCGGCGGTACCGCCCGAACGGCTCGGCGCCTATCTGCGCCGCCTGCGCGGTCTGTACGAGGAGTTCGGCTACCAGAGCGACACCGGGCCCAGCCTCTACGGCCACTTCGGGCAGGGCTGCGTCCACACCCGTATCCCCTTCGACCTGTACACCGCCGACGGCGTGGCGGCCTACCGGCGGTTCATGGAGCGGGCGGCCGACCTGGTCGCGGAGTTCGGCGGCTCCTTCTCCGGGGAGCACGGCGACGGGCAGAGCCGCGGCGAGCTGCTGCCGCGGATGTTCGGCCCCGAGCTGGTCGAGGCGTTCGGCCGGCTCAAGGCGGCCTTCGACCCGCTGAACCGGATGAACCCCGGCAAGATCGTGGCGCCGTACGGGCTGGACGAGCATCTGCGGCTCGGCGCCGACTGGGCCCCGTACGACCCGCAGGATCTGCACTTCCGCTTCCCGCACGACGGCGGCTCCTTCGCCGAGGCCGCCAACCGGTGCGTCGGCGTCGGCAAATGCCGGCAGCCCACCACCGAGGGCGGCGCGGTGATGTGCCCGTCGTTCCAGGTCACGGGGGAGGAGGAGCACTCCACGCGCGGACGGGCCCGGCTGCTGTTCGAGATGCTCGACGGTCACGGCGACAGCGCGATCCGCGACGGCTGGCGCTCCCACGAGGTCCGGGACGCGCTCGATCTGTGTCTGGCCTGCAAGGGGTGCAAGAGCGACTGTCCGGCCGACGTGGACATGGCCACGTACAAGGCGGAGTTCCTGTCCCACCATTTCGCGGGCCGCCCCTGGCGCCGCCCCCGCTCCGACCTGTCCCTGGGCTGGCTCCCCGTCGCCGCCGAGGCCGTCGGCCGCACCCGACTCGGGCCCCTCGTCAACGCCCTCACCCACACCCCACCGCTCTCCCGCGCCGCCGTGGCCCTCGCGGGCATCGAGAACCGGGAGCTGCCGCTCTTCGCCGGTGAGACGCTCAGGCAGTGGTTCGCCCGACGGGAGCGGGCCGACGACACGTCGTACGGCGAGGGGGCGTACGGCCAGGGAGCGGTGGAGGGCGGCGGGGCGTACGGCGCTGGTGCCCGCGGCACGGTTCTGTTGTGGCCGGACACCTTCACCGATCACTTCCACCCGCATGTCGGGCGGGCCGCGGTGCGGTTGATGGAGGAGGCGGGGTGGCGGGTCGAGCTGCCCGCCGGGCCGCTGTGCTGCGGTCTGACCTGGATCTCCACCGGGCAACTCGGCGTCGCCGAACGTGTGCTCAGGCGTACGGTCCGGGAGCTGGCCGCGCATGTGCGTGCCGGCGGACTCGTCGTCGGGCTGGAGCCCGGCTGCACGGCCGTCTTCCGGTCCGACGCCGCCGAGCTCTTCCCGGGCGACCACGACGTACGGCGACTGCGGCGGCAGACGGTGACGCTCGCCGAACTGCTCACCGAGCACAGCCCCGGGTACGAGCCGCCCCGGGTGCCGGAGCACGCCTCGCGGGCGCTCGCCCAGGTCCACTGCCACCAGCACGCGGTCCTGGACTGGGAAGCCGACCAGGAGCTGCTGGGGCGTGCCGGTGTCGACGCCGAGCACCTGGATTCCGGCTGTTGCGGCCTGGCGGGCAACTTCGGCTTCGAACGCGGCCACCTGGACGTCAGCCGGGCCTGCGCCGAACGCGTCCTGCTGCCCCGGCTCCGCGAGGCGGACGAGGGGACCGTCGTCCTCGCCGACGGCTTCAGCTGCCGCACCCAGATCCACGAGCTCGACAGCGGCGGCCACGAGGCCGTGCACCTGGCGGAACTGCTGGCCACGGGCCTCCCACCGGCCCCCGGAACACCTCCGCCCGGCAGCGCGTACGGCGTCGCCCCCGGCGCCCGCCCCACCCCACCGGGCCGCCTGGCCAAGTCCCTCACTCTCACCGGAGCGGCCCTCACGGCCGTCGGCGCCGCCACAGCGCTCGGCAGGCGGTTCCGCCGAGCGCGGTGATCAGCCCGGGTGAGCGGCACCATCACGCCCGCCCATCCATGGTGGAGGCGCGGCGGACGGGGTACCCGGCGAGGAGTTCGGAGTGGACGCGTCGGGAGCGGAGGTGGCCGAGAGTGAGCCCCACGAAGCACGCGAGCGCGGCGAAGGCCCCCTCAGGGGACCCCCAGGCCTATGACGCGCGGCCGTATCTGCCGAGCCGGGGTGGTCTTGCCGCGTACCGGCGGGCCGCTGCCGACTGCCGGGGCTGCCCCCTGTACGAGAACGCGACCGGGACGGTCTTCGGCAAGGGGGCCGAGCCCGCACGGCTCGTGCTGGTCGGTGAGCAGCCCGGGGACCAGGAGGACAAGCAGGGCGAGCCCTTCGTCGGACCGGCCGGGCGGCTGTTGCGGCGGGCGGTGGAGGAGGCCGGGATCGACATGGACACGGCCTACGTGACCAACGCGGTCAAGCACTTCAAGTTCACCCGTCCCCCGGGCGGCGGCAAGCGCCGCATCCACAAGGCGCCCGACCTGCGAGAAGTCTCCGCCTGCCGCCCCTGGCTGCTGGCCGAGCTGCGTCTGGTGCGGCCCGAGGTCGTGGTGGTCCTCGGCGCGACCGCCGCCAAGGCCCTGCTGGGCAGCTCCTTCCGCGTCACCAAGGACCGGGGCGCCCTGCTGCCCATGCCGCCGGGAGTGACGGAACACGACGATCAGCCGTACGTCGTCGCCACCCTCCACCCGTCGGCCATACTCCGCGCCGACGACCGCGAAAGCGCGTACGCCGGTCTGGTGGCGGACCTGAGGGTGGCCGCGCGGGCCCTGGACGAGGCCGACGCCTGACGTGACCTCCACAGACGGCTACGGCTTGCGTCCCACCCCGCCGAAGCAGTCCACCTCCCACGGCTCGTCGGAGCCGTCCCGCTCGGCCCGCCACTGGGCGACGGACACCAGCCCCGGCTCCAGCAGCTCCAGGCCGTCGAAGAAGCGGGCGAGCTGCTCGGGGGAGCGATTGACGCGCGGGTTGTCGCTCGTCTTGTTCCAGTGCTCGACCATCGCCCGCATCGCCTCCGGCCGGTACACCTCCGTGCTGTCCCCGAACACCAGATGACTCCTGGAGGGCAGGGCGGCCAGCAGCCGGGCGACGATGTCGTAGGCGCTGTCGTCGGGCACATGGGCGGCGACGCCGAGCAGGATGAGGGCGACGGGGCGGTCGAGATCCAGGGTGCGGGCGGCGCCTTCGAGGATGGTGTCCGGGTCGCGCAGATCGGCGTCGATGTAGGCGGTGGCGCCCTCGGGGGCGCTGGTGAGCAGGGCCGTGGCGTGCACGAGGACGGTCGGGTCGTGGTCGACGTAGACGATCCGCGCGTCGGGGGCGATCCGCTGGGCGACCTCGTGGGTGTTGTCCACCGTGGGCAGCCCGGTGCCGACGTCCAGGAACTGGCGCAGGCCGGTCTCCTCGGTCAGCCGGGAGACCGCCCTGCGCAGGAACGCCCGCTGCGCGCGGGCGATGTCGACGATCTGGGGGTTCGTCCTGCGGATCTCGTCACCGACCTGCCGGTCGATCTCGTAGCAGTCCTTGCCACCGAGCCAGTAGTTCCAGATACGGGCCGAATGCGGCACGCCGCTGTTGATCACCGGACGGTCATGTGGCATGGAAATTCCCCGAGTTGATGTTTGCAGTCGCCATTCAAATTAGCAAGATCGCCGCGCGTGTGATCGCGGGAGGTCGCGGGAGCGGCCGACCACCGTCGAGCTCCGGGCGCGCTCGGACGGAAGGAGGCGACGGTTCCGTGACGAATGGCGCCGTACTGGTGCGATCGAGGGCCTACCGGTGCCCAGCCGGCGGCGGTACACGTTCTTCATGGGGGACAACGGGGGAAGCCGCCACCCATGGTGGCGCAAGTGGAAGAAACCGGACGAGGGTGACGGTACGGACGCCGAGCGGCGGCCCGAGAGCCTGATCGACCTCGTCGCGCAGAAGAGGGACGAGAGTCTCTACATCGAGCTCGGTGGCCGGTTCCCCGAGCAACTGCTCCAGCTGCAGGTGCTCTACAGCGCCTCGCAGCGGGCCTTCGAGGCCGGAACACGCAAGGCGCTGAGACTCACGATCGGCTGTGTGCTCCGCACGGTGCTGAGGGATCCCAGGCTCGCCGAGTCACCCGCCAACAAGCACGTCGGCGACTACCTCGACGAGGAGATCATCGGCCTGAAGGCCAGACTCGGCCAGGACAGAGCCGTCGCCATGAGCCGTGGCCTGAACTTCGGCCTCGCTGTGGGCGCGCTCATCAGCACGGCGCTGCTCTGCCTCCCCCTGCTCTGGGGCACCCGGATCCTCGAAGGGCTGGCCGGGGTGAGGCTGAGCTGTCCCGATCGCTGGAGCCTCATGGGCGCCTTCGTCTGCGGCGGCGTCGGGGCCTTCGGCGCGGTGCTCAGCGTTCTGATGAGGCTGCGCAACAGCGGTGACGAGCTGACCCGCCGCAAGGTCAACGGCCATGAAGGGGCCATCGCCCCGGGTGAGTTGTACCGCAACATGCGGCACGAGGGCGTCTACCGGGTCTTCGTCGGCTGGGTGCTGGCCCTCGCCGTCCACTTCCTCCTCACCGCGGGCTTCGTCACCTTCATCGACCTCCCCGCCACCCCCGCCGACATCTGCTCGGCGAACGACGCCTCCGGCGCGGGCACCGACTTCTGGGGCTTCTGGTGCGCCGTCGGCTTCGTCGCCGGCTTCAACGAACGCTGGGCTTACGGCCTCCTGGGCCGCGAAAGCACCTCGAAGAAGAACAGACCGTAGCGAAGCCGCCGGAGCCTGCCCTAGACGCCGCCCGTCACCAGCACCACCTCCAGTGTGCGCGGCCCGTGCACGCCCTCCACCCGGTCCAGCTCGATGTCACTGGTGGCCGAGGGGCCGGAGATCCAGGTCAACGGGCGTGTCGGGTCAAGGCGTTCGAGGGCCAGGGGTACCGACGAGACGACCTGGTCCGGCACCCGTACGACGCAGATGTGGTGGTCGGGCACCAGCGTGATCCGGCGGCGCCCCTGGTCGGGGGAGCCGTCGAGGACGATCGTGCCGGTCTCGGCGATCGCGACGGCGCAACCGGTGACGACGCTGTCGACATCGTCCAGTTCGTGCGCGGTGCTCGCGGCGCGATCGTGGACCCGGGTCACGTCGGACGCGCGGAGCCAGGACTCCGGCAACGCCGGCGGCACCAGCACGGTCCGCGAGCCCCGCTCGGACAGAAGCCGCATCAGCAGCTCCGGCAACTCCTCGTCCGCGCAACGGTGCACGATCGCCCGGTAGTCCGCCAGGTTCTCCGCCAGCAGATCCACCGTCTCCTCGACGCTGCGCTCGCCGTGCTCGCGGAGATAGTCACGCGGAACCGCCTGCTCGTACGGCGTGTCGTCCTGTCCTACGTCGGCGAGGGCGCGTCGCACCCGGCCCAGAATCAGCTCCCTGCTGCTCACTTGCCGGTCTCCTTTCCGGCGGCGCTCCGGCCTCCGGAGTTCCTTCCCCCGGGGTTCTTGCCGCCGTTCGTCCGCTGCCACCAGTCGCGGAACGGCTCGGCGGGCACCGTCGGCAGATCACGGCTCGCGCTCCACGCCCGGCCCGGACCCGGCAAGGTGCGCGGATGGAAGCGGCGGCTGCGCGACGCCAGCCGCTGTCCGGTGCGCAGGGCGCCGGGACGGCTGAACGCCCAGCGCGCCGCCCGCATCGCCGCCCGCTCGGCGGCATGCCCCTTCGCGGGCTTGAGCACGACCTTGTCGCCCCGCTCGGTCACCGGTCCGCCCTGCGCCACCCGCTCCCGCAGATGCACCAGCACCTCGGGGATGTCGATGGCGACCGGGCACACCTCGTAGCAGGCGCCGCACAGCGAGGACGCGTACGGCAGGGAGGCGTCGATCTCGCTTGCCGTGCCCCGCAGTTGGGGGCTGAGGATGGCGCCGATCGGGCCGGGGTACACCGAGCCGTACGCGTGCCCGCCGGCCCGCTCGTACACCGGGCAGACGTTGAGGCACGCCGAGCAGCGGATGCAGCGCAGGGCCTGGCGGCCGACCTCGTCGGCGAGGGTGTCGGTGCGGCCGTTGTCGATGAGGACCAGATGGAAGGTGCTCGGGCCGTCCTCGTCCGTGGTGCCGGTCCAGGTGGAGGTGTAGGGGTTCATCCGCTCGGCCGTCGAGGAGCGGGGGAGGGTCTGGAGGAAGACCTCCAGGTCCTGCCAGGTGGGCACGATCTTCTCGATGCCGACGACCGAGATCAGGGTCTCGGGGAGGGTGAGACACATCCGGCCGTTGCCCTCGGACTCCACGACCACCAGCGTGCCGGTCTCGGCGACCATGAAGTTGGCGCCGGAGATCCCTACCTTGGCGCGCAGGAACTTCTCCCGCAGATGCAGCCGCGCGGCCTCCGCCAGTTCGGCGGGAGTGTCGGTCAGGCCCTCGGGGGCCGGGCGGCCCCACTCGCTCATCTCGCGCGCGAAGATGTCCCGGATCTCGCCCCGGTTGCGGTGGATGGCCGGGACGAGGATGTGCGACGGCCGGTCCTTGCCCAACTGCACGATGAGTTCGGCGAGATCGGTCTCGTAGGCGTGGATGCCCTCGGCCTCCAGCGCCTCGTTGAGCCCGATCTCCTGGGTGGCCATCGACTTGACCTTGACGACCTCGGTCTCACCGGTCGCCTTGACGAGATATGTGACGATCCGGTTGGCCTCGTCCGCGTCGGCGGCCCAGTGGACCGTGCCGCCCGCCGCGATCACCGACTCCTCCAACCGCACGAGGTACCGGTCGAGATGACGGAGCGTGTGGTCCTTGATCCGCTTGCCCGCCTCGCGCAGCGCGGCCCAGTCCGACACCTCCGTGACGGCCTTCGCCCGTTTGGCGCGGATGGTGTGCGTGGCGTGGCGCAGATTGCCGCGCAGGGTCGCGTTGTGCACGGCCTCGTGGGCCGCCTTCGGGAACGCCGGCATCCCGACGAAGGTCCCGCTCATCCCAGGGGCTCCTCTTCCGTGCTCGCCAGGATCTCGGCGATGTGGACCGGCCGCATCCCGGTCCGCAGCCGGGCCATGGTGCCGCCGATGTGCATGAGGCAGGAGTTGTCGGCGGCGCACAGCACCTCGGCACCCGTCGACTCGGCGTTGCGTACTTTGTCGGTGCCCATCGCCGCCGAGACATCGGAGTTCTTCACGGCGAACGTGCCACCGAAGCCGCAGCACTCCTCGGCGCCGGGCAGCTCCACCAACTCCAGCCCCTTCACGGCCTGGAGCAGCCGCCGGGGCCGGTCACCGAGCCCCAGACTCCGCAACCCGTGACAGGTGGGGTGGTAGGTCACCTTGTGCGGGTAGTACGCCCCGACATCGGTCACACCCAGCACGTCCACCAGGAACTCGGTCAGCTCGTACGTCTTCGGCACGACCGGCGCGAGCGTCCGCGCGAGCGTGTCCCCGCGCCCTTCGGCCCGCGCCCGTTCACCCATCCGGGGATACAGCTCCCGCACCATCGCCCCGCATGAGCCCGACGGCGTCACGATGGCCTCGTACTCCCGGAATACATCGGAGAACTGGCGGGCCAGCGGCTCCGCCTCATGGCGGTATCCGGTGTTGTAGTGCGCCTGCCCGCAGCAGGTCTGCCCCATCGGGAAGTCGACGTCGACGCCCAGTCTGGTCAGCAGTTTCACCACGGCGCGGCCGGTGTCCGGATAGAGCGTGTCGTTGACACAGGTCAGGAACAGAGCGACACGCATCGCGGCTCCTTGGGGGTCGATCATCGGATGAGTGCAGAGTACGACGCGAGCAGGCGTAGGGCGAGAGCGGGTGTACGGCCGAGAGCAGGTGTACGGCCGAGAGGCCCCGCCGGTCGGCCACCGGCGGGGCTTCGCTCACCGTTCGGCGAGCCGGGCCGCCGCGGCGCGCCAGGCCGCCGGGTCGCCCTGCGGCTCGTACCGCACCAGCGGCTGGGTACGGGCGAGCAGCGCGCGCATCGAGGCCCGGTCGCCCACCAGGCCGTGGGCGCGGGCCTGGACGAGGACGTTGCCCAGGGCCGCCGCCTCCGCCGGGCCCGCCACCACCGGAAGCCCGCAGGCGTCGGCGGTCAGCTGGCACAGCAGGGCGTTACGGGTGCCGCCGCCGACTATGTGGACGACGTCGACGGGGTGGTCGGCGAGCGCCTGGGCCTCGGCGACGGCCTTGCGGTGGGCGAGGGCCAGCGAGTCGAGGATGCAGCGGGTGATCTCGGCGGGGCTCGCGGGCACGGGCTGCCCCGACTCCCGGCACGCCTCGGCGATCCGCTCCGGCATCCGGCCGGGCGCCAGGAACGCCGAGTCCCCGGCGTCCACCACCGACCGCAGCGCGGGCACCCCCGCCGCGGCCCGCAGCAGCTCCCCGAGATCGGGGTTCCCCCACTCCCGTACGCACTCCTGGAGCAGCCAGAGCCCCATGATGTTCCGGAGATAGCGGACCGTGCCGTCCAGCCCCAGCTCATTGGTGAAGTTGGCCGCCCGGCCGGCCTCGCTCAGCACCGGCGCCTCCAGCTCCACACCGGCCAGGGACCAGGTGCCGGTGCAGATGTAGGCGAACCGCTCCCCGGTGGCCGGTACGGCCGCCACCGCGGAGGCGGTGTCGTGCGACCCGACGGTCGTCACCGGCACCGGACCGGTCAGCCCGGTCTCCTCCAGCACCCGCCGCTGGAGCAGCCCCGCCGGATCCCCGGGCCGCCGCAGCGGCGCGAACAGCTCCAGGTCGATCCCGAGCCGCGCCGCCACGTCGTACGACCAGTCACGCGTCCGCGGATCGATCAGCTGGGTCGTGGAGGCGTTGGTCAGCTCCGTCCCGAGCTCACCCGTCAGCCAGTACGTCAGCAGATCCGGGATGAGCAGCAACCGCTTGGCATGGGCGAACTGGGCGGACGACCGGGCGGCGACGAGCTGGTACAGGGTGTTGAAGGGCGCGTACTGCAACCCGGTCGCCGCGTACAGCTCGGCGGCCGGCACGGTGGCCCACACCTTCTCCGCGACACCTTCGGTACGGGTGTCCCGATAGTGCACCGGGTTGCCGAGCAGGGCACCGTCGGCGTCCAGCAGCCCGTAGTCCACGGCCCAGCTGTCGATCCCGACGGAGTCGACCTGCCCGGCGGCCTTCAGCCCGTCGAGCACCCCCGCGTACAGCGCGAGCACATCCCAGCGCAGCCCCTCGGGCGTCCGCACCGGTCGGTTGGGGAACCGGTGCGCCTCCACGAGCTCCAGCGAGTCCCGCCCCGCGCGGCCGACCATGACCCGCCCACTGGACGCGCCCAGGTCGACCGCCGCGTACGACTTCACGGCCGCGCTCATCGCAGGAAGGCGGCGGCCACGCCGGCGTCGACCGGCACATGCAGACCGGTGGTGTGCGTCAGCTCCCCGCCGGTCAGCGCGAACACCGCGTTCGCCACGTGCTCCGGCAGCACCTCGCGCTTGAGGATCGTCCGCTGGGCGTAGAACTCACCCAGCTTCTCCTCCTCCACCCCGTACACGGCGGCCCGCTGGGCACCCCAGCCACCGGCGAAGATCCCCGAACCGCGCACCACACCATCGGGATTGACGCCGTTGACACGGATCCCGTGCTCACCCAGCTCGGCGGCGAGCAACCGCACCTGGTGCGCCTGGTCGGCCTTGGTGGCGGAGTAGGCGATGTTATTGGGTCCGGCGAAGACGGCGTTCTTGGAGGCGATGTAGACGATGTCACCGCCCAGCCCCTGCGCGATCATCACCCGGGCCGCTTCCCGCGACACGAGGAACGACCCGCGGGCCATGATGTCGTGCTGAAGGTCCCAGTCCTTCGTCGAGGTCTCCAGCAGCGGCTTGGAGATGGAGATGCCGGCGTTGTTGACGACGAGGTCCACGCCGCCGAAGGCCAGCACGGCGGCCTTGAAGGACTCGACGATCTGCTCCTCGGACGTGACGTCGACCGTCACGGCGACAGCCTTGTCCGGGCCCCCGAGCTCCTCGGCGACGGCGGTGGCGTTCTCGGCGTTGAGATCGGCGACGACGACACAGGCGCCCTCGGCGACGAGCCGCTGCGCGATCGCCTTCCCGATGCCGCTGCCCGCACCCGTCACCAGCGCGACCCGGGTCGCGAGGGGCTTCGGCTTCGGCATCCGCTGAAGCTTGGCCTCCTCCAGCGCCCAGTACTCGATGCGGAACTTCTCCGACTCCTCGATCGGCGCGTACGTCGAAACGGCCTCGGCGCCCCGCATCACGTTGATCGCGTTGACGTAGAACTCACCCGCGACCCGTGCCGTCTGCTTGTCCTTGCCGAAGGAGAACATGCCCACGCCCGGCACCAGCACGATCGCCGGGTCGGCCCCGCGCATCGCGGGGGAGTCGGCATCGGCGTGCCGCTGGTAGTAGGCGGCGTACTCCTCGCGGTACTCGGCGTGCAGCTCCTTCAGCCGCGCGATCGCCGAGTCCAGCTCGGCCGTGGGCGGCAGATCGAGGACGAGCGGCCTGACCTTCGTACGGAGGAAGTGGTCGGGGCAGGAGGTACCGAGGGCGGCGAGCCGGGGGTGCTCGGCGCGCGCCAGGAACTCCAGTACGACCTCGGAGTCGTTGAAGTGCCCGACCTGGGGCTTGTCCTGCGAGGCGATGGCCCGGATGTGCGGGGCGAGAGCGGCGGCCCGCTCCCGCCGCGCAGCGGCGTCCAGGGCCTCGTACCCCTCGATGACGGGCCCGAAGGGCTCCGCCTTCCCGCGCTCGGCCAGGAACTGCTCGGCGGTACGGATGATGTGCAGCGAGTTCTTCTCGCACTCCTCGGCCGTGTCACCCCAGGCGGTGATCCCGTGCCCGCCGAGGACACACCCGATGGCCTGCGGGTTCTCCCGCTTGACGGCCGCGATGTCCAGCCCCAGCTGGAACCCGGGCCGCCGCCACGGCACCCACACCACGCTGTCCCCGAAACACTCGGCGGTCAGCTTCTCCCCGTCGGCGGCACAGGCCAGCGCGATCCCGGAGTCGGGGTGCAGATGATCGACATGGGCGGCGTCGACGAGCCCGTGCATGGCCGTGTCGATCGAGGGAGCGGCACCCCCCTTGCCGTGCAGGCAGTAGTCGAACGCGGCGACCATCTCGTCCTCGCGCTCCACTCCCGGGTACACGTCGACGAGCGCCCGCATCCGGTCCAGCCGCAGCACGGCCAGCCCGGCCTCGGTCAGCGTCCCGAGGTCACCCCCGGACCCCTTGACCCACATCAGCTCGACATCACCACCGGTGACGGGATCGGTGTCGGTCCCCTTCGCGGACGCGTTACCACCGGCGTAGTTGGTGTTACGGGGATCAGCACCAAGCCGCCGCGACCGGGCGAGAAGAGCAGCGGCTTCGGGATGGGTTGCCATGGGAGATCAATCCTTACGGTGACTTATGTACGAGGGGGAGTGCGGCGCCCTCCATCGGGGCGCGGAGCGCCCCTCAGGGGCGCGGGGAACTGCGCGACCAGCCACAAACGGCCCGCAGCCTGCGACCGGCGGTTACCCGGCAGATGAAACGCGGCAATCGGCTTCAGCCCAGCGCAGCGGTCAGGCTCCCCATCCCGCCTGCTGGCCACCGACCCGCTCCTCAACGATCTTCGAAGCCCAGCCGGAGGCGTGGTACGCGGCGATCGGGTCGGGGTCCAGCCCCATCTCCTCCCGCACCTCACGAAGCAGAGGCCGCACATCGGTGTTGTACGCGTCCATCAGCACCGCATTGGCCCCGAGCACGTCACCGGAAGCCTGCGCCGCGGCAAGGGCCTCCCGGTCGACAAGCAGCGCCTTCGCCGTGGCCTCCTGCACATTCATCACCGACCGGATGATCGCCGGGATCTTCGCCTCGATGTTGTGGCACTGATCGAGCATGAACGCGACGTCAGAGGTGAACCCACCCCCACGCACGACCTCGTACATGATCCGGAACAGCTGGAACGGATCGGCGGCCCCGACCATCAGATCGTCGTCGGCGTAGAACCGTGAGTTGAAGTCGAACGCCCCGAGCTTCCCCTCCCGCAACAGGGTGGCCACGATGAACTCGATGTTGGTGCCGGGGGCGTGATGCCCGGTGTCGACGACGACCTGGGCCTTCGGCCCGAGCTTGAGGCAGTGGGCGTACGCGGTACCCCAGTCCGGCACATCGGTCGTGTAGAAGGCCGGCTCGAAGAACTTGTACTCCAGCAGCATCCGCTGCCCGTCGCCCAGTCGCTCATAGACCTCGGCGAGCCCTTCGGCGAGCCGGTCCTGGCGCGAGCGCACGTCGTCCTGGCCGGGATAGTTCGTACCGTCGGCGAACCACAGCTTCAGATCGCGGGACCCGGTCGCGTCCATGATGTCGACGCACTCCAGCAGATGATCGACGGCCTTGCGGCGGATCGCCGCGTCCGGGTGGCAGATGCTGCCCAGCTTGTAGTCGTCGTCCTGGAAGGTGTTGGAGTTGATGGCGCCGAGCTTCACTCCGCGCTGCTCGGCGTGCTTGGCGAGCGCCGCGTAGTCGTCGACCTTGTCCCAGGGGATGTGCAGGGCCACGGTCGGCGCCACGCCGGTGAACTCGTGGACCTTGCCGGCGTCGTCGAGCTTCTCCCAGGGGTTGCGGGGCACACCCGCTTGGGCGAACACCTTGAAGCGGGTTCCGGAGTTTCCGTACGCCCACGACGGCGTTTCGACGGCCTGGGTCTTGAGGGCGGCCTTCACCGCGGCGAGCTCGGTCACGTCAGGGCTCCTACCGGCTTCGATGTCTGAAACGATTCAGCACCGGAAACTATGAGCGGTTCGCCGGACTGTCAACCCCTCTGACCCGGCCCGTTCTCCGTGACCCTGTTGTGACCTCTCCTGTCGAAAACTTTTCGACCGAAACCCATTGACGTGACCAGCATGCGATGCCTAACGTCCCGGCAACCTAGTTGAAACCTTTCACGACGCAGCGAGGCAGCCTATCCGCTAGCCACCGGCCGTCGTCGAGGAGCCCTCATGACCCACCCGTCCGACACGGGTCCGGCCCCTGTCCTCGCGTTGGAGGACATCTCCAAGTCCTTCGGCGCCGTGCGCGCCCTGCGGAACGTGTCCCTGGAACTGTTCCCCGGAGAGGTGCACGCCCTCGCCGGGGAGAACGGCGCGGGCAAGTCGACCCTGATCAAGACGCTCGCCGGGGTGCACCGACCGGACTCCGGTCAGGTGCTCCTCGACGGCGCGCCCACGGTCTTCCACGGCCCGGCCGACGCCCGGGACGCGGGCATCGCCGTGATCTACCAGGAGCCGACGCTCTTCCCCGACCTGTCGATCGCCGAGAACATCTTCATGGGCCGCCAGCCTCGGCGCGCCCTCGGCCGTATCGACCACAAGGCCACCCACGCGGCGACGCTCGCCCTGATGCAGCGGCTCGGCGTCGAACTCGACCCCGACCGCCCGGCGCGCGGTCTGTCCATCGCCGATCAGCAGATCGTCGAGATCGCCAAGGCGCTGTCCTTCGACGCCCGCGTCCTCATCATGGACGAGCCGACGGCGGCCCTCACCGGCAGCGAGGTGGCCCGGCTCTTCGGAGTCGTCCGCACCCTGCGCGAGCAGGGTTCGGCCGTCCTGTTCATCTCCCACCGCCTGGAGGAGATCTTCCAGATCTGCCAGCGGGTCACCACCCTCCGAGACGGCGCCTGGATCTCCAGCGAGCCACTGGACGGTATGACCGAGGACGACCTCGTACGCCGTATGGTCGGCCGCGACCTGGACGAGCTGTACCCCAAGCAGGAGGTCGAGGCCGGCGAAGTGGCGCTCAGCGTCCGCCGGTTGACCCGCGAGGGCGTGTTCACCGACGTCTCCTTCGACGTCCGGCGCGGCGAGATCGTCGGCCTCGCCGGACTCGTCGGCGCCGGCCGTACGGAGGTGGCGCGGGCCGTCTTCGGCATCGACCGCTGGGACGCGGGCGAGGTCGACATCGACGGCAAGCCCCTGACCAACGGCGCCCCCTCCACGGCCATGGCCGCCGGGCTCGCCCTGGTCCCCGAGGACCGCCGCGCCCAGGGCCTGGTGATGGACATGTCCATCGAGCGGAACATCGGCCTCACCGGACTCCGTACGACCGTCAGGGTCGGACTCATGGACCGCGGCGCCGAGCGCAGCCGCTCCCTCGACTGGGCGGTCAAGCTCCAGGTCAAGTACGCCCGGATCGCCGACACCGTCAACACCCTGTCGGGCGGCAACCAGCAGAAGGTCGTCCTCGCCAAGTGGCTCGCCACCGGGCCCAAGGTGCTGATCGTCGACGAGCCGACCCGAGGCATCGACGTCGGTACGAAGGCCGAGGTGCACCGGCTGCTCAGCGAGCTGGCCGCCGACGGCGTGGCCGTCCTGATGATCTCCTCCGACCTGCCCGAGATCCTCGGCATGGCCGACCGCGTGCTCGTGATGCACGAGGGCCGCCTCACCGCCGAGATCCCTCGCTCCGAAGCCACCGAGGAAAGCGTGATGGCCGCAGCCACCGGGAGGGCCGCCGCATGACGGTGACCACCCCTCAGAACACCCCCGTCGCCGAGGTGCCCAAGTCCAGTGGCACCCGGCTGGTGGACCGTGTCTTCAAGATGCGGGAACTCGCCATCCTCGTCGTCTTCCTGGTGATGATCGTCGTCACCCAGCTGGGCAACAGCGAGTTCCTCACCGAGCAGGGCATCAAGGACCTGCTGCTCAACGCGACCATCCTGGTGCTGGTCGCCGTCGGCCAGTCGCTGGTCGTCATCACCCGGAACGTCGACCTGTCGGTCGGCTCCACCCTCGGCATCAGCGCCTTCGCCGCCGGTATATATCTCCAGGGCGGCGGAAACCCGGTCGTGGCCGTGGTGCTGGCCGTCCTGCTGGGCGTCGGCTTCGGTCTCCTCAACGGGCTCCTCGTCAGCCTCGGCCAGGTGCCCGCCCTCGTCGTCACCCTCGGCACGCTCTACATCATCCGGGGCATCGACTCGATCTGGGTCGGCTCCCGGCAGATCGTCGCCTCCTCCCTCCCGGACGGGTTCATCGACTTCGGCTCCGGCGGTATTTCCGCGGTGCCGTGGCTGGCGCTGATCGCGCTCGCGGTGCTGGTGGCGACGGCGTACTACCTGAAGCACTTCGGCAGCGGACGCGAGCTGTACGCGCTCGGCTCCAACCCCGAGGCGGCGCGGCTGGCCGGTATCCCGGTCCGCAAGCGGATCCTCGCCGCGTACACCTTCTGCGGCGCTCTCGCCGGTCTGGCCGGCGCGATGTACCTGGCCCGGTTCGGCAGCGTCGACTCCAGCACCGGCAACGGCTACGAACTGACCGTCGTCAGCGCGGTCGTGGTCGGCGGCGTCGTCTTCACCGGCGGCTCCGGCAGCGTCTACGGCGCGGCCCTCGGCGCGCTGCTGCTGACCTCCATCAACAGCGTGCTGCCCGCCCTCGGCGTCAGCTCGGTGTGGGTGCTCGCCATCAACGGCATCCTGCTCATCCTCGCCATCGCCGTGGACCGCGTGGTCGCGCTGCGGGTGGCGACCGCCCTGAAGAAGAGGAACGCCCGCCATGGCTGACTCGACCCTGTCACGCGCGGTCCGCTGGTCCGCCTTGAAAAGGTGGGATTCCGCGGTCGGTGCTCTCCTCATCGTCGTACTGCTGCTGTCGTTCTCCACGGTCGACGGCTTCGGGAACTCGCTCAACCTGTCCTTCCTCATCGGCAACACCCTGCCGATCGCGCTGATCGCCCTGCCCATGACCATGCTCGTGGTGGCCGGCGAGATCGATCTCTCCGTCGCCTCCACGGCCGGTCTCTCCGGCGCGGTGATGGGCGCCCTGTGGAACCAGGGCATGACCATCGAATCGATCATCCCGATCTGTCTGCTGCTCGGCGTGGTCTGCGGACTGGTCAACGGCCTGCTGGTCACCCGGCTCGGCCTGCCCTCCCTCGCCGTCACCATCGGCACCCTCGCCGCCTACCGGGGCATCGCACAGATCGTGCTCGGCTCCGACGCGGTGACCGACTTCCCCACCCAGTACCTGGACTTCGCGGCCGGCCGCATCGGCGACAGCTTCGTCCCGCAGGCCTTCCTCCCCTTCCTGGTACTGCTCGTGATCGCCGTGATCGCCCTGCACGCCACCCCGTTCGGGCGCTCCCTCTACGCGATCGGCGCCAGCGAGGAAGCCGCGCGCTTCACCGGGATCCGGGTCAAGCGACAGAAGCTGATCCTGTTCACGGTGACCGGCGTGATGGCCTCCCTCACCGGCATCTTCTGGGCCCTGCACTACGCCAGCGCCCGCTACGACAACGCGACGGGTCTCGAACTCTCCGTCATCGCCGCGGTGTTGCTCGGTGGTATCGACTTCGACGGTGGCAAGGGGACGTTGGGCGGTGCGATCGCCGGGGTGTTCCTGCTCGGTGCGCTGCAGAACGTGATGAGCCTCGTGAACGTTTCGGCCCAGTCGCAGATCGTCGTCACTGGTGTCCTGTTGGTTGTCTCGGTTCTCGGGCCTCGGGTGGCTCGTCAGATCGCTGTCGCGAGGGCCGGACGAAAAGCGGCGGTCGGCTCCGCCGGAAAGACCGTTTGAAAGACGGTCGGATTCAAAGCTTCCGGTCGTCCGTGGCTGGTCGCTCCCACGCGGCGGTAGCCGCATATGAAACACAGCCCGCGCCCCTGAAGGGGCGCTCCCGCTCACCTCTCTCAGAGAAGGACCCATCCATGCGCAAGGCAACCCTCCGCCGTTCCTGTGCGGCACTCGCCGCGGCGACCTCCTTCGCTCTCGCTCTCACCGCCTGCGGCGGTACCACCAAGGAGGACGTCAAGAACGAGGGCGCCTCGGCCGCCGCCACCGGCAAGGCCGACCCGAACGCCGAGCTGAAGAAGGGGCTGACCGTCGGCTTCCTGCCGAAGCAGGTCAACAACCCGTACTTCACCTCCGCCGACAAGGGCGGCGAGTCGGCCCTGAAGGAGCTGGGCTCCGGCTACAAGGAGGTCGGCCCCTCCAGCGCCACCGACACCTCCGGCCAGGTCTCCTACGTCAACACGCTGACCCAGCAGCAGGTGGACGCGATGGCCGTGTCCGCGCAGGACCCGGGCGCCCTGTGCACCGCGCTCAAGCAGGCCATGAGCAACGGCATCAAGGTCGTCACCTACGACTCGGACACCAAGCCGGAGTGCCGCAACGCCTTCGTGTCGCAGGCCAGCGCCGAGGACCTGGGCCGTACCGAGGTCCAGCTGCTCGCCGAGCAGATCGGCTACAAGGGCGAGATCGCGATCCTGTCGGCCGCGCAGACCGCGACCAACCAGAACACCTGGATCGAGTTCATGAAGGACGAACTCAAGGACCCCAAGTACAAGAACATCAAGCTGGTCAAGGTCGCGTACGGCAACGACGACGCCCAGCAGTCCTTCCAGCAGACCCAGGGCCTGCTCCAGGAGTACCCGAACCTGAAGGGGATCATCTCCCCGACCACGGTCGGCATCAAGGCCGCCGCCCAGTACCTGTCGGGCTCCAAGTACAAGGGCAAGGTCATGCTGACGGGTCTCGGCACCCCGAACGACATGCGCAAGTACGTCAAGAACGGCACCGTCGAGGCGTTCGAGCTGTGGGACCCGGCGAAGCTCGGCGAGCTGGCCGCGCGTACCTCCGTGGCGCTGGTCTCCGGCCAGATCACCGGCCAGGAGGGCGAGACCTTCACCGCCGGTGACATGGGCGAGTACACCATCGGCAAGGACGGTGTGATCAACCTCGGCAAGCCGACCGTCTTCAACAAGGACAACATCGACGACTTCGACTTCTAGTCACCGCTCGTCAGTCGCGTCACCCCACCCCCACGTCCCCCTCATCCCAGGAGCGGTATCTCATGCAGCGCGTCTGTTTCCTGCTCAAGGTCCGCAAGGACCGGATCGACGAGTACCGCGAGCGGCACGCCGCCGTGTGGCCGGAGATGCTCGAAGCTCTCTCGGCCACCGGCTGGCGCAACTACTCCCTCTTCCTGCGCGATGACGGCCTCCTCGTCGGTTACCTGGAGACCGACGACTTCCAGGCCGCGCTCGCCGGCATGGAGGCCACCGAGGTCAACGCCCGCTGGCAGAAGGAGATGGCGCCGTTCTTCGAGTCCCTCGACGGCGCCCGCCCCGACGAGGCGATGAAGCCCCTCACCGAGGTCTTCCACCTCGCCTGAGCCCTTGTTACACACCACTCGCTCCCCTCCCCCTCCCCGTTCCCCACCTCGCTCGACAATGGAGTCCCCGAGATGAAGAGACGTACGCTGCTGGGCGCCGCCCTCGCCGGCGCAGTGGTGACCCCGGTCATCGGCGCCGCCACCGCCCGGGCCGCCGACCCCGGCCCCTCGGTCACCAACCTCGGCCCCGTCACGCTCGACACCCAGGCCCTCTTCTTCGTTTCCTACAACGGCCTGGTCAACAACAACTCGTTCCAGAAGAACGGGCTGTTGACCTACAAGGGCTACCAGTACGCCGTCTGGTACACCGCCGACCGCAACGCCGTCGTCGCCCGCCGCCAGCTCGGTACGGCCAACTGGGCCACCGTCAAGGTCGGCCACACGCTCCGGTACGACGACTCCCACAATGTCATCTCCATGGGCATCTCCAAGGTCGACGGCCGGCTGCACCTCAACATGGACTCCCACAGCGACGGCTTCACCTACGTCAAGTCGGTGGCCGGGCTGATGGACAACCCCGGCGGACTGAGCTGGGACAACAGCCGCTTCGGCGCCCCCCAGTCCACCCTGGACGGGCTCGCGCTCACCTCGCAGTTCACCTACCCGCAGTTCATCTCGACGCCCGAGGGCAATCTCCAGCTCAGCTACCGCGTCGGCATCTCGGGCAACGGCCGCAACGCCCTCGCCGAGTACAACGGCACGTCCTGGACGAACCTCGGCGAGTGGACCAGCTCCACCGGCACCTACACCAGCGAGCACGGCTCCTCGACGGCCCGCAACATGTACCTGCACGGCATCGACTACGACAAGAACGGCCGACTGCACTCGTTCTTCACCTGGCGTGAGCAGAACGGCGCCGTGATGTGCAACAGCGGCGGCATCACCAACCACGACACCGGCTACGTCTACTCCGACGACCGCGGCCGCACCTGGCGCAACAACGCCGGCACCGTCGTCGGCACCACCGGCGGCTCCGACAAGGTCGCCGTCACCGACTCCGGCCTGGTCGTGGACGCGCTCAACCCGGACCACTCGCTGATGAACCAGGAGAGCCAGTTCACCGACTCGGCGGGCCTGCCGCACGCCATCATCAGCTACGTCCCCGGCCGCTTCGGTCAGTGCACCACCGACTACGTCACCGACCGCACCAACAACGGCCGCGCGTTCCACGTCCGTAAGAACTCCTCGGGCGCCTGGCAGAAGACCGAGATACCGGTCCCGCTGAACTCCAGCCAGCGCACCAAGCTGATCCTCGACAAGTACGACAACGCGTACGCGATCTTCCCGTTCCTGCGCATCGCCGGAGCCTCCAAGGCATCCGGATACACGGACTGGACGGTCCTGTACGACGGAGTCGGCGCCGGGCTGAACGCCTTCGGCGAAGTCGTGATCGACGAGACGCGGATCGCGCAGGACAACTACCTGTCGATCATGTACCAGGAGAAGTCCAGCGGTACGACGCCCTCGGCGCTGCGTGTCCTCAACCTGCGCCTCCCCGCCTGATCGTTCCGGCGGCGGGTGTGCCGGTAATGTGAAAGTCCGCCCGCCGCTTCCCATCTCACTGGAGGTCCCCGTCCGATGTCGCAGTCGGTGGGTATCAAGGACGTCGCCGCTGCCGCCGGAGTCTCCGTCGGCACGGTCTCCAACGTCATCAACCGGCCGGACTCGGTGGCCTCCGGGACCCGGGCCCGGGTGCTGGCCGCGATCGACCGCCTCGGCTATGTCCGCAGTGAGTCGGCGCGTCAACTCCGGGCCGGGCGCAGCCGGATCATGGGGCTGCTGGTGCTGGACATGGGCAACCCGTTCTTCGTGGACGTCGCGCGCGGTGCCGAGCGGGCCGCGCGCGACGCCGGGCTCGGCGTGATGGTCTGCAACAGCGCGCAGAGCGCGGGCGAGGAGTCCGAGTATCTGTCGCTCTTCGCCGAACAGCGGGTGCGGGGTGTGCTGCTGACGCCCGCCGACGCGACCGGGCGCAACATCGAGGCGTTCCGCCGCCACGGCATCCCCTTCGTCCTCGTCGACCGGGTCGCCGAGGGCACCACCGAGTGCTCGGTGTCCGTGGACGACGTGGCGGGCGGCGCGCTCGCCGTACGGCATCTGGTCGACGCGGGGCACCGCTCCATCGCGTACGTCAGCGGCCCCGCCGGTCTCAACCAGGTCCGCGACCGACGTACGGGTGCCCTGGGCGCCCTGCTGGAGGCGGGACTCGGCCCGGAGGCGTTGCGTGAACTGCCCACCGAGCGGCTCGACGTGGCCGCCGGCCGTGACGCGGGCGCCCGTCTCCTCGGCCTCGCCGAGCGCCCCACCGCCGTCTTCTGCGCCAACGACCTGCTCGCCCTCGGCGTCCTGCAGGCCATGTACGCGGCCGGTGTCAGCGTGCCGGACGACCTCGCCATCGTCGGCTACGACGACATCGAGTTCGCCGCCGCCGCGGCCGTCCCCCTCACCTCCGTACGGCAGCCCGCCGTCACCATGGGCGCCCTCGCCGCCGAACTCCTCCTGGAGGAGACCGAGGCCGAGACGGCGTCCACCCCGCACGAACACCGACGGGTCGTACTCCAGCCGGAGCTGGTGGTACGACGCTCCAGCCTCTCGGCCCGCTGAGCGCCGGTTCAGCAGCCCGACATCGGCGGCGGTCGGCGTACTGATCGACGATTCAGCGAGAATTTCTTGATCCACGGGGTCGGCCGGGCGAAGATTCTGTGCTGGACTGGACCACGGCCTGGAATCCGTACGCCCAAGGAGCCCTGTTGTCCGTCAGCTACCGGCAGCCCGGTGTCGTCCTCACCGACCGCCGCTTCATCGTCCCCCTCGATCACGACGACCCGGCGGGGGAGCGGATCGAGCTCTACGCGCGTGAAGTCGTCGCGAGCGACAAGGCGTTCGCCGAGCTGCCCTGGCTGGTCTACCTCCAGGGCGGCCCCGGCTTCGGGGCGAACCGCTTCATCGGCCGTGAGGCCTGGCTGGAGCGGGCCCTGAAGGAGTACCGGGTCCTGCTCCTGGACCAGCGCGGCACCGGCGCCTCCACCCCGGCCAACCGCCAGACCCTCCCGCTGCGCGGCGGCCCCCGCGAACAGGCCGACTACCTCGCCCACTTCCGCGCCGACTCCATCGTCCGCGACTGCGAGGCCATCCGCCCCGAGGTCACCGGCGGCGCCCCCTGGGCCGTCCTCGGCCAGAGCTTCGGCGGCTTCTGCGCGGTCACCTATCTGTCCACCGCGCCCGAGGGCCTGAGCACCGCCGTCATCACCGGCGGCCTGCCGGCCCTCGACGCCCACGCGGACGACGTCTACCGCGCCGCCTACCCACGCGTCGAACGCAAGGTCGCCGCGCACTACGCCCGCTACCCGCAGGACGTCGAACGGGCCCGCCGGATCGCCGAGTACCTGCTGGAACACGAGCCCGTCCTGCACGGCGGCCACAAACTCACCGTCGAGGCCTTCCAGTCCCTCGGCATCCTCCTCGGCCGCAGCGACGGCAGCCACCGGCTGCACTTCCTGCTGGAGGACGCCTTCGTCACCACCGCGCAGGGCCCCGCCCTCTCCGACGCCTTCCAGGAGCAGGTCCAGGGCCTGCTGTCCTTCGCCGGGCACCCCCTCTACGCTCTCGTCCACGAGGCCTGCTACGGCCAGGGCGAGCGCCCCACGGCCTGGTCGGCGGAACGGGTGCGCGCCGAGTTCCCCCAGTTCGACGCCGCCAAGACACTCACCGGCGACGGGCCCCTCCTCTTCACCGGCGAGTCCATCCACCCCTGGACCTTCGACACCGACCCCGCCCTGCGCCCCCTGCGCGACACCGCCGAGGAGCTGGCGGCCCGCACCGACTGGGCACCCCTGTACGACCCGAAGCGCCTCGCCGCGAACGAGGTGCCGGTGGCCGCCGCGATCTACCACGACGACATGTACGTCGACACCGCGCACTCCCTTCGGACGGCCCGCGCCATCCGGGGGCTGCGCACCTGGGTCACGGACGAGTTCGAGCACGACGGCGTCCGGGCCGGTGGACCGCGTGTGCTGGACCGGCTGCTGGCGCTGGCACGCGACGAGGAGTGAGCACGGGCCGGTTGTCGGTGCGGCGGGCTACTGTGCGTTCATGACCGACGATCCGCGAAAGGCCCGACCGGACCAACTCCCACCCATGCCCGACGACTGGCGGCGTGCCCTCGCCGTGGTGGCCCACCCGGACGACCTCGAATACGGCTGCTCGGCCGCGATCGCCGCCTGGACCGACGCCGGCCGCGACGTCGCGTACGTCCTGGCGACCCGTGGTGAGGCGGGCATCGACACCCTGCCACCCGCCGAGTGCGGCCCGCTGCGCGAGCGCGAGCAGCGGGCGAGTGCCGCCGTCGTGGGCGTGACCGAGGTGGAGTTCCTCGACCACCGGGACGGTGTCATCGAGTACGGCCTCGCCCTGCGCCGGGACATCGCCGCCGCCATCCGCAGACACCGGCCCGAGCTGCTGATCACCCTTCACTACCGGGACACCTGGGGCGGCACGATGTGGAACACCCCGGACCACGCCGCCGTCGGCCGCGCCACCCTCGACGCCGCCGCCGACGCCGGCAACCGATGGATCTTCCCGGAACTCGTCGAACAGGGTCTGGAGCCCTGGGACGGCGTCCGCTGGGTCGCCGTCGCCGGATCCGACACCCCCACCCACGCGGTGGACGCGACGCCCGGCCTGGAGCGGGCGGTGCGCTCGCTGCTCGAACACCGCACCTACATCGAGGTGTTGACCGACGAGGACCCGGAAACGTACGTACGAGGCTTCCTCACGGGCCACGCGCAGACCGTCGGCGAACGCTTCGGCGGCAAGCCGGCGGTGGCGTTCGAGGTGTTCAGCCGGTGACATCGGGAGCTGTGTCCGAGCCTCGTTAGGGTGAGGGCATGGAACAAAGATCCGGTGGCCTCCTCGACCCGCATGGCCTGAACGGCCTGCATGACCGGCATGACCTGCGCGGTGACTGCGGCAGCTGCTTCGGGCTGTGCTGTGTGGCGCTGCCCTTCGCGGCCTCGGCGGACTTCGCCGTCGACAAGGCCGCGGGCAAGCCGTGCGGGAACCTCCGGGACGACTTCCGCTGCGGGATCCACAGCCGGCTCAGGGGCGAGGGCTTCACCGGCTGCACGGTCTACGACTGCTTCGGCGCCGGACAGCGGGTCTCCCAGGTCACTTTCGGCGGCCGGGACTGGCGTACGGCCGGCCGGGAGCACGCCCGGCGGATGTTCGACGTGTTCCCGGTCGTCCGCCAACTCCACGAACTCCTGTGGTACTTGACCGAGGCGCTGACCCTGACCCCCGCCCGCCCGGTGCACGCGGACATACGCCGGGCGCTCGCAGAGACCGAGGAACTGGCGGGGCGGAACGCCGAGGAGCTGGCGGAGCTGGACGTCGCCGCACACCGGCAGCGGGTCAACGAACTGCTGCTGCGGACCAGCGAGCTGATGCGGGCCGGTGCCGGTCGCAAGAAGAACCGCCGGGGCGCCGACCTCATCGGAGCCCGGCTCAAGGGCGCCGACCTCGGCAAGGCCAACCTCCGGGGCGCCTACCTCATAGCCGCCGACCTGACCGGTGCCGATCTGCGCGGCGCGGACCTGATCGGCGCCGACCTCCGCGACACCGACCTCACGGACGCCGACCTGACCGGCGCCTTCTTCCTGACCCAGCCCCAGCTGAACGCGGCCCGCGGCAGCGCCGGTACGCGCCTGCCGGCGTCAGTCACCCGCCCCGGTCACTGGACAGCGTGACGGCGACGACCCGCCCGGCGGGCCTTCGGCAGCACCCGTGGGCCGCCCCTCCGAGTCCTCGTCGGCGGCCCTCGACCCGCCGGCGACCATCCGCCGGTCCAGGCGCAGCCGCAGTCCGTCCGGCATCAGGGTCAGCCGCTCGGCCACCCGCAGCCGGTACGCCGGGTCCGGGCGCAGCTCGTAGCGGCGCAGCAGCAGTCCCAGGACCAGCGTGGCCTCGTGGAGCGCGAACTGGCGGCCGATGCAGGCCCGTGCCCCCGTGCCGAACGGCTTGAAGGTGTGCGGGGGCCGGGCGCGTACGGCCGCCGCGTCGAAGCGGTCCGGGTCGAAGGCCTCGGCGTCGTCGCCCCACACCTCCGGGTCCCGGTGCAGCATCGCGGTCAGCACCAGGGCCCAGGCGCCCCGCCGCATCGGATGGATGCCGCCAAGGACGGTGTCGGCGCGGGCCTCGCGCGAGAAGGCGGGCGCCGTCGGCCACAGCCGCAGCGACTCGTCGAGCACCCGGCGCACATACCGCAGCCTGGCCACCTGCTCGTAGCCGGGCCGGGCCGTGTCGCCCCACACCTGGTCCACCTCGGCGCGGGCGCGGGCGGCCAGGTCCGGGCGCTGGGCGAGATGGTGCAGGGCGAAGGAGAGGGCACCCGAGGTCGTCTCATGGCCGGCGACCAGGAAGGTGACGACCTGGCGGCGGACGTTCTCGAGGGACAGCCGCTCCCCGGTCTCCGGGTGCGAGGTCTGAAGCATGCGGTCGAGCAGGTCGCCCTGGCCCCGGTCGGCACCGCGCTCACCGCCGGACGACCGGCGGGCCCGTACCACCGCGTCGACCGTGTCGTTCAGATACGCCATATCGGCCTCGTTGCGCCGGGCGGCACCCCTGAGCAGCAGCGGGACCAACGGGTCGGGGACCACGTTGCGGCGCTGAGCGTACGACAGGGTGCCCACCATCGCGGAGACGAAGGGATGCGGCCGGGTCCGCTCGAAGGAGCCGAAGTCATGGCTGAAGCCGGTGCGGGCGATCGTCTCCAGGGTCAGCTTCGTCATGTCACCGGGCACGTCCACCGCCCGCCCCGCCGCGCTCGCCCGGTCCCAGTGGTCCATCAGCCGTTCGGCGACGTCGAGCATCAGCGGGTGGTAGCCCGCCATGGCGTCCCGGCTGAAGCCCGGGGCCAGCACATCGTGCGCCAGCTGCCAGTTGGGCTCGTGGTTGTACGCCGTGAACAGCCCGTCCCCGGCCAGCGGGCGCAGATTGGCCACCCCCAGCCCCACGTGCTTGGCGAACCGTGACTCGTCCGCCATGTCGGCCGCGAGATGGGCGCCGCCCACGAACACGATCTCCTTGCCGAACGCCTTGCGCCGGAAGATCGGCCCGAGCCGGCGCCCCAGGCTCAGGGTGCCCTGTATCGGTGCGCGGAGGTTCGCGCGGAGCGCGTCGCCGATGACCGGGAGCCGGTACGGCGGGTGCGGAATGCGGTGCAGCTCGGGCCAGCCCAGCTCCGCGCTGCGGAAACCCCGGACAGCCGTGGCCTCTGCCGTCTCCGTCATGACCACATCTCCCTTGCGCGCACGCCGCATCGACGCTGTTGTACTCGGGTTCAATAACGGGTTCAGTCTCATCCCCTTGTTGAACCCACGTCAAGTAAGGTGGCGTCATGGCAGCGACACAGGAGGAGCGCCCGCGTCGTCGGCTCGGCACGGCGGAGCGGCGGGAGCAGCTTCTCGACGTCGGGGCCCGCCTGTTCTCGGAGAGTCCGTACGACGACGTGTGGATAGAGCAGGTCGCCGAGATCGCCGGCGTCTCGCGCGGCCTGCTCTACCACTACTTCCCGAACAAACGGGACTTCTTCGCGGCCGTCGTGGAGCGCGAGAGCGAGCGGATGCTGCGGACGATGGAGCCCGCGCCCGGTGGCTCCGCGCGCGAGCGGCTGGCCAACGGCCTCGACATCTTCCTCGGGTACGTCGAGGAGCACGCCCACGGCTACCGGTCCTTCCACCGTGCGGAGTCCTCCGGCGACCAGGCCGTGCGCAAGGTCTATCTGCGGGCGCTGGCCGTGCAGGAGGCGCGGATCCTGGAGGCGCTGGCCACGGACGCCGAGTTCGGTCCGGTGCTCGACGGACGGCCCGAGACACGGCTCGCCGTGCGCGGGTGGCTGTCCTTCACCACGGCCGTCTGTCTGGAGTGGCTCAGGGGCTCCGAGTTGTCCCGTGAGCAGGTACGGGACCTGTGCGTACGGGCGCTCTTCGGGGTGCTCACGCGCTGAGGTTCGGGATGTCCGGCATCCCCGGCTCGGCGTGCCCGCGTCCCGAATCCTGTGGGCCCGCCCCTGCGAGTGGTTCGCCGTGTCGAACGGAAAGTTCACAGACTCGCCGGTTCCGGTTGGCGAACGCCCCGATCTTCGATAGGTTAGGCAAGGCTTACCTAAGGGAGGTTGGGGATGGGTGACCGTCACATCTGGACGGCCGCGCCCGCCGCGGCGGAGCGTGCCCGCTCGGTGCTCGCGGCGGCGTGGTCCTGCGCGGTGACCGCCGAGGGCGGGCGCGAGGAGTTCGTCGGCGCGCACACCGTCACCGAGGACGGCCGGGTGATCCTGTGCGTCCCCGAGGACAGCGCGCTCGTCGCCGCCGCGATCTGCGCACCGCGCGGTGAGCCGTCCGCCGTGCTGGAGTTCGCCGATGTCGCGCCCGTTCCCGTGCGCAACCGCATCCGGGCCCGGCTCTGGCTCGCCGGCTGGTTCGCGCCCAAGGACGGCGACCTGGAGTTCCGGCCCACCCGTATCGTGCTCCGCGAGCCGACCGGCGCGGTCGTGGTCGATCTCGACGAGTTCGCCGCCGCACAACCCGATCCGCTGGCCACGGCCGAGTCCCGGCTGCTGACCCACCTCGCCGACGCCCATCCCGACGCCGTCGAACGCCTCACCCGGCTCGTCCCGCACGACAGCCTCCACGGCGCCGTACGCGTCCAGCCGCTCGCCGTCGACCGGCACGGCCTCACCCTGCGCATCGAGCGGGCCCGCGGCAACGGCGATGTACGCCTGACGTTCCACAAGCCCGCCGACGACATGGCGCAGCTCACCGAACGCATGCACATCCTGCTCAGCCAGGCCAGTGCCGCCTCCTGCCCCCGCGCCCTACAGCGGCAGCGCACAGACGGCGACGGGTGACGCGAACGGCTCGCCCGCGAGCCGCAGTTCACCGGTCTCGGGGTCGACATGGAAGACCCCGACCGTGCTCGACCGCTGATGCGCCGCGAACAGCAGACCGCCGTCCGGTGAGAGGGCGATCTGCCGCGGGAACTCCCCGCGCACCGGCACCGTGTCGAGGAGCTCGAGCCGGGCACCCCCGGCCTCGACCGCGTAACGCGTCAGGCTGTCGTGCCCCCGGTTGGCGAGATACGCGTACGAGCCGTTCGGTGTCACCACCAGCTGCGCCGGATAGTTCGTGCCGGACCCGGTCCCCGTGGACTGCGGGTCGCCCGGGGTGAGCCGGCCGCTGTCCGGGTCGTAGGCGCAGACCACGACCGTGTTGTCGACCTCGTCGGCGAGATACGCGTACCGCCCCTCCGGATGGAAGGTCAGATGCCGTGGCCCCGCACCGGCCCGGGTCCGCGCGCGCGACACCTCGGTGAGCGTGCCCCGGGACTCGTCCAGGCGGTAGGTGTACACCGTGTCGTTGCCCAGGTCGACGGCGAGGACATGGCCGCCGTCGGGGCTGGTGACGATCTGGTGCGCGTGCGGGCCCTCCTGGCCCGGACCCGGCGCCGGACTGCGGTGCGCGACCAGGTCCGTGCGCTCGCCCAGGGCGCCGGAGTCCTCGATGGGGTGCACGGCGACACTGCCCGTGCCGTAGTTCGCGCTCAGCAGCCAGCGCCCGCTCGGATGCACCGAGAGATGGCAGGGCGCCTCGCCGCCGGTGCTCCGGGTGCCGAGGACCCGACGGTCGGACAGCCGTACGGCGGTCACACCGCCCTCG
>NZ_AEJC01000128.1 GCF_000317595.1 Streptomyces ipomoeae 91-03 | reverse complement strand
CGACGGCGACCTGGAGTTCGTCGGACGCGCCGACGACCAAATCAAGATCAACGGTCAGCGGGTCGAACCCGCCGAGGTCGAGGCCGTGCTGGCCGCGGTGCCCGGCGTCGAACAGGCCGTGGTCCTCGTCCACGACTCGGCGGCGGGCGCCCGGCAGCTCGTCGGCTATGTGACCGGCACCCCGCGGACCGACCCCCGGGCCCACCTGGCGACCCTGCTGCCCGCCCACATGGTGCCCGTCGGCGTCCACGTCCTGCCGTCGATCCCGGTCACCCCCAACGGCAAGATCGACCGCCGCGCCCTGCCCGCCCCGGCCCAGCCGGTCAGCGGACGCGCACCCGGCACCACCACCGAGCACACCCTGCACGCCCTCGCCGCCGACCTGCTGAACCGCCCCGAACTGGGCGTGGACGACGACCTGTTCGCCCTCGGCGCGGACAGCATCCACGCCATCCAGCTCGTCAGCCGCGCCCGCCGCCAGGGCCTCCACCTCACCCCCCAGGACGTCTTCGACCACCCGACCGTCGCCCGTCTCGCCGCGGCGGCGACCACGGCACCGGCGCCCGCACCCGTCGAGGACGACCCGGTCGGCGAGCTCCCCGAGACGCCGATGGCCCGGCGCCTCGCCGAACGCGGCGGCCCCACCGCCGGGTTCGCCCAGTCCCTCCTCCTCACCGCCGAGCCCGGTCTGTCGTACGACCGCCTCTGCGCGGCCCTGCAACGGGTCCTGGACCGCCACGACGCCCTGCGCATGCGAGGCCGGCACATCCGGCCCGTGGGCGCCGTACGGGCCGAGGACTGCCTGACCCGCGCCCAGGACGAGGACGTGGCCGCGCACAAGGAGGCCGCCCGTCGCGCACTGTCGCCCGAGGACGGTGCGATGGTCCGCGCCGTGTGGTTCGACTCCGGCCGACTGCTGCTCGTCCTCCACCACCTGGTGGTGGACGGCGTGTCCTGGCGCATCCTGCTGACCGACCTCGCCGAGGCCCTCTCGGGCGGCGAACTGTCCCCGGCCGGAACCTCCCTGCGCCGCTGGGCCGCCCACCTCCAGGCTCCCGACGACGAACTCCCGTTGTGGACCGACCTGTTGTCCACCCCGGAACCCCTCCTCGGCGCCCGCCCCCTCGACCCCGCCCAGGACGTCCACGGCACCGCCCGCTCGATCACCGTCACCGTCCCGGCGGACCTCACCGGCACGCTGCTGGCCACCCTGCCCGCCGCCTACCGGGCGACCCCCGACGACATCCTCCTCGCCGCGCTCTCGGCGGCCGTACAGTGCCACCGGGGCGAAGGGCCGGTCCTGGTCGACCTGGAGGGCCACGGACGCGACCACCTCCCCGACGGCATGGACCTGTCCACCACCGTCGGCTGGTTCACCCGCATCCACCCGGTCCGCCTCGGCCCCGGCACCGAGACCGGCCCCGCCCTGCTCAAGCGCACCAAGGAGGAGCTCCGCGCCATCCCGCACGGCGGTCGCGGCCACGCCCTGCTCCGCGACCGCCTCACCGGTCTGCCCGCACCCCAGATCTCCTTCAACTACCTGGGCCGTCTGGACGCACAGGACCTCGGCGGCTGGCGCCTCGCCGACGACGCGACGGCCGTGGAACTGCTCGCCGACGACGGCCTCGCGCTCACCCACGCCCTCCAGATCGACGCCTATGTCCGCGACGGCGAGCTCACCGCCGAGTGGACCTACCCCTCGGGCGTCCTCACGGAGACCGACGTCCGCGCCCTCGCCGAGGCATGGACCGCGGCCCTCGCCGAACTCGCCGTCCACACGCGAGGCGGACTCACCGTCTCCGACGTACCCCTGGTCCGGATCACCCAGGAGGAACTGGACCGGTTCCGCGGCGCCACCGACGTGCTGCCGCTGTCCCCGCTCCAGGAGGGCCTGCTCTTCCTCGCGCTGTACGAGCCCGACGACCCGTACGTCGGCCAGCTCGTCCTGGAGATCGACGGAGGCTTCGACACCGAGCGGATGAGGAAGGCCGCCACCGCGCTGCTGCACCGGCACCCCAACCTGCGCGCCGCCTTCCGCAGCCGCTCGGCCGGCGCCCCCGTCCAGGTCGTCCCCGCCGACGTCAAGGTGCCGTGGGAGGAAGGGGACGTGGACGACGCGGACGACGTGGAGGCGTTCCTCGCCCGCGACCGGGCGCGCGGCTTCAGCGTCGTACGGCCGCCCCTGCTGCGGTTCACCGCCCTCGGGAACCGCCTCGTCCTGACCCACCATCACCTGCTGCTGGACGGCTGGTCCCTGCCCCTGCTGGTACGTGACCTGTTCAGCCTGTACGGCGGCGCCGACCTGCCCCCGGCCGCCCCGTACCGCGATTACCTGGCCTGGCAGCGCGGACAGGACCACGAAGCCTCCGCCGAGGCGTGGCGCGAACACCTCGCCGACCTGACCGCACCCACCCTGCTCGCCCCCGCCGACCGCACCTCCGACGGCCACGACGTCCACGAACTGGTTCTGCCCGAGGCGCTGACCGACGCCCTGTCGGCGACCGCCCGTGCGCACCGGCTCACCCTCAACACCGTCGTACAGGGCTTGTGGGCCCTGCTGCTGAGCGGCTTCACCGGCCGTGACGACGTCGTGTTCGGCGCGACCGTCTCCGGGCGCCCGCCCGAGCTGCCCGGCGCGGAGTCGATGGTCGGGCTGTTCGTCAACACCCTGCCGGTCCGCGTGCGGATCGACCCGGACGAGCCCCTGGCCGCGCTGCTGGCCCGGGTCCAGAACGAGCAGCGTTCGCTCGACGCCCACCAGCACGCCTCCCTGGCGGAGCTGACGCGCGCGTCCGGCTTCGACGCGCTGTTCGACACCATCGTCGCCTTCGAGAACTACCCGATGGACGACGGCATCGAGGCCGGCGGACTGCGCCTGGCCCACGCCGACCTCGTCGAGCGCACCCACTACCCGGTCAGCCTGTCCGTCTTCCCCGGCGAGCGGCTGCGGCTGCGGTTCTCCTACCTCGCCGGCGCCTTCGACGCGTCGGCCGTCGCACGCATCGCCGACCACCTCGCCGACCTGCTCGGCCGGGCGGCGGCCGAACTGGACGTCAGAGCCGGTGAGTTGACCGCCGTGAGCGAGGAGGACCGGCTGCTGGTCACCGGCGTCCGTACGGCCGACGCACCCGCGAAGGCCGCGGCCACCGTCACGGGCGGCGATCCCCGTTCGCCCGAGGAGCAGAAGCTGTGCGCCATCGTCGCCGACGTGCTGGGCGTCGAACGGGTCGGCGTGCACGACGAGTTCTTCGCGCTCGGCGGCACCTCGATTCTGATGATCCGCCTGGTTCACCGCGTCCGCGACGAGTTCGGCGTCGACCTGTCCCTGCGGGACGTCTTCGCCGGGCCGACCGTCGCCGGCGTCGCCGAACGGCTGACCCGGCTGGCCCCGCAGGCCAAGCGGATCACGGCCGAGGAGCGGCCCGGCCGCGTCCCGCTGTCGTTCGCCCAGGAACGCATGTGGTTCCTGCAGAAGCTCCAGGGCGCCTCGGGGACGTACAACATCCCCATCCAGGTCCGGCTCACCGGCCCGCTCGACGCGGACGCGCTCGGCGGAGCGCTCGCCGACCTGGTCGCCCGCCACGAGGCGCTGCGCACCCTGTATCCGGAGGACGCCGAGGGGCCGTACCAGACCGTCCTGCCCGCGGACACCGGCTTCACCATGGAGGTCGTACGGGACGCGGGCCCCACCCCCGACCTGGCCGCCTCCGCCGCCCGCCCCTTCGACCTCACCCGCGACCTGCCGCTGCGGGCCACGCTCTACCCGACCGGACCGGACACCCACGTCCTGCTGCTCGTGGTGCACCACATCGCCACCGACGGAGCCTCGCTGCGCCCGCTCACCGAGGACCTGTCCGCCGCCTACCGGGCCCGGCTCGACGGAGAAGCACCCCGGTTCCCCGAACTCACCGTCCAGTACCCGGACTTCGCGATCTGGCAGCGCGAGACGCTTGCCGCGGACCTTCCGCGCCAGATCGACTACTGGAAGGAGCACCTCGACGGACTCCCGCCCGAGGTCACCTTCCCCGGTGACCGGCCGCGCCCGGCCGTGGCCACACACCGCGGCGACCACGTGGAGTTCCCCGTCGACGCGGAGCTCTACCAGCGGATGCTGGACCTGGCCGGCCGTACCCGCACGACCCCGTTCATGATCCTCCAGGCCGCCGTGTCCCTGCTGCTGACCCGGCTCGGCGCGGGGGAGGACATCCCGCTCGGCGGTGTGATCGCCGACCGGCCCGACTCGGTGCTCGACGACGTGGTCGGCGTCTTCATCAACACCCTCGTCTACCGTATGGACACCTCCGGCGACCCGACCTTCGAGGAACTGCTGGTCCGTGTCCGCGAGACGGGCCTGGCGGCGTACGCCCACCAGGGCGTGCCGTTCGAGCGCCTCGTGGAGGAGCTCAACCCGGAGCGATCCCGCTCCCGGCACGCCTTCTTCCAGGTCATGCTGGCCTGGCTCGACCTCACCGAGGCCCGCTTCGACCTGCCCGGTGTCACCGCCGACCCCGGCCCGGTGACCAGTGGCACCGCCAAGTTCGACGTGCACTTCGACTGCCACGTCCACGAGGACGGCGGGCTGCTGTGCCGCCTGGAGTACGCCACCGACCTGTACGACCGCCGGACGGCGCAGAGCTTCGCGGCCCGCTTCGTACGCGTCCTTCAGGCCGTCACCGCCGACCCCGGACAGCGGTTGTCCCAGGTGGACGTGCTCGGCGCCGACGACCGCGCCCTGGTGCTGCACGGCTGGAACGACACCGCCGTGGCGTTCGACGGCGAGGGCTCGGTGGTCGAGCTGTTCGAGGCGCACGCGCTGCGGGACCCGGACGCGGAGGCGATCCTCTTCGAGGGCGATCGGGTCACGTACGGCGAGTTCAACGCCCGGGTGAACCGGCTCGCACACGCCCTGCGCGCGCGGGGTGTCGGACCCGAGTCACGGGTCGCCGTGATGCTGCCGCGCTCGGTCGACCTGATGGTGGCCCTGTGGGCGGTGATCAAGGCGGGCGCCGCGTACGTGCCGATCGACACCGGCTACCCGGCCGACCGCATCGCGTACATCCTCGACGACTCCGGCGCCCGGCTGCTGATCTCCGACCGGGACGTGGACGGCTTCGAGCGCATCGCACCCGACGCCGAGGGGCCCGCGGAGAACCCCGGGGTGACGGTCCACGACGACAACGCCGCGTACGTCATCTACACCTCGGGCTCCACCGGTCGGCCCAAGGGCACGGTCAACACATACGCGGGCATGGCGAACCGGCTGTGGTGGATGCAGCGCGACCACCGACTCGCAACGGGCGAGCGGGTGTTGCAGTCCACCCCGGTCAGCTTCGACGTCTCGGTGTGGGAGGTCTTCTGGACCCTGATGTACGGCGGCACCCTCGTCGTGGCCCGGCCCGACGGCCACCGCGACCCGCTCTACCTGGAGCGGCTGATGAGCGAGGAGTCCGTCGGCGTCGTCCACCTCAGCGCGTCCATGCTCGGCGCCTACCTGGCCGAGACCCGGCTCCCGGACTCCGTGCGCCTGGTCGTCTCCGGAGACGAGGCCCTGCCCGCCGAACTGGTCCGCCGCTTCCACGACGACTCCAGCGCCGTGCTGCTCAACGCCTATGGTCCGACCGAGGCCGCCGTCGACGTCACCGCCTGGGCCGCGCCGCCCGACACCGAGACCGTGCTGATCGGCGGCCCCATCACCAACACCCGCGCGTACGTCCTCGACGCGACGCTGGCGCCGGTCGCCCCCGGCGTTCCCGGCGAGCTGTACGTCGAGGGCGTCCAGCTCGCCCGCGGCTACCTCGACCGGCCCGCCCTGACCGCCGAACGGTTCGTCGCGAGCCCCTACGGCCCGCCCGGATCCCGGATGTACCGCACGGGCGACGTGGCCCGCTGGACGGCGGACGGCGAGCTGGAGTACCTGGGCCGCGCCGACAACCAGGTCAAGCTGCGCGGTTTCCGGGTCGAACTCGGCGAGATCGAGGACGCGCTGGCCGACCACCCGGCCGTCGCCCAGGCCGCCGCGGCCGTCCACGGCCAGTGGCTCGTCGGCTATGTCGTCCCCGCCGACCCGAGCGCCCCGCTCGACGCCGCCGACGACATCCGCGACCGGCTCGCCGCCCGGCTGCCCGAGTACATGGTCCCGGCCCAGATCGTCACCCTGGCGGAGCTGCCGCTCACCCCGAACGGCAAGCTCGACCGGGGGGCCCTGCCGGTCCCCGACCTCGCCCACACCGGAGGGCGAGCGCCGCGCACCCCGCAGGAGGAGATCCTGTGCGGGCTGTTCGCCGAGGTGCTCGGCGTGCCCGAGGTGTCGATCGACGACGACTTCTTCTCGCTCGGCGGCCACTCCCTGCTGGTCACCCGGCTGGCCGGCCGCATCCGCGCCGCCCTCGACGTCGACATCGAACTGTCGGTGCTGTTCGAGGCGACGACCGTGGCGAAGCTCGCGGCCAGGCTCGCCGGGAGCGGACCGCGCCGCACCGGCATCACGGCCCAGCCGCGCGAGGGGCGCCTGCCGCTGTCGTACGCCCAGGAACGGCTGTGGTTCCTGCACCGCTTCGAGGGTCCGTCCCCGACGTACAACCTGCCCGTCGCGCTACGTCTCACCGGCGACCTCGACGTGGCCGCGCTCTCCGCGGCCCTGGACGACCTGGCGGCGCGGCACGAGGCCCTGCGCACGGTCTTCGCCGAGGACGGACACGGCCCCCACCAGATCGTGCTGCCGTCGGTGCCGCCGCTGAGCGTGGTGGGCGTCGACGAGGAAGGTCTCGCCGCCCGACTGGCCGAGGCCGTGCGCACCCCGTTCGACCTCACCACCCAACCCCCGCTTCGGGCCACCCTGTTCGACCTCGGTGAGAGCGAACACGTACTGCTCCTCGTCCTGCACCACATCGCCGGCGACGGCGCCTCCATGGCCCCGCTCGCCCGCGACCTCGCCACCGCCTACGCGGCCCGGACCCGGGGCGAGGAACCCGGCTGGGCTCAACTGCCCGTCCAGTACGCCGACTTCGCGGTGTGGCAGCGTCAGACCCTGGGGGAGTCCGACGACCCGGACAGCGTCCTTTCCCGGCAGCTCGACCACTGGCGGGCCACGCTCGCCGGACTGCCCGAGC
>NZ_AEJC01000127.1 GCF_000317595.1 Streptomyces ipomoeae 91-03 | reverse complement strand
CCCCATCCCCCACCGCGATGACCAACCGCCCATCCCCATCCACAGCCACGGCCTCCCCCACCACCACCCGTCCCCCGGGCATCTCCGCGCGCACCTTCCGCCCCAACGTGGCACACCCAGCCACATACATCTCCTGCAACCCACTACCGCCCGGATCGCCTCCCGCCCCCCGCCACCGCCCGTACCACTCCTCCAACGCCCGCAACACAGCCCGCAACAACGGATCCCGATCCGTACTCACGGCCCCGGCGAGCGCCAGCGACCCGGCCGTGGGTACGGGCAGCTCATCGGCCCGGAGACTCACATTGATCCCGACCCCGACGACAACCCCGTCCACCCCCGCCCGCTCCGCGAGAATCCCCCCGGCCTTCCGCTCCTCACCGTCCACAGTCACCAGCAGGTCATTGGGCCATTTGAGTGCCGTATCGACCCCGGCGGCCCGGGACAACCCGGTCGCCACGGCGACGCCGGTCAGCAGCGGCAGCCACCCCCAGCGCTCGACGGGCACGTCCCCCGGCCTGAGCAGCGCGGAGAAGAAGAGCCCGGACCGCGCCGGCGCCGTCCAGACACGGTCGAGCCGCCCACGCCCGGCGTTCTGCTCCTCGGCGACGAGCACGGCCCCTTCGGGCAGCCGATCGGCCCGCCCCACGAGCTCGGTGTTGGTGGAACCGATGACCGGCACCACGTCCAGGGAGCTCCACAGCCCGCCCTCCCGCACCAGTGCCCGGCGCAGACCGGCGGCGTTGAGCGGAGGCCGTTCCAGGTCGGACCAGCGGCTGCCGCCGGTCCTCCCGTACGGCTGACCGGTGGGCTTGTCGTTGCTGTCGGCTGAGGCATCTCGCGGCGTCATGCAACCCACCCTAGGTGTGGTAAACGCCGCACTGCCGAACCGTAGGCGCAGCACTACGCTACGGATGAGTAACCAGGTCTACTTCTGAGCACTACCAGTCAACGCTCACTGAACAACCCGCACGCATCCCCGACACGCGCCACCCACGACAAGCCCCCACATCCCCCCACACGTCACCCTCACGTCCCACTGAGCAGGCAGGGAGCCGCATCCCGATGTCCGAGCCGGAAGAGATCGACATTCACACGACCGCGGGGAAGCTCGCGGATCTGCAGCGCCGTATCCATGAGGCGACGCATGCCGGCTCCGAGCGCGCGGTGGAAAAACAACACGCCAAGGGCAAGTTGACGGCCCGTGAGCGGATCGAACTGCTTCTCGACGAGGACTCCTTCGTGGAGTTCGACGAGTTCGCCCGGCACCGCTCCACCGACTTCGGCATGGAGAAGAACCGCCCGTACGGCGACGGCGTGGTCACCGGCTACGGAACCGTCGACGGGCGCCCGGTGGCCGTCTTCTCCCAGGACTTCACGGTCCTCGGCGGCTCGCTCGGCGAAGTCTTCGGCCAAAAAATCATGAAGGCCATGGACTTCGCCCTCAAGACGGGCTGCCCCGTCATCGGCATCAACGACTCCGGCGGCGCCCGTATCCAGGAGGGCGTCATGGCCCTCGGCATGTACGGCGAGATCTTCCGCCGCAACACGCACGCGTCCGGCGTCATCCCGCAGATCAGCCTGGTCGTCGGCCCGTGCGCGGGCGGCGCGGTCTACTCCCCGGCGATCACCGACTTCACGGTCATGGTCGACCAGACCTCGCACATGTTCATCACCGGCCCCGACGTCATCAAGACGGTCACCGGCGAGGACGTCGGCTTCGAGGAACTGGGCGGCGCCCGCACGCACAACGCGACCTCGGGCGTGGCCCACCACATGGCGGGGGACGAGAAGGACGCCATCGAGTACGTCAAGCAGCTCCTGTCCTACCTCCCGTCGAACAACCTCAGCGAGCCCCCGGCGTACCCGGAACAGGCGGACCTCACCCTCACTGACGAGGACCGCGAGCTGGACACACTCGTCCCCGACAGCGCGAACCAGCCGTACGACATGCACACGATCGTCGAACACATCCTCGACGACAGTGAGTTCTTCGAGACCCAGCCCCTCTTCGCGCCCAACATCCTCACCGGCTTCGGCCGCGTCGAGGGCCACCCCGTGGGCATCGTCGCCAACCAGCCCATGCAGTTCGCGGGCTGTCTCGACATCAACGCCTCCGAGAAGGCGGCCCGCTTCGTCCGCACGTGCGACGCCTTCAACGTCCCGGTCCTGACCTTCGTGGACGTCCCGGGCTTCCTCCCCGGCGTGGGCCAGGAGCACGAGGGGATCATCCGCCGAGGCGCCAAACTGATCTACGCCTACGCGGAAGCCACCGTCCCCCTGATCACGGTCATCACCCGCAAGGCCTTCGGCGGCGCCTACGACGTCATGGGCTCCAAGCACCTCGGCGCCGACCTCAACCTCGCCTGGCCCACCGCCCAGATCGCCGTCATGGGCGCCCAGGGCGCGGTCAACATCCTCCACCGCCGCACCATCGCCGCCGCTCCCGAGGACGAACGCGAGGAGGTGCGCGCCCGTCTGATCCAGGAGTACGAGGACACCCTCCTCAACCCCTACACGGCGGCCGAACGCGGCTACATCGACGCGGTGATCATGCCCTCCGACACCCGCCGCCACATCGTCCGCGGCCTGCGCCAACTCCGCACCAAACGCGAAACCCTCCCCCCGAAGAAGCACGGCAACATCCCCCTCTAGCTCTGCTGGGAGCCGACATGACCATCAAGGTCCTACGGGGCAACCCGACCCCCGAGGAGTTGGCCGCCGCACTGGCGGTGGTCCGAGCCCGCGCCGCGGCGGCAGCCACCGAGCCGCCCGGCGCCACCGGCCCGCGCGACTCCTGGTCCGACCCGGCCCGCATCACCACGCACCGCCTGCCGGCGCCGGGCCCCACGGCGTGGAGCCGCACCTACTGGCCCACCTGACCCACCCTTGCGGGGTGGGCCGGGCACCAACTTGAGTACCCATACTCAGGCGCCTGCCCCACCCCACCCCGCACCATCGGATCCATGCTCTGGTCCGACCCCGAAAACAAACCCCCCAAAGACCTCCGAGACACCCAAGCCATGCTCCACCGCCTCGGCCTCCTCATAGCCCTGGCCATGCTCCTGGCAATGCTGGTCCTCGGAATCCTGTAACCCCGCAGCACCCGGCACGGTCATGGGAACGGCGGTCCGGCCGCAAGACGGCGGAAGGGGCCGTGCCGGTGCGTCAAGCCCGTCGCGTAGAGAAACACAGAAAGGTCCAACCCCCACACCCCGGGCCGTAGGGCACCTGGCGACGGGCTGACGCACCGGCACGGCCCCGACCCCCCAACCCACCGAAGGCGCCCCGCCCAACCGCCAGAGGCACCCCGCACCCGCGGGCGAACAGCGGCGCAGCCGCTACTCAAGGGGCGCCCGCCAGAGGCACCCCACCTGGATACCCTGACCCCATGACCCAATCCCACCCCCGTCGCCGCCTGGTACTCGCCTCGCAGTCCCCCGCCCGGCTCAACCTGCTCCGCCAGGCCGGCCTGGACCCCGAGGTGATCGTCAGCGGCGTGGACGAGGACGCCGTCACCGCCCCCACCCCCGCCGACCTGGCCCTCGCCCTCGCCGAGGCCAAGGCCTCCGTCGTCGCGGCGAAGCCAGAGGTCAAGGGCGCCATCGTCATCGGCTGCGACTCGGTGCTCGACCTCGACGGCGAGGCCCTCGGCAAACCGGCCGACGCCGAGGAGGCCACGGCCCGCTGGAAGTCGATGCGCGGTCGCGCCGGCACCCTCCAGACCGGCCACTGCGTCTGGGACACCGCGACCAACCGGCACGTATCCGCCCTCGCCTCCACGGTCGTCCACTTCGGCGACCCCACCGACGACGAGATCGCCGCATACGTGGCCTCCGGCGAACCCCTCTACGTGGCAGGCGCGTTCACGCTTGACGGCCGCTCGGCCCCGTTCATCGACGGCATCGAGGGCGACCACGGCAACGTCATCGGCATCAGCCTCCCCCTCGTACGCCGCCTACTGTCCCAACTGAACGTAGGCATCACAGAGTTGTGGCCCCCCACCCAGAAAGCCCAGAACACCTAGAGCACCGGAACGCCCAAAGCACTGAGGACACCAAAGCACCGAGAACGCCCAGGGCGCCCAGAAGCGCCTCAGGACCCCCCGGCCGCCGGGGGCGCCGGAGCAGGCTGATCCGGACCCCCCGACGAGTCCCCGCCAAGACCGCCGTCACCCCCACCCGTCGCCCCGCCCTCCGGCCCCCCAGCCACCGGCACCGCATCGGCGACCTCGTCGCGACCGTCCCGCCGGTCATACGTCATCAACGTGAGCACGACGAGCGCCAACGCGACCATCATGAACGCGAACGCCCCCCACCCCACCAGCCCAACGGTGAACGCCCCGAGCAGCCCGTGCACCACGGCGACGCTGATGAGAAGGATCCGCCCGAGCCCGGCGGCAGGCCGCCCCCGCACGGCGACAAGCAGCGCGACGAGCCCGCAGAAGGCGAAGTAGAGGCCGAAGAGGACACCGCCGGCCTTGGACCCCACCGACATCGCGTCCGGATCGAGCCCGGCCAGCGACATCTGCTGCCGATCGACGACCGTACCGAGGAACCACTGCAGCCCGGCGATCCCGAGCGCCTCCGCGAACAGCACGATCGCCGTGACCACCGCCACCGGTCTGCGGATCACCGCTCCCCACCCACTCCCATTTCCCGTCCTGCCGCACCGCGCCCGTTACTCCAGGTAGGTGTTCGAGACATCGCGAACGCTACTAACGGGTAAACCCCGGGACAAGGGTTCTCACGACAGCAAAGATTCGTTGGGCCATTAGTAGGGACTCCACAAAGAAACGAACCGGGCCGCAGCGCGGCCGCACAGAGACCTTGACCACATGAGAGGGCTAGGGTTTTCGTGTGGAGTCCTACGTGACGCGGTACGACAAGGGATTTCGCCGGTCGAGCGAGCCTCGTTTCACGCTCCGTGTGGGCAAGCTCACCATTGAGGACGGGTCGAAACGCCGTGTCGGCAGTCCCTAAACTCGGCTTGTTTCAAGGAGAGGGAGCCATCGTGCGCAAGGTGTTGATCGCCAACCGAGGCGAAATCGCTGTCCGCGTCGCCCGGGCGTGCCGGGACGCCGGGATCGCGAGCGTGGCCGTGTACGCCGATCCGGACCGGGACGCACTGCATGTGCGCGCGGCGGACGAGGCGTTCGCCCTGGGCGGTGACACTCCGGCGAGCAGCTACCTGGACATCGCCAAGGTGCTGCAGGCGGCGAAGGACTCCGGCGCGGACGCGATCCACCCGGGCTACGGCTTCCTCTCGGAGAACGCGGAGTTCGCCCAGGCGGTCCTGGACGCGGGCCTGATCTGGATCGGCCCGCCGCCGCAGGCGATCCGCGATCTGGGTGACAAGGTGGCGGCCCGTCATATCGCCCAGCGCGCCGGTGCCCCGCTGGTCGCCGGCACGCCCGACCCGGTGTCCGGTGCGGAGGAGGTCGTGGCGTTCGCCGAGGAGCACGGTCTGCCGATCGCCATCAAGGCGGCGTTCGGCGGCGGCGGACGCGGCCTGAAGGTCGCCCGCACCCTCGAAGAGGTCCCCGAGCTGTACGACTCGGCCGTGCGCGAGGCGGTCGCGGCCTTCGGCCGGGGCGAGTGCTTCGTCGAGCGCTACCTCGACAAGCCCCGCCACGTCGAGACCCAGTGCCTGGCCGACACGCACGGCAACGTGGTGGTCGTCTCCACCCGTGACTGCTCCCTCCAGCGCCGCCACCAGAAGCTGGTCGAGGAGGCCCCGGCACCGTTCCTGTCGGACGAGCAGAACGCGCAGCTGTACGCGGCCTCCAAGGCGATCCTGAAGGAAGCCGGCTACGTCGGCGCGGGCACCGTGGAGTTCCTGGTCGGCGCGGACGGCACGATCTCCTTCCTGGAGGTCAACACCCGCCTCCAGGTCGAGCACCCGGTCACCGAGGAGGTCACCGGCATCGACCTGGTCCGCGAGATGTTCCGCATCGCCGACGGCGAGGAACTGGGCTACGACGACCCGCCGCTGCGCGGCCACTCCTTCGAGTTCCGCATCAACGGCGAGGACCCGGGCCGCAACTTCCTCCCGGCCCCCGGCACGGTCACCACCTTCGCCCCGCCCACCGGCCCCGGCGTCCGCCTCGACGCCGGCGTGGAGTCCGGCTCGGTCATCGGCCCGGCGTGGGACTCCCTCCTCGCCAAACTGATCATCACCGGCGCCACCCGCCGGCAGGCCCTCCAGCGCGCCGCCCGCGCCCTGAACGAGTTCACCGTCGAAGGCATGGCCACCGCCATCCCCTTCCACCGCGCGGTCGTCACCGACCCGGCGTTCGCCCCCGAACTCACCGGCTCCACCGACCCGTTCACGGTCCACACCCGCTGGATCGAGACCGAGTTCGTCAACGAGATCAAGCCCTTCGCGGCCCCGGCCGACGCCACCGAGGCCGATGAGGAGACCGGCCGTGAGACGGTCGTCGTCGAGGTCGGCGGCAAGCGTCTGGAGGTCTCCCTGCCCGCCTCCCTCGGTATGACCCTGGCCCGTACGGGCCTCGCCGCAGGCGCCAAGCCCAAGCGCCGCGCGGCGAAGAAGTCGGGCCCGGTCGCCTCCGGCGACACCCTCGCCTCCCCCATGCAGGGCACGATCGTCAAGGTCGCCGTCGAGGAGGGCCAGGAGGTCAAGGAGGGCGACCTGGTCGTCGTCCTGGAGGCCATGAAGATGGAGCAGCCCCTCAACGCCCACCGCTCCGGCACGATCAAGGGCCTGAGCGCGGAGGTGGGCGCGTCGGTCACCTCGGGCGCCGCGATCTGCGAGATCAAGGACTGACACCACCGCCGTACGACACTGTCGAGCGCCCGGGTGAACTGGCACGACCAGCGCCCGGGCGCTCGACATTCCCGGCAACTCGGCGCTTCCGGCCCAGGGACGCGCCCCTTCAGGGGCGCGGAGCTGTGTCGATGTGCGGCTCCGCCGCGGGGGCCCGAGCAACCGACAACAAACCCGCAGCCGCCAACCGACCCCATCACCCGAGCTCTTAGGCTGAAGGCACACCCAGCGAAGAGAGCAGGTGAACACCATGGCGAGCACCACCCCGACCCAGCCCCCGGAGGGGCCACGTCCCATGCGAGCCGACGCCCGCCGCAACCGTCAGCGCCTGCTCGCCGAGGCCCGCACAACCTTCGCGGCCCAGGGAACGAACGCCTCTCTCGAAGACATCGCCCGCCGCGCAGGCGTGGGCATCGGCACCCTCTACCGCCACTTCCCCAACCGTCAGGCCCTGTTGAGCGCGGTCATCGAGGACACCGTGGGCGACCTCCTGGCCCGTGCCCGGGAACACCTGACCGCACCTCAGCCCTGCGCCGCCCTCGTCTCGTGGCTGCGCGACGTCATCACCCACTCGAGTGAATACCGAGGCCTGTCCCGCGCCCTGATGACGGTGTCGTACATCGACCCCGGCACCACGGAAGCCACGTCGGAGCTGGCCCGGTGCTGCGCCCCCCTCCGGGAGGCGGGCGCCGCCCTGCTGAGCCGTGCGCAGCACGCCGGCACCGTACGCCCCGGTGTGTCGATCGGTGATCTGCTCCAGCTCACCCACGCCATCGCGCTGGCGGCCGAGGAGACCCCGGACGACCCGGAGCTGGCCGACCGCCTGCTGACCCTGACGCTGCACGGCCTGAAGCCGTGACGCGAAGAACCGCGCGCAGGACGAACCACCGGAACGGCCCACGACGCCCGAACCCGTCGCGCCCGGCGCACTCGCCGGAGGCTACCGGCGCCGCAGGTCCGCGACCCGGGCCGCGCGTTCCCTCTCCCGGTCGCCGGCCGTCGGCGGCTGTTCCCCCAGGACCGTGGCGGTGCGCAACTGGGGCGAGGAGCCATGGACCTGGTTGCGGCGCGGCCCGGGAAGTGGCATGTCCCGGCGCGACTGGCGCGCCGGAACGGGATCGCCTCCCGTACCGCTGCCCCCCGATGCCCCGGCCACGGAGATCTGCACACCCTGATCGGCGAGGGCCTGCAACTCGGTGACCGCACGGTCGTCGTGGCCGGGTGGATCGTCGGTGACCAGCCGGGTGATCACATCGGTCGGCACCGTCTGGAACATCGTGTCGGTGCCGAGCTTGGTGTGATCGGCGAGGACGACGACCTCGGCGGCGGCCTGGACCAGCGCGCGGTCGACGGACGCCGACAGCATGTTGGACGTGGACAGGCCGCGCTCGGCAGTCAGTCCGCTCCCGGAGAGAAAGGCCTTGGAGACGCGCAGCCCCTGGAGGGACTGCTCGGCTCCGGAGCCGACCAGGGCGTAGTTGGAACCGCGCAGGGTGCCGCCGGTCATCACGACCTCCACACGGTTGGCGTGGGCCAGCGCCTGGGCCACCAGCAGGGAGTTGGTGACGACGGTCAGCCCGGGGACCCGCGCGAGCCGGCGTGCCAGCTCCTGCGTGGTGGTCCCGGCCCCGACCACGATGGCCTCGCCCTCTTCGACGAAGCCCGCGGCGAGGTCGGCGATGGCCGTCTTCTCGGCGGTCGCGAGATGAGATTTCTGCGGAAAGCCGGACTCCCGCGTGAACCCGCCCGGCAATACCGCACCGCCGTGCCGGCGGTCGAGGAGTCCTTCGGCCTCCAGAGCGCGCACGTCCCGCCGTACGGTCACTTCGGAGGTCTGGACGACGCGGGCGAGCTCACGGAGCGACACGGCTCCATTGGCTCGCACCATTTCGAGGATCAATTGGCGACGTTCTGCAGCGAACACGAAACTGACAGTAACGCCAACGACCGTCTGCTTTCAGCAGTTTGCGCCGAATAACAGAAGTTGTTCGCACGGTAGGGCGAGAAGTGATATAGGGCCCTTCTATGACGCAACGAGCCGATAGGAGCCCATACGACGTCACACCCGCGCTCTCGCGAACCCCTCGGAGCCCTCGGAGCCCTCGGAGCCGGAGCCCTGGGAACCCTCGGATCGGCCCTCTCAGACGCCGCCGGACTTGCGCGTGTGCAGCTGTCGCGCGACTTCGGCGATCGAGCCCGACAGGGACGGGTACACGGTGAAGGCGTTCGCGATCTGTTCGACGGTCAGGTTGTTGTCGACCGCGATCGAGATGGGGTGGATGAGTTCCGAGGCGCGCGGGGAGACCACGACGCCACCCACCACGATGCCGGTGCCCGGCCGGCAGAAGATCTTGACGAAGCCGTCCCGGATGCCCTGCATCTTGGCGCGCGGGTTGCGCAGCAGCGGCAGCTTCACCCCGACGGCCTCGATGACACCGGCGTCGAGGTCGGCCTGGGTGTAGCCGACGGTGGCGATCTCGGGGTCGGTGAAGACGTTGGAGGAGACGGTCTTGAGGTTCAGCGGGGCCACGGCGTCGCCGAGGAAGTGGTACATGGCGATACGGCCCTGCATGGCGGCCACGGAGGCGAGGGCGAACACACCGGTCACGTCACCGGCGGCGTACACGCCGGGAGCCGTGGTCCGGGAGACCTTGTCGGTCCAGATGTGCCCGGAGTCCTTGAGCTTGACCCCGGCCCCCTCCAGCCCCATGCCCGCGCTGTTGGGGATGGCGCCGACGGCCATCAGGCAGTGCGTGCCGGTGATGACGCGTCCGTCGGCGAGCGTGACCTCGACCCGGTCTCCCACCCGTTTGGCGGACTGGGCCCGGGACCGCGCCATGACGTTCATGCCGCGCCGCCGGAACACGTCTTCGAGGACGGCGGCGGCGTCCGGGTCCTCACCCGGCAGCACGCGATCACGGCTGGACACGAGCGTGACACGCGATCCGAGCGCCTGATAGGCACCGGCGAACTCGGCACCGGTCACACCCGACCCGACCACGATCAGCTCTTCCGGCAGCTCGTCGAGGTCGTACACCTGCGTCCAGTTGAGGATCCGCTCCCCGTCGGGCTGCGCGTCGGGCAGCTCACGTGGGTGGCCACCGGTGGCGATGAGCACGGCGTCGGCGGTCAGGGTCTCCTCGGACCCGTCCGCCGCGCGGACGACCACCTTCCGCGACCCGTCCAGATCCTGCTGGCCCTCCAGCCGCCCGCGCCCGCGCATGACCCGTGCGCCGGCGCGTGTCACGGACGCCGTGATGTCGTGCGACTGCGCCAGCGCGAGCCGCTTCACACGCCGGTTGACCTTGCCGAGGTCGACGCCCACGACCCGCGCGGCCTGCTCCAGGGGCGGGGTGTCGTCGGCGACGACGATCCCCAGCTCCTCGTAGGAGGAATCGAAGGTGGTCATCACCTCTGCGGTCGCGATGAGAGTCTTCGACGGCACGCAGTCGGTCAGCACCGACGCCCCGCCCAGACCGTCGCAGTCCACGACGGTCACCTCAGCCCCCAGCTGCGCGGCCACCAGCGCCGCTTCATAGCCGCCGGGCCCACCACCGATGATCACGATCCGAGTCACGTACTCCATTGTCCCGTACGGGAGGGCGGTGCTACTGCGCCGGGGGTACACGGCACCCCTGAAAGGGGCACGCGGCTGCGACATACGCGGCTCCGCCGCGTGGGAGCGAGCAGCCACGGCACACCCGCAGCCGCCACACCACACTCCCCACCACGCCATCAGGCACCCGGCGCCACGCACCCCCCTCCCGTAATCTCTCCCCATGTCGCTCTACGCCGCGTACGCCGCCAATCTCGACGCCCGGCTCATGTCCCGCCGCGCACCCCATTCCCCGCTGCGCGCGACCGGCTGGCTGAACGACTGGCGGCTGACCTTCGGCGGCGAACACATGGGCTGGGAGGGCGCGCTCGCCACGGTCGTCGAAGCCCCCGGCTCCCAGGTCTTCGTGGCGCTGTACGACATCGCCCCCATGGACGAGGAGGCGCTGGACCGCTGGGTGGGCACAGGCCTCGACATCTACCGCCGGACGCGGGTCCGCGCGCACACCCTCGACGGCGAGGAACCGGCCTGGGCCTACGTCCTCAACGGCTACGAGGGCGGCCTCCCCTCGGCCCGCTACCTGGGCGAGATCGCCGACGCCGCCGAGTCGGCGGGAGCACCGCACGACTACGTGATGGAGCTCCGCAAGCGGCCGTGCTGACGCCGCGCGACGGGTCGAGGTGTGCGGCGACGGGGACGTGCTCGTCACCGAGGACCGACTTCACGGCCCGCCCCCGCCCCCGTTTGTCGGAAACGACCAGACAACGATCCCGATCCCGTGAGGCTTGACATCTACGCGCGTAGGCCGAGACCGGATACTCTCATCGCGTGAACGCTTCTCTTCTTCCGGACGACATCCAGGGCGACCCGTACGCCGCCGCCGACACAGCCGCCGCGCGCCTGCGGGAGCTCACGGGCGCCGAGACCCACGACGTCGCCCTCGTGATGGGCTCCGGCTGGGCCCCGGCCGTGGACGCGCTCGGCGCCCCCGAGGCCGAGTTCCAGGTCACCGAGCTGCCCGGTTTCCCGCCGCCGGCGGTCGAGGGCCACGGCGGCAAGATCCGCTCGTACAAGATCGGTGACAAGCGCGCGCTCGTCTTCCTGGGCCGCACCCACTACTACGAGGGCCGCGATGTCGCCGCCGTCGCGCACGGCGTCCGTACGGCCGTCGCCGCCGGCGTCAAGACGATCGTCCTCACCAACGGCTGCGGTGGGCTGCGCGAGGGCATGCGTCCCGGGCAGCCGGTGCTGATCAGCGACCATCTGAACCTGACGGCCACGTCGCCGATCGTCGGCGCGAACTTCGTCGACCTCACCGATCTCTACTCGCCGCGTCTGCGGGCGCTGTGCAAGGAGATCGACCCCTCCCTCGAGGAGGGTGTGTACGCGCAGTTCACCGGGCCGCACTACGAGACGCCGGCGGAGATCCGGATGGCCCGTGTCATCGGTGCGGATCTGGTGGGCATGTCGACGGTTCTGGAGGCCATCGCCGCGCGTGAGGCGGGGGCCGAGGTGCTGGGGATCTCCCTGGTCACCAATCTCGCCGCCGGTATGACGGGTGAGCCGCTGAACCACGAAGAGGTCCTCCAGGCCGGCCGCGACTCCGCGACCCGCATGGGCGAGCTGCTGACGCAGGTCCTGAACCGTCTGTAGGCGCCCCCGCCGCCCTTGCCCTTCCCGTCCCAGGGGCGGCGCCCCTTCGACCCCGCTCCTGGGGGCTGCGCCCCGGGGCCCCCGCTGGGGGTGATGGGGTGTCTGCGGTGAGATGGGTACGTGCGGGTTGTGGTGGGTTGCTCGCGCGGTTCCCCGCGCCTCTGAAGGCCTGGGGGCACCCCCTTGCAACCCGCAGCCGCCCCGAACCCGAACGCCCCGAGCTCATAGGCGCCCGGCCCACTCCCACCGGCACACGAACCAAGAGAGGTTGGACCCCAACGTGCAGGACGAACTCATCGCGCGGGCCAAGGCGTGGCTGGCCGAGGACCCCGACGCGGACACCCGCGCGGAACTCGCGAAACTGATCGACGCCGGGGACACCGCGGAGCTCACCGCACGCTTCAGCGGCACCCTCCAGTTCGGCACCGCCGGTCTCCGGGGGGAACTCGGCGCCGGTCCGATGCGGATGAACCGCTCGGTGGTCATCCGCGCCGCGGCCGGTCTCGCCGCGTACCTGGCCAAGCAGGGTCACGGCGGCGGCCTCGTCGTCATCGGCTACGACGCCCGCCACAAGTCCGCCGACTTCGCCCTCGACACGGCGGCGGTCATGACCGGCGCCGGCCTGCGCGCGGCCGTCCTCCCCCGCCCGCTGCCGACCCCGGTGCTGGCCTTCGCCATAAGGCACCTCGGCGCGGTGGCCGGCGTGGAGGTCACCGCCAGCCACAACCCGCCCCGCGACAACGGCTACAAGGTCTACCTGGGCGACGGTTCACAGATCGTCCCCCCGGCCGACGCCGAGATCGCGGCCGAGATCGACGCCGTACGGTCCCTCGACGACGTACCCCGCCCGACGTCCGGCTGGGAGACCCTCGACGACACCGTCCTCGACGCCTATCTCGCCCGTACGGACGCCGTCCTCGCCGACGGCTCCCCCCGTACCGCCCGCACGGTGTACACGGCCATGCACGGCGTCGGCAAGGACACCCTCCTCGCGGCCTTCGCCCGAGCCGGTTTCCCCACGCCCGTCCTCGTCGCCGAGCAGGCCGACCCTGATCCGGACTTCCCGACCGTCGCCTTCCCCAACCCGGAAGAGCCGGGCGCCATGGACCTCGCCTTCGCGAAGGCCCGCGAGACCGACCCCGACCTGGTCATCGCCAACGACCCGGACGCCGACCGCTGTGCCGTGGCCGTCGAGGACGGCGCCGACTGGCGCATGCTGCGCGGCGACGAGGTCGGCGCGCTCCTCGCGACCCATCTGGTGAGGCGTGGGGCCCGCGGCACCTTCGCCGAGTCGATCGTCTCGTCCTCCCTCCTGGGCCGTATCGCCGAGAAGGCCGGCCTCGCCTACGAGGAGACCCTCACCGGCTTCAAGTGGATCGCCCGCGTCGACGGTCTGCGCTACGGCTACGAGGAGGCCCTCGGCTACTGCGTCGACCCCGAGGGCGTACGGGACAAGGACGGCATCACCGCGGCCCTGGCCATCACCGAACTGGCCTCGCAGCTGAAGGAGGAGGGCCGTACCCTCCTCGACCTCCTGGACGACATCGCCGTCGAGCACGGTCTGCACGCCACCGACCAGCTCTCGGTCCGCGTCCAGGACCTGTCGCTCATCGCCCGCGCCATGGAACGGCTCCGTGAGCAGCCCCCGACCGCCCTGGCCGGTCTCACCATCACCAAGGCCGAGGACCTCACCCGGGGCACCGACAAGCTCCCGCCCACCGACGGCCTGCGCTACACCCTCGACGGCGCCCGCGTCATCGTCCGCCCCAGCGGCACCGAGCCCAAGCTCAAGTGCTATCTGGAGGTCGTCGTCCCGGTCCCCGCCCACGCCGACCTCCCCGAGGCCCGCGCGAAGGCGACGGCCCTGCTGGCGAGGATCAAGCAGGACCTGTCGGCGGCGGCAGGCATCTGAACCGAAGGGGAATCCGACACCCCCCGCGACACCAGGAAGCCCCGACCGAACCCCGGCCGGGGCTTCCCCCATCGTCCTGGGCCTCGGCTACGGCACCAGCACCAGCGCCGCCACCCACACCAAGGCCAGCACCACACCCAGCGGCCACAACGCCCGGCCCCGTTCGTGTTCGCCGCTCGCCTCGGTGGGCCGGAGGTCGGGGTTCTTCCACATGGCGGTGAGTTCGGCGGCGACCCTCTCGTACGGGTGGATCAGTCCGAGCCGCCGCTCCAGCCGGGCCCACCTCGGCGCGTACATGGTCCACGCCCCGCTGAACCGTGCCCGGCGGCTGTCCACCTTCAGCTCGGCGCCCTCGCACTTGACGGTCATGAGGTGGTCCCAGGCGATGTGCCGGGTCCTGAGCGTGCCGTTGAGCCAGAGGCCGTCCCGGTCGGCGGTGATACGCCAGGCGGCCATGCCGGGCAGCATGAGCGCGCCGACGAGCCCGATGACGGCGCCCGGGATGTAGCGCCAGCCCCCGCCCTCGCCGAGCACCAGCACGGCCGCCCACACCATCCCCAGCAGGCAGACGGCCCAGTCCAGCCAGCCGGCCCGCCAGCGCCGTACGGCACCCGAGCCCAGCCGCTCGGCCGTCATGGCGGCAGCGGCCGCACGCCGGTCCGCGAAAGCCGCGGCCCGCCGTGCCCGAGCCTTCTCCGCACGGATCCGCAGCCGCACGGCCCGCTCGGACAGCGCCCGCACCGGCCCGATCGAGGACTCCACGACGATCTCCTCGTCCGTCGAGTCCCCGTCCTCGTCCGTACCGCCCGGCTGCTCCGCGTCCTCGGGCGCGCTGACGATCACGATCTCGCCGCCGTCGTACGGGGCCCCGTACAGCACGGCCTCCCGCAGCGGCCCGGGCTGCTCGTCGTTCTCGATCGAGTCGAGCAACGCGTCCATCTCCTCCGCCCTGACCCGACGCGCCTCCTCGTCCTCATCCTCGTCCTCGTCGGCGTACCACTCCTCGACGGAGACGGTGAACAGGGGCCGCAGCGCGGCGATGTCATCGGCGGCGAAGACCTCGACGTCACCGTTGGCGCCGTCCCGCATGAGGACCCGCAGCACAGGCACGGGGGCGCCCCGCAGCGCGGCGGCCCGGCGTCGCCCGAGCCACCCGGCGAGCAGCGACGTCAGGCCCCAGCCGACCACGAACCAGCCGAGGAGCGTCGCCTCCTGCCGGTCCACACCGGTCTCCGACCCGGACACGAGGAAGACGAACACGGCTCCGAGAACGACGAGCCCGATCCCCAGCGCGATGAGGAACCGTCCGCGCCGCAGCGGCCCGACCCCGTCCGGCACCCTCGCCGTCACACCCCCGGCGGCGCCCACGGCCCATCGCCGCTGCATCCGTCCCGCGCTCAGCCGGAACTCGACCACCGCCCAGGTGGCGTTGATGGCGAGGAAGCCCACGACGACCGCCGGGTCGTGCATGCCGCCGTACCAGGCGAGGAGGAAGGTCAGCAGGGGCGCGGATATCCGTACGATCTCGGGGCGTACGAGCATCCACATCAGTTGCAGGGGGACGAGCGCGGCGACGGCGGGAGGCACATTCCTGGAGTCGGCCAGCCAGAAGCCGGCGATCAGGCCGACCAGGGCCACGGCGATCAGCGGCAGGGTCCGCGTCCGCACCGGCACCCACGCCGGAGCCTGCGCCCCCGTCCACAGCCGTACGTGCTCCCCGCTCCAGGCGGGGCAGCCCTCGGGTACGGCGGACTCGGGCAGCCGTCGCAGGGGCCGCCCCGGGGACTCGAGATTCGTGCTCATCACTACCTAGACACTCGGACCGTCACTGTTGTTGTCGCTCGCACGACCGTACGGCCCGGACCCAGGAACCTCTCACCCCCGGCGATGCTCAGCCGAGCAGTACCAGAACCACCAACAACACGGCCCCGGCCGCCGCCGGCCCCATGACCTCCCAGGCCCACCGCACACTGGGCTCCCCCTGGGACCCCGCCGCCTTGGCCCGCGCCTCGCACAACACCCGCAGGTCAGCCATGATCTGATCGGTCTCGGCCCGCACGGGCTGCTCCACCAAGGACGTACGACCGCTGCTGTCGCCCTGGGCCGCAGCCCGCCCAGCCTCCCGGGCCTGCCGCCGAGCGGCCTTCTTCCGGGCCCGCAACGAAACGGGAATGGCCCACAGCTGGTACTTGGTCCCGCTCTGGTCGACGACCTCGTTGGTGTACCCCGACCGCAGCGACACCACGGCGGCCCAGGGCAGCTCGATCACCCGAAGCGGATTACGAACCCGCAGCCGATCATCATTGGCGAACACAGCGGGCCGCACCGAGAACGCGGCCACCAACGGCACCCCGAACAACAACGCCGCGAGCGCCAGCCAGGGCGTACGCCCGTCCCCGGACACCACGGCGTCCCCACCGAGCCACCCGAAGAGGCCGAGCAGCAGCACGCCCCCCACCAGTCCGGCAGGCGACCGATACGCCCGGTCCTTGTACACAGGCTTGGCAGGCGCCGCCGCCTGCCCCTTCGAGGGCGCCGAGGCGGACTGAACCTTCGGGGTCACCGAAGACGCCGACGTCGATGCCGCCGACCGCTTCCGATCCACCGACGCGGACTCCGACTCGGGCGACGCTTGCTCCGGGCTGGTCATACCCCCGATTCTGCCCGACCCGAAAACCAAGCGAGGGGCTGGGCCGGGGCGAGCCGCACCTCGACGCACACAGGTTGCCACCACACCTCTACGAAGGGCACCCGGCACGGCTGCCGACCGGGCACAGGCTGCACAACCCGACGCCACGAGACGCCGCCGCGCCACCCCTCCCCCATCTCGACTTCGCTCGAGTGGGAGGGGCCCCATGAGCGGGAGGCATCCCATCGCCCTGGCGGCACGATTGCCCGCAGCTGGGACAGCAACACGACAGCACGGCTGCCCACACCCGGCACGGTCATGGGAACGGCGGTCCGGCCGCAAGACGGCGGAAGGGG
>NZ_AEJC01000126.1 GCF_000317595.1 Streptomyces ipomoeae 91-03 | reverse complement strand
CGGCCGACTCGCTCCACGGCGGATACCGGCCCCGGTCATGCGCCGGTGCCGCCGCTCACTCCTCGATCGTCAAGCCCTTGCGCAGCCGTACCAACGTCCGTGACAGCAGCCGGGAGACATGCATCTGGGAGATGCCCAGCTCGTCCCCGATCTCGGACTGCGTCATGTTGGCGACGAAGCGCAGGGAGAGGATCGTCCGGTCGCGCGGCGGAAGTTCGGCGATCAGCGGCTTCAACGACTCGACGTACTCGATGCCTTCGAGCCCGTGGTCCTCGTAGCCGATCCGGTCCGCCAGCGCGCCCTCGGAGTCGTCCTCCTCGGGCTGGGCGTCGAGCGACGACGCGGTGTACGCGTTCGACGCGGCCATGCCTTCGACGACCTCGTCGTTGGTGAGGCCGAGGCGCTCCGCCAGCTCTCCCACCGTCGGAGCGCGATCGAGCTTCTGGGCGAGTTCGTCACCGGCCTTGGCCAGGTCGAGCCGCAGCTCCTGCAGTCTCCGCGGGACGCGCACGGACCAACTGGTGTCGCGGAAGAAACGCTTGATCTCGCCGACGATCGTCGGCATCGCGAAGGTGGGGAACTCGACGCCCCGGCTCAGTTCGAAGCGGTCGATCGCCTTGATCAGGCCGATCGTGCCGACCTGGATGATGTCCTCCATCGGCTCGCTGCGCGAGCGGAAGCGGGAGGCGGCGAACTTGACGAGAGCCAGGTTGAGTTCGACCAGTGTGTTGCGGACGTACGAATACTCGTGCGTGCCCTCTTCGAGGGATTCCAGCCGCTCGAAGAGCGTCTTGGACAGGGCCCGGGCGTCCACCGGTCCCACCTCGTCGTACGGGGGGATCTCCGGAAGGTCGGCGAGCACGTCGTCTTGATCCCTGACCCCGGGATTGTGGGCGAGGTCGTCCAGGGTCTCTTCCGGAGAGGGTGCCGACGTCGCCCTCTGGGTATGCGATGCGTCGAGCCGGGGTGACATGATGTCCTCCATCGTTCTCGGCATATGGCCGCCGATGCCAATTCGTGCACTGCGGTGTGCGGCGCCTCCAAAGCCGGCCGTGTCGATTGGTGTCTCTACTAGCCCTACCCGGTTTCCTGACGTCGTCGCAAGTGCCTACTGTGGCGAAATGCCCTGTTCTGGGCGATTGTTCGGGTGCCGGAGAGTGTGGGGAAGGCGTAATGTTCGAGTGCGAGTCAGCAGTCACGACGGTCGGGAGAGAGACGGCATGGACCGTGGGACGGTCGGCAGCGCACAGTCGGGCCGACTACGGGTCGAGGTGCGGGAAGAGGGCCCCAGTGCCGTGGTGACGCCGGTGGGTGAGCTCGATCATCACACCGCCGATCTGTTGCGTGAGCCACTTGAGGGGTGCCTGGAAAAGGGATTCACACGTCTGGTGGTGGACTGCTCGCGGCTGGAGTTCTGCGACTCCACCGGGCTCAACGTCCTGCTGGGTGTCCGTCTGAAGGCGGATGCCGCGGGTGGCGGGGTCCATCTGGCGGGGATGCTGCCGGCGGTCGCCCGGGTCTTCGAGATCACCGGGGCGGAGGCCGTCTTCACCGTCCATGACTCGTTGGGGGCGGCGCTGGCCGACTAGCCGACCGGCCTACCGCCGGCTCGTCGAGGGGCCGCGGCTGCTGGCCCAAGTCCGGCTCGGTTCCGTTCCCTTCCGTTTCGTTCGGTCCGTTCGGTCTTTTCGGTCCGTTCGACTCGGCTCCGTGAAGGCCCCGGTCCGGGGGCCGGCCCGGGTGGCCGGCCCGGGAGGGGCAGGAGCCGCCGGTTCGGAAGGGGCGGGCCGGCGGTCGGCTTCCGGTCGGAGCGATGTCCCAGGTTTCCCTCCGGGACCGGCAGGTTATTCGCGTCACAAGTTCTGTGCCGAAAACGTGGGTGTTCTGACGGTTCGCTCGGGCAGGAGACATCCTGAACGGGTCGGCAGTAGCTCGGAGACGGCTTGCGGATGGCTCCTGAACGGCCCGGAAAAAGCTCGGAAACAGCTCGACGGTGACGACGGAAGTACGGAAGTACGGATGGGCGGTACGGATGACAGCGCGGAACAGTACGCGCCGCGGGCCCATGTCCCGCACGCTTGATGAATCCTGATGATGAGTCCTGAATCGTGAACTGGTGAATCGGTGAGGTGAAGCGCTGATGAGCACCACCCGGCCTTTCTCGCCGGGCGACCGCGGCCCGGAACCGGGTGCCGGCGGCGCTTCCGGGGCGCCCGGAGAGGACCCTCCCGCGGCACCCGCCGCCGGTCGCAGGTTCCGTCGGCTGAGCTTCGACGGCGAGAGCGGTGTGGTGCCGCTCGCCCGTGACTTCACCCGGCAGGCGCTGTACGAGTGGGGCTGGCTGCCCGCCGCCACCGCCGACCAGCGGGCGGCGGCCGAGGATGTGCTGCTGGTGGTCTCCGAGTTGGTCACCAACGCGTGTCTCCATGCGGGGGGCCCGGCCGAGTTGTGGATCGGCTGCGACAACAAGGTGCTGCGCATCGAGGTCTCCGACCGCGGTGCCGGAAGCCCCGCCCCGCGCACCCCGCACCGGGCCGGACGGCCGGGCGGGCACGGGATGTTCATCGTGCAGCGCCTCTGCCTGGACTGGGGAGTCGTACGGACACCGGGGACCGCAGGCAAGACCGTGTGGGCGGAAGTGGGGGCTCCGGCCTAGAAGGTTCCCAAGGGGATTCCCGCTCACCTTCCCACAGGGCGTCGACGAGGGTGAACTCCTGCGAGTGGGCGTTCGGCATCGGGGAACGGCACAGCGAGGGCATACGGGGTGAGGTCCTGCGCCGCCTCTCGTACGGCACGCGAGCGGTGGCCGTGCGCCACATCAACGGGACCACCATGCTGTCCTGCTACGAGAACGGCGCGCTGGTCACCACGTACGACTCGCAGCGCGCCCACCGACTGGACGGCGAACGCGACCCGCTCGAGGTCATACCCGCGCCGCCGGCGTACGACGACTCCGCGATGCGGCGGCGCGCGGACGGCGCGACCGACCGGCCATGGTCCGGCAGCACGGGAAGCACATGCGTGCTGTCGAGCTCCCCGTCCAGGGCTCCCGGCGCCGGTTCGATGCCGAAGTGAGCCGCGACCGCGCCGCACACCGCACGCAGCGTCGCCCGCTGCCGGCCTCTGCCGGACCGGTTCGTGCCGCTGGTCGACGCGGCGCCACCGGGGCGACCGCGGCGTACTCTCGCCGCGCAGATGGTGAGCCCGGCCGCCGAGACCGGCACCGCGAGGCGATGGCCCGGCGGGAGCGGGCCGACGCCCCTCACCGGTGCGCCGTCGCGTCCCTCAGGAGCGATTGCCCGGCCGCGCGTCGCCGTACGGCGGCATCGACACACATCCGACACTTCCCTGTGTCTTCCTTCTCCAAGACCCCCGGCGTACCTTGAGCGGCCGATCTGATGTTCCGTCAGAATGTGGGGTGGCGAGGTGTCGTACCGGACGTACCAGAAGGGAACCGCCGCGCTCGCGTCCCTCGCGGCCCTGGCCGGCTCAGCGGTGCTCATGGCCGCCCCGGTGGCGTATGCCGAGGTCGTGGACGTCGAGTACAACTGCAAGACGCCGATCGGGGACAAGTCCGCGGTGTCGCCCATCGACATCAAGGGCGTCAAGGACGGCGACGGCTACAGGATCACCATGTCCTGGCAGAAGGGCGTCTCCTCCAGCCCTGTCGAACTGGGCAAGGGGGCGATGACCCCCAGCGCCACGATCAAGTTGAGCGGCGCGGAGAGCGGCACGCTGACCGTCACGGGGCCGGCCAACGAGGAGGCTCTTCCGGCCAACACCCCGATAAAGATCAATGACCTGAGCGGGACGTACACCCCGAAGGCGACCGGCAAGGTCGACTTCACGGCGGGCGTGCTCACCATCAAGGCCCTCGGCACGGTCACCACGTGCACGCCCGGCAACAACCCCGGGCCCTCGCTGACCCTTGACGTCACGGCGGCGGGCGGGGACGCGTCGGGAGGGTCGGACTCCGGTACTTCCGGTACGTCCGGCGGCTCGGGCGGCTCCGGTGGCTCCGGTGGCGAGCTTCCGCAGACCGGGCCCCTGGACTCGGCCGTCGCGCTCGGCACGCTCGGCGGCACCGTGCTGCTCACGGGCGCGGCGGGTGTGTTGTGGGTGACGCGCAGGAATCGGACGGTACGTCACTGAGGCGGTACGTCGCTGAAGTCGCTGATCGGGTGTCGAGCTGACGGGAGCGGTGGAGTGGCGAGAGGGCGGCGGGTCGGGGCGTCGGCGGTGGTGCTCGCCTTGGTGTGCGCGTTGGCGTTCGCGTTGCCCGCGACGCCCTTCCTCCCGATCGGTGGTGTGCCCGCCTGGGGCGCGGAGAAGCCGGCGGTGGAACTGTCCGAATCGCAGGCGGGGACCGGCGGTTCGATCACCGTGAGCGGCAGTGGATGGCGGTCGAAGGCGCTGTTGATGATCCTGATCTGCGGTCAGTCCACGCCGTCGCGCGGGGTGCCCGGGGGCACCGACTCCTGTGCCAACGCCGACGGCCGGGCCGCGACCGCCGACACCGAGGGCGCCTTCAGCCGGGAGCTGCCGGTGGCGGAGCCGCCGGTGCCGTGTCCGTGCGTGGTGCGCGTCGCCACGATCACGGGGGAGAAGGCCGAGGCCTACGCGGTCTTCCAGGTCGCCGGGCACTCGGTCGAACCGTTGCCGCGGGAGGCGGACGGCGGACGGCTGTCGGTTCTGACGGACACCCGGCTGGAGGGGGCGAGCGGGCTGCTGACCTGGTTCGGGGCGCCGCCCGCCCGTGAACTGGTCTTCGCCGTCGGCAACGTGGGCAGCTCCGCGGTCAAGAACCCCGTCTTCCAGGTCGGCACCTCCCACGGGGTGTTCGCGCCGCGCTGGGAGGAACACCAGTGGCGCGGCACCATCCGGCCCGGCGGCGAGGCCCGCATCACCCTGCCGGTGGAACTCGCCGCCGGGGCCCACGGCGACTACACCGTCTCCCTCAAGTACGGCGGCAAGGTCCTCGCCGAACAGTCCTGGGGAGTGGGCCGTCCCTGGGGTGTCACCCTCTTCTGGCTGATGCTGTGCCTCGTCGTCCCGGCCGCGCTGTTCCGGATCGGCATGGCCGTGGTGGACCGGGTACGCCCGAGCCGTACCCCACCGGCCCCCCGCCGCGCCCGAAGGCTCCGCCTCCCCGACCTCACCCGCCGACTCCTCCTGCCGGGCCACTCCTCGGGAGCCCACGCCGAACCCCGCACAGGGCCCCGCTCACACCCCGCCCGCGGTACGACCTCACCGCTTCCCTGGTTCACCCCGGACACCGGGCCGGGGACGCCGGCGCACGAGGCGGGCGCGACGGCGCCGGAACGGCCCTCCGCACCGCAGGAGGACAGCCCGATGAGCCCGGACAGCCCGACGAGCCCAAACAGTTCGACGAACCCGGAGACTTCGACAAGCCCGGAGAGTCCGACGACCTCCGGGAGCCCGACGCCCCCGACAACCCCGGCGTCCCCCACGCCCTCGGTACCCCCGACAACCCCGGCGGACCCGGCGCCCCCCACGCCCTCGGCGCCCCCGACCACCAAAGGCGGCGCGTAGGGCGAAAGGCGGCGTATGAGGGCCGTACCGCGCGCGAAACCCGAAGGGCCGCCGCACCCGAAGGTACGGCGGCCCCGAGTCGCACAGCCGGGCGTCAGTTGACGTCGCCCATGAGGCGCTTGACCTTGTTGCGGTAGATGAAGAGCGCGACACCGGCGACCGCTGCCAGCGTGGCCTCGACGGCGACGAAGCCGGTCCGGTCGAGGTTGACGCCGCCGACGGCCGGGTTGGACAGGAGGGCGGTGACGGAGTCGCCGGCGGTGACCGCGAGGAACCAGACGCCCATCATCTGGGAGGCGTACTTGGCGGGCGCGATCTTCGTCGTGACCGACAGACCCACGGGGGAGAGGGTCAGCTCACCGAGCGTCTGGACGAAGTAGATCGCCACGATCCACATCGCCGCGGCCTTCCGGCCGTCCTCGGCGATCACGAGGGGCGAGAGGAAGAGGAAGAACGACGCGCCGATCAGCAGCAGGCCGGAGCCGAACTTCACGATGGTGCTGGGCTCCTGGCCACGCCGGTTCAGCCACACCCACAGCCATGCGAAGACGGGCGCCGCCGCCATGATCATGACCGGGTTGAGCGACTGGTACCAGGAGACCGGGAACTCCCAGCCGAGGACGCTGTTGTCGGCGGACTTGTCCGCGAAGATCGCCAGGGTCGTGGCGCCCTGGTCGTAGATCATCCAGAAGACGGCCGCGGCGACGAAGAACCAGACGTAGGCCGAGACCTTCGACTGCTCCGCGGAGGTCAGGTCCCTGTCCCGCTTGATGCGGGCGATGACCCAGATCGGGACGATCAGACCGATGAGCGTCAGCGGGATCATGGCCCAGTTGAGGGTGAAGTGGCCGGAGACGCCGACGACGCCGTAGAAGACGACGGGGACGGCCAGCCAGAGCAGGCCCTTGCGCAGGGTGGCCGACTTCTCCTCGGCGGACATGGGCGTCGGGACGATCTCGCTGCGGTCGCTCAGGTGGCGGGTGCCGAACAGGAACTGCGCGAGACCCAGCGCCATACCGGCCGCGGCGATGCCGAAGCCGAGGTGCCAGTTCACCTTCTCGCCGACGGTGCCGATGACCAGCGGCGCGGCGAAGGCGCCGGTGTTGATGCCGATGTAGAAGATCGTGAAGGCGCCGTCACGGCGGGGGTCGTTCGGGCCGTCGTACAGGTGGCCGACCATGGTCGAGATGTTGGCCTTCAGCAGACCCGAGCCGATGGCGACGAGTACGAGGCCGACGTAGAACGTGCCGGACGAGGGCAGTGCCAGGGTCAGATGGCCCAGCATGATGACCAGGCCCGCGAGCGCGACCGTCCTGCGGGGACCGAGGAGCCGGTCCGCGACCCAGCCGCCGGGCAGGGTGAGCAGATACACCAGCGACACATAGACCGAGCCGATGGTGATCGCCGTCGCCCCGCTGAGGTGCAGGCCGCTCGGTGCGACCAGATAGAGGGGGAGAAGGGCCTTCATGCCGTAGTAGGAGAACCTCTCCCACATCTCGGTCATGAAGAGAGTGGCCAGTCCGCGGGGGTGGCCGAAGAAGGTGCGCTCTGTGCCGGGGATTTCCCGGCCGGTCGAGCCCTTCGTCAGGCTGGACGCCATGGTCGTTCCTTGCAGGTCGGGACGTGGCATGGGGGTACGCGCCCGGTGTCATTCCTTGTTCCGCACACAAAAGAGACCTTCAGCGGAGATTTCCCGCCAAAGGTCCCCACCTGTCGCTAAAGGCCTTCATTCACCATATGTCAGAGCAGTGAAGGAAATGGAAGAGCTTGAGAGGTGGATCACAGGTAAGAAGGCAGTCACAATCGTAAATTCGAAGGTCTTTCATAGGATCACACCTCGAAGACGGGGATGTGACCGCCGGGTTCCCGCACCGGGCCGTGGAGGTAAGAGAACCGCTGGACACAGGTGTGAATCGGGCTTGCCGATCACTCTCCACCTGCGGTTCTCGGCGGACTACCATCACTCCATGACCCGTGTACTGCTCGCCGAGGACGACGCGTCCATCTCGGAGCCGCTGGCTCGCGCATTGCGCCGGGAGGGTTACGAGGTGGAGGTCCGCGAGGACGGACCCACCGCGTTGGACGCCGGAATGCAGGGTGGCGTCGACCTGGTCGTCCTGGACCTGGGGCTGCCCGGCATGGACGGCCTGGAGGTGGCCCGCCGGCTGCGGGCCGAGGGTCACACCGTGCCGATCCTCATCCTGACCGCGCGCGCCGACGAGGTGGACACCGTCGTCGGCCTCGACGCGGGCGCCGACGACTACGTCACCAAGCCCTTCCGGCTCGCCGAGCTGCTCGCCCGTGTCCGGGCGCTGCTCCGGCGCGGCGCCGCCGAGCCCCAGCAGCCGCCCGCGACGCATGGCGTCCGCATCGACGTCGAGTCCCACCGCGCCTGGATGGGCGACGAGGAACTGCAGCTCACGGCGAAGGAGTTCGACCTGCTGCGGGTGCTCGTGCGCGACGCGGGGCGGGTCGTCACCCGCGACCAGCTGATGCGCGAGGTCTGGGACACCACGTGGTGGTCCTCCACGAAGACCCTGGACATGCACATCTCCTGGCTCCGCAAGAAGCTGGGCGACGACGCGGCGAATCCGCGGTACATCGCGACGGTACGAGGGGTCGGCTTCAGGTTCGAGAAGAACTGAGCCCTGGCCGGGTGTGAGCCGGGCGCCCGACAGCTCGGGGGCGCGGCGGCACCCTGGTCGTGCCGGTGAGCGAAACCCACCCCCGCTCAGCCGCAGTCGCAGGGTGTCGCACAATCGAAGGTCCAAGAACACCCGCCCGCCCGGAGGGCAGCCGTGCGTCGCCGTCTCATCCAGTCCACCCTCGCCGTCGTACTCGTCGTCATCGCGGTCTTCGGCGTGAGCCTCGTCATCGTCGAGACCCGCACGATCAGCAACAGCGCCGAGGAGCGGGTGGAGTCCGAGGCGGTGCAGCTGACGAGCATCGTGGACAGCCGGATCATCGGCGACGAACGGATCACGGCCGAGGTCCTCAGGGACCAGGTGGGCGACGAGCGGTACGCCCGTATCGAGATCCCCGGCCAGCGCACGATCGAGATCGGTGAGAAGCCCGTCGGCGACGTGATCCGCCATGAGACGAAGGGCGAGAAGGACGAGGTCGTCACGGTCGAGGAGTCCCGCTCGGCGGTGAGCAGGGAGGTCGGCCGTACGCTGCTGATCATCGCGGCGGTCGCCCTCCTCGCCGTCATCGCCGCCGTCCTCCTCGCCGTACGGCAGGCCAACCGCCTCGCCTCCCCGCTCACGGACCTCGCCGAGACCGCCGAGCGCCTGGGCTCCGGCGACCCCCGGCCCCGGCACAAGCGGTACGGCGTCCCGGAGCTGGACCGGGTGGCGGACGTGCTCGACTCCTCCGCCGAGCGGATCGCCCGCATGCTGACCGCCGAGCGGCGGCTCGCGGCGGACGCGTCGCATCAGTTGCGTACGCCGTTGACCGCGTTGTCCATGCGGCTGGAGGAGATCACCCTCACCGACGATCTGGCCACCGTGAAGGAGGAGGCGCATATCGCGCTGGCCCAGGTCGAACGGCTGACGGACGTCGTGGAACGGCTCCTCACCAACTCCCGGGACCCGCGCAACGGCTCGGCCGTCGCCTTCGAGCTCGACGAGGTCATCAAGCAGCAGCTGGAGGAGTGGCGGCCGGCCTACCGCAGCGCCGGGCGCGCCATCGTCAGCTCCGGCAAACGGCACCTTCAGGCCGTGGGCACACCCGGGGCGGTCGCGCAGGTGCTGGCCGCGCTGATCGAGAACTCCCTCATGCACGGCGGGGGCACGGTGGCGTTGCGTACGCGCGTCACCGGGAACCAGGCGGTGATCGAGGTGACCGACGAGGGGCCCGGAGTCCCGGCCGACCTGGGCGCGCGTATCTTCGAACGGGCGATCAGCGGCCGCAACTCGACCGGCATCGGCCTCGCCGTCGCCCGCGACCTCGCGGAAGCCGACGGAGGCCGCCTGGAAATGCTCCAGGCGAAGCCCCCGGTCTTCGGCCTGTTCCTGTCCCGGACCCCGGTGAAGAAGCCGACGACCGGGGAAGACCGCCTGGTCCGGTAACCGAGCCGCCCTCTACGCCCCGTCGGACCGCTTCGCCGCACCCCCGGTAAGGGCGGGTCGGTGGGTGGCCCCCGCTTCCAGGAACGATTCCGCGCTGGCCACCGCCTCGCGGGCCGGGAGGGTGCGGAACACCCAGGTGCGGTAGGACCAGAAGCGGAAGAGGGTCGCGATGCCGATGCCGAGGAACTTGAAGATGTTGGACTGGAGGGGGCTGTCCCAGCCGAAGCCGTACGTCGCCGCGTACAGCACGCCGTTCTCGATCACCAGCCCCGCCGTGCTGAACAGCAGGAAGAGGGTCAGCTCCTTCGTGCGGCCGCTCTTGTCGCGGTCCCGGTACGTGAAGTAGCGGAAGCCCACATAGTTGAAGACGATGGCCACCACTGTGGCGATGACGCTGGCCCGCACCACCTGAAGGTCCGTGGTGTGCCGTACGAGGTTGAACACGGCGAGGTTCACGAGCAGCCCCGCACCGCCCACGGCCCCGAACTTGGCGACCTCACGTACCAGCAGGTCTATCCGTCGGCGCAGGACGCCGCGGGGCTTCAGGTGAGGCCCCGAGGTGGTACTTCCCATCGTGTGGGCCCCTGTCGCTCGATCCGGTCGTGGTCGTCGGTCCCCTGGTCGTCGGCCGTGGCCCCGGTGCTCGTCGGCCGTCATCCCGGCCGTTCCCCCGGCCGGCCCCGGCCATCCTGGCCGGTTCGCCCGACCCAGCCATGCTAACCAGCGCCCCTTGGCGTTGCCTGTGCGGCAGCTCACAGCCGTGTCACAGCGCCGAAGGGAAGGGTGCACAACGGGAAAAACGGGCTGGCTCGGACGGCTGAACGTGGCCGAATCGGTGGCCGATACTCTGGTGGGGTGACGTTCCCGGTAGTCGGCATGGTCGGCGGCGGTCAGCTCGCTCGTATGACACACGAGGCGGGCATCCCGCTCGGCATCAGGTTCAAGCTCCTCAGTGACACTCCTCAGGATTCCGCGGCGCAGGTGGTCAGCGATGTCGTCATCGGCGACTACCGCGACCTCGACACGCTGCGCGCGTTCGCGCAGGGCTGCGATGTGATCACCTTCGATCACGAACACGTACCCACCGAGCATCTACGGGCACTGGAGGCGGACGGCATTCCCGTACGTCCGGGCCCCGACGCCCTCGTCCACGCGCAGGACAAGGGCGTGATGCGGGCGAAGCTCACCGCGATCGGTGTCCCGTGCCCCCGGCACCGGATCGTCGCCGACCCGGCCGACGTGGCCGCCTTCGCCGCCGAGGGCCTGACCGAGGGCACCGGCGGCTCCGAGGGCGATGGGTTTCCGGTCATCCTCAAGACCGTCCGCGGCGGCTACGACGGCAAGGGCGTGTGGGTCGTCCACTCCGTCGAGGAGGCCGCCGAGCCGTTCCGCGCCGGCGTCCCCGTCCTCGCCGAGGAGAAGGTCGACTTCGTGCGGGAGCTGGCCGCCAACGTCGTACGGTCACCGCACGGCCAGGCCGTGGCGTACCCGGTCGTCGAGTCGCAGCAGGTGAACGGCGTCTGCGACACGGTCATCGCCCCCGCCCCCGACCTGGACGAGGCGCTGGCCCTCCGCGCCGAGGAGATGGCCCTGCGTATCGCGAAGGAACTGGACGTCATCGGCCACCTCGCCGTCGAGCTGTTCCAGACCCGCGACGGCCGCATCCTCGTCAACGAGCTGGCCATGCGCCCCCACAACTCGGGCCACTGGACCCAGGACGGCGCGATCACCAGCCAGTTCGCCAACCACGTACGAGCCGTCCTCGACCTGCCGTTGGGCGACCCGCGCCCGCGTGCGCCGTGGACCGTCATGGTCAACGTCCTCGGCGGCGACTACCCCGACATGTACTCCGCGTACCTGCACTGCATGGCCCGCGACCCCAAGCTCAAGATCCACATGTACGGCAAGGACGTGAAGCCCGGCCGCAAGGTCGGCCACGTCAACACCTACGGCGACAACCTCGACGACGTGCTGGACCGCGCCCGTCACGCCGCCGGCTACCTGAGAGGCACGATCACCGAATGAGCCCCGTCGTAGGCATTGTCATGGGGTCGGACTCCGACTGGCCCGTCATGGAGGCCGCCGCGCAGGCCCTCGACGAGTTCGAGATCGAGTACGAGGTCGACGTCGTCTCGGCGCACCGGATGCCGCGCGAGATGGTCGCGTACGGCGAGGAGGCCGCGGACCGGGGCATCAAGGTGATCATCGCGGGTGCGGGCGGCGCCGCCCATCTCCCCGGCATGCTCGCCTCGGTCACCCCGCTGCCCGTCATCGGCGTCCCCGTGCCGCTGAAGTACCTCGACGGCATGGACTCCCTGCTGTCGATCGTGCAGATGCCGGCCGGTGTCCCCGTCGCGACCGTCTCCGTCGCCGGCGCCCGCAACGCCGGTCTGCTCGCCGCCCGCATCCTGGCCACCCAGGACCAGGAACTCCTCGGCCGTATGCGGGAGTTCCAACAGGAGCTGAACGACCAGGCCACCGAGAAGGGCAAGCGCCTGCGCGCCAAGGTCGAGGGCTCGGGCAACGGCTTCGGCTTCGCCAAGTAAGCGAACTTCGGTAGCGAACGGATCAACGGGGGAAACGGGGAACATGGGTATGACATCGCCGTCGGAGGCACGGGAGCTGCTGCGGGAGTTCCCGGTGGCGGACGGGCACAACGACCTGCCCTGGGCGCTGCGGGAGCAGGTCCGCTACGACCTGGACGCCCGCGACATCGCCACTGACCAGAGCGCCTATCTGCACACCGACCTGGCACGGCTGCGCGCGGGCGGTGTGGGCGCGCAGTTCTGGTCGGTGTACGTGCCCTCGGACTCCACAGCCCGACCGGGCGCCGTCTCCGCGACCCTGGAACAGATCGACTGCGTACGGCAGTTGATCGACCGTTACCCGGCGGAGCTGCGGGCCGCGCTGACCGCCGCCGACATGGAGGCGGCCCGCTCAGAGGGCCGTATCGCCTCCCTGATGGGCGCGGAGGGCGGCCACTCCATCGACAACTCCCTCGCCACCCTGCGGGCGTTGTACGCGCTCGGCGTCCGCTATATGACGCTCACCCACAACGACAACATCGCCTGGGCGGACTCCGCGACCGACGACCCGGCGGTCGGCGGCCTGTCGGCCTTCGGCCGCGCGGTCGTCCGGGAGATGAACCGCGAGGGCATGCTCGTCGACCTGTCCCATGTCGCCGCGACCACCATGCGCGACGCGCTCGACACCTCCGTGGCCCCGGTGATCTTCTCCCACTCCTCGTCGCGGGCGATCTGCGACCACCCCCGCAACATCCCGGACGACGTCCTGGAACGCCTCCCCGCCAACGGCGGCGTCGCCATGGTGACCTTCGTGCCGAAGTTCGTGCTCCAGGCCGCCGTCGACTGGACGGCCGCCGCCGACGAGAACATGCGTGTCCACGGCTTCCACCACCTCGACACCACCCCCGAGGCGATGGCGGTCCACCGCGCCTTCGAGGAGCGCCACCCGCGCCCGGTCGCCACCGTCTCGACGGTCGCCGACCATCTCGACCACATGCGCGAGGTCGCCGGCATCGACCACCTCGGCATCGGCGGCGACTACGACGGCACCGCCTTCACCCCGGACGGCCTGAACGACGTCTCCGGCTACCCGAACCTGATCGCCGAGCTCCTCGACCGCGGCTGGTCCAGGACCGACCTCGCCAAGCTGACCTGGCAGAACGCGGTACGGGTGCTGGGCGCCGCGGAGGACGTGGCCCGTGACCTCCGGTCCCGTACGGGCCCGTCGAACGCGACCCTGGAGCAGCTGGACGGGTGACCCCCGGGCGGCGGTACGGCCCCTGCCGCCGAGGGCGTGGCGGCCGTACCCCCGAACGCCCCACCCACCAGGAAGCCGGACGGACCCCGTGGCACGGTGACGGTAGTGCGTTCACCGACCGGCTACGGAGGTCCGCCATGGCAGACCTGCAGGACGAACTGCAAGCGACAGCGGAAGCGGGGGAGCTCGACGCCCGGTCCACCGCGCGGAGGAAGCGGAAGCCGAAGCCGGGCTCTCGGTCCACGGCGGCGGAGTCCATGGCCCGGACCGACGGCCGGGCCGAAGCCCCTGTCCACGCGCCTGCCGACGGCACTTTGGGGACCCCCGAGCCCGACGGTGAGTCCCCCGAGGCGCTGGCGCGGGCACACGCCTTCCTCGCAGGGTACCCGGTGGCCGACGGGTACAGCGGGCTGCCGTGGGTGCTGCGCCATCTGTCCTGGTACGACCTGGAGCTGGGCGAGGGCGCCGTGGACACCGATGTGCCCCGGATGCGCAAGGGTCACATCGGCGCGCTGTTCTGGTCGCTGCACCTGCCGGACGGCATGACGGGCGACCGGGCCGTCGGCGCCACCCTGGAACAGCTGGACCTGGTCCGCATGGTCGCCCACGCCCACCCCGAGGGACTGCGGCTCGTGTACAGCGCGGGCGAGATCACCGACGCCCGCAACTGCGGCCGCGTCGGCATCCTGCTCGGCCCGGCCGGAGCCTCCGCGATCGGCGACTCCCTCGGCATCCTGCGCGCCCTGCACCAGCTCGGCCTGCAGGCCCTCACCGTCGCCGACGTTTCCTGGGCGGGCGAGAAGGGGCTGACCAGGTTCGGCGAGGAGGTGGTCCGCGAGATGAACCGCGTCGGCGTCCTCGCCGACGTCTCCGGCGCCGCCGAGCCGACCCTCCGCCGGACCCTCGAGGTCTCCCGCGCCCCCGTCCTGTGCACCCGCTCGGCGGCCCACGCCCTGCGCCCGCACCCCGCGAACCTCCCCGACGACCTCCTGGCCGAACTCGGCGCGGCGCACGGCCTGTGCATGGTCCCGCTCACCGCCGAACAGACCGGCCCGTCCATCCGGGACGTGGCCGACCACCTCGACCACGTCCGCTCGATCGCCGGCCCCGAATGCGTGGGCCTCTCCGGCACCTATGACTCCGGCGCCGCCCACCCCCAGGACCTCAACGACGCCTCCTGCTACCCCCACCTGGTGGCCGAACTGATGCGCAGAGGCTGGTCCGAGACCGACCTGGCCCTCCTGACCTGGGGCAACGTCCAACGGGTCCTGCGCATGGCCGACTTCACGGCGAGGGCGGCACAGGACCGCCGGGTGGCGTCAACGGCGAAGATCGAGGAGCTGGACGGCTGACCACCGGCCACATCCGCAGAGACCACCGGCCACATCCGCAGAGGCTCCCCCTACCGTGCATTCAGCCCGCACACAAACAGAAGGGATGCCCCGCCGGGTCGGCGTACACCCGGAAGCTCCGCTTCCGGTCCTCCGTGTCGAGCGGCCTGGCTCCCAGCGCAAGCACCTCCCTCTCCGCCGCGTCCAGATCCTCGACCGTCAGATCCAGATGGAACTGCTGCGAGTGGCTCGGCGAGGGCCACTCCGGCGGCACGAACCCCGGCGCCGCCTGGAACGCCAGCGACGCCCCGCCGCCCGGAACCTTCAGATCGACCCAGTCCGCCTCCTCGCTGACCTTCCCGCCGAGCAGCTCCGCGTAGAACCCGGCGAGCGCGGCCGGATCGGGACAGTCCAGGACGACGACATCCAGCTTGGCGATGGCCATGGCCTTCTCTCCTCAGCTAGGCGAGTCGGTTACCCATAGATCCGAGTAACCAGTAACGGTTACTGCATGCTGTCGCATTGGCGGTAACGTCGCAAGCATGAGCGACAGAGCGCCCGCGCCCGATGGACTGGGCCTGATCGAGAGCCTGGTCAACACGCTGGACATCGAGTCGGGCGCCGACACCCTGGACACCCCGGAGAGCCGGGCGCGTCTCGACCTCGCGGCGGGGGAGGACCTGGACGCCGTACGGGAACTGCGCGAGTCGCTACGAGCGGTGCTGCTGACGCACGCCGGTCATCCGCCGCACCGCGAGGTCACCCCGCTCGGCGAACTCCTCGCAGCCGCCCCGCTCCTCGTCGCGGTCTCCCCCGAGGACGGCTCCGCGACCCTGCGCCCCGCCGTCGATCCCGGCCGGCTCATATCCCGCGTGGCGGCGGCCGTGGCCGAGGCGCTCACCGCCGGTACCTGGCAACGCCTCAAGGCCTGCGAGGCGGCCGACTGCCACTGGGCGTACTACGACCGCAGCCCGGCCGGCCGGGGCCGATGGTGCTCGATGCAGGTGTGCGGGGCCCGGGCGAAGATGCGCAGATACCGCGCAAAGTGACTTCGTGCCCCACCCGCCACTCAGGGCATGGAGAATAGGAAAAGACGCCGTTCCGGCCGACTGAGCCTCGGCCGGAACGGCGTCACCCTCTTTTTGCGCGGTGGTTGTGCGGTGGTTATGCGTTGGGCCGCCCCATCGCCCGGTACGTCCACCCGGCCCGGCGCCAGAGCTCGGGGTCGAGCGCGTTGCGGCCGTCCAGAACGAGTCGCTTCGCCGCGACCTCGCCCAGCGCCGCCGGGTCCAGCTCACGGAACTCGCGCCACTCGGTGAGGTGGAGCACGATGTCGGCGCCCCGCGCGGCGGCGAGCGCGGAGTCGGCGTACCCGAGCGTCGGGAAGAGCCGCCGGGCGTTGTCCATGCCCTTGGGGTCGTACACCGTGACCTGGCCGCCCTGGAGGTGGATCTGCCCGGCGACGTTGAGCGCGGGCGAGTCGCGTACGTCGTCGGAGTCGGGCTTGAAGGTGGCGCCCAGTACGGCGACCCGCTTGCCCAGGAACGGCCCGCCGCCCAGCGCCTGCCGGGCCAGCTCGACCATCTGCCCGCGCTGGCGCATGTTGATCGAGTCGATCTCCCTGAGAAACGTCAGCGCCTGGTCGGCACCCAGCTCACCGGCGCGCGCCATGAACGCCCGGATGTCCTTCGGTAGACAGCCGCCTCCGAAGCCGATGCCGGCCCGCAGGAACTTCTTGCCGATCCGGTCGTCGTGCCCGATGGCCTCCGCCAGCTTGGCGACATCGCCCCCGGCGGCCTCGCACATCTCGGCCATGGCGTTGATGAAGGAGATCTTGGTGGCGAGGAAGGAGTTCGCGGAGGTCTTCACCAGCTCGGCGGTCGGGAAGTCCGTCACCACGAAGGGCGACCCCTCGGCGATCGGCGTGGCGTACACCTCCCGCAACAGCTTCTCGGCGCGCTCACTGCGTACGCCCACCACGATGCGGTCGGGGTGCAGCGTGTCGTTCACGGCGAAGCCCTCGCGCAGGAACTCCGGGTTCCAGGCCAGTTCGGCGTCCTCCCCGACGGGCGCGTGCTCGGCGAGGTACGCGGCCAGTCGGTCGGCGGACCCGACGGGCACCGTCGACTTGCCGACGACCAGCGCCGGGCCGCGCAGATGCGGGGCGAGCGAGGCGAACGCGGCGTCGACGTACGACATGTCGCAGGCGTACTCGCCGTGCCGCTGCGGGGTGTTCACACAGACGAAGTGGATGTCGCCGAAGGCCGCGACCTCGGCGTAGTCGGTCGTGAAGCGCAGCCGCCCGGTGGACCCCTCGATGCCGGCCACGTGCCTCCGCAGCAGCTCCTCCAGCCCCGGCTCGTACATCGGGACCTCGCCCCGCCGCAGCATGTCGATCTTCTCTTCGACGACATCAAGCCCGAGCACCTCGAATCCCAGCTCGGCCATGGCCGCGGCGTGCGTGGCGCCGAGATAGCCGGTACCGATCACGGTGATCTTGAGGGCCATGGAGTGCTCCTGGGATATACGGCCGGGAGGTGCCGGGCAAGTGCGCCGCACCTGCGCGGTCAGTGCGCTGCCTGAGCATAGTCGGGGCGTGCGCGGGCCCCTCACAGGGCAGATTCCCCTGACCCCCTCCCGTCCTTCTCCTTGTCGCCAAGCTCACGTATCAAGTGGCGGGGGCGGACCTCTAAAATTGTGTTACTTAACGGTAGTTAGCGTCAGCGGCACCCCGTTTTCGATGTATGGAGCGTGAGAGACCTTGGCCGGATCGGCTGATTTCGACCTGTACCGCCCGTCCGAGGAGCACGACATGCTCCGTGACGCGATCCGCTCCCTCACCGAGGCGAAGATCGCGCCCTACGCCGCCGCGGTGGACGAGGAGGCCCGCTTCCCGCGGGAGGCGCTTGAGGCGCTGGTCGCGGGCGACCTGCACGCCGTGCACGTACCCGAGGAGTACGGCGGCGCCGGCGCCGACGCGCTCGCCACGGTCATAGTGATCGAGGAGGTCGCCCGTGCCTGTGTCTCCTCCTCCCTCATCCCGGCCGTCAACAAGCTGGGCTCGCTCCCGGTGATCCTCTCCGGCTCCGAGGAGCTGAAGAAGAAGTACCTCGGGCCCCTCGCCAAGGGCGACGCGATGTTCTCGTACTGCCTCTCCGAGCCGGACGCGGGCTCCGACGCGGCCGGCATGAAGACGAAGGCCGTCCGCGACGGCGACCACTACGTCCTCAACGGTGTGAAGCGCTGGATCACCAACGCCGGCGAGTCCGAGTACTACACGGTCATGGCGGTCACCGACCCCGAGAAGCGCAGCAAGGGCATCTCCGCCTTCGTCGTCGAGAAGTCGGACGAGGGCGTCTCCTTCGGCGCCCCGGAGAAGAAGCTCGGCATCAAGGGCTCCCCGACCCGCGAGGTCTACCTCGACAACGTCCGCATCCCCGCCGACCGCATGATCGGCGAGGAGGGCACCGGCTTCGCCACGGCGATGAAGACTCTGGACCACACCCGCATCACCATCGCCGCCCAGGCCCTCGGTGTCGCCCAGGGCGCCCTCGACTACGTCAAGGGCTATGTCCAGGAGCGCAAGCAGTTCGGCAAGCCGATCGCCGACTTCCAGGGCATCCAGTTCATGCTCGCCGACATGGCCATGAAGGTCGCCGCCGCCCGCGCCCTGACCTACCAGGCCGCGGCGGCCTCGGAGCGCGGCGACAAGGACCTGACCTTCCAGGGCGCCGCCGCCAAGTGCTTCGCGTCGGACGTGGCCATGGAGGTCACCACGGACGCGGTGCAGCTGCTGGGCGGTTACGGCTACACCCGTGACTACCCGGTCGAGCGCATGATGCGCGACGCCAAGATCACTCAGATCTACGAGGGCACCAACCAGGTCCAGCGCATCGTCATGGCCCGCAACCTGCCGTGACCCCGCACCTGCCCTAACGCCTTCGGCGCAGCGCGTGAACAGCCCCCGGTGTCCCGCCGGGGGCTGTTGTCATGGGGTGAATCGGTGCGAATTGGTGGCGTCCACCCGATGGCGCGGCGGTGCGGGGAGGCGTAGGACGGAAGGGCAGGGGGCCGCCCCGGGCCCCGCTGCCGTCTCCCAGGAGCCTCCAGGAGGAGCCATGAAGCAGCAGCACGCCGCGACCGTGACCACCATGAGCAAGGAGATGCGGGAGTGCATCGACGCGTGCATGACGGCGCACAGGATGTGCGAGGAGACCATGAGTTCCTGCATGCGCAGGGGCGGCCAGGCCGAGATGCAGGTCATGCGCGCGCTCATGGACTGCGCCGACATGACCCGCATATGCGCGGACATGATGATGCGCGGCTCGGACATGATGACCCAGATGTGCCGGATGTGCGCCGAGGCCTGTTCCCTGTGCGCCGAGGCCTGTAGTTCCATGCCGGACGACCCGCAGATGGCGCGCTGCGCCGAGGCGTGTCGCCGCTGCGCCGACATGTGCGGCGCGATGGCCTGATGGCAGGGCCGGAACGCCTCAGGGG
>NZ_AEJC01000125.1 GCF_000317595.1 Streptomyces ipomoeae 91-03 | reverse complement strand
CCCCGACACGTCCCCTTCCCGCCGTACGCGACTGCGGGCAGTCACACCATCCCGGTCCAGCCGCAGACAGTCGTACGTGGGACGGCCCCGCCGAGAGGGCATGGCCGTCCCTCTGCGTTCAGCCCAGTCGTACGACCGCTCGGGACATGCCCAGCACCTTCTGGCCGGCACTCATGGCGGTGAGGTCGACGCGGACGGTGTTGTCATCGAGTTTGGCGCCGATCTTGGCGGTGACCTCGATGGTGGCGCCATGGTCGTCGTTGGGGACGACGACGGGCTTGGTGAAGCGGACGCCGTACTCGACGAGCGCGCCCGGGTCGCCGACCCAGTCGGTGACGACGCGGATCGCCTCGGCCATGGTGAACATGCCGTGGGCGATGACGTCGGGCAGGCCGACCTCCTTGGCGAACTTCTCGTTCCAGTGGATGGGGTTGAAGTCGCCGGAGGCGCCCGCGTACTGGACGAGGGTGGCGCGGGTCACGCCGAAGGTCTGGGCGGGCAGTTCGGTGCCGACCTCGACGTCGTCGTAGGAGATCTTCGCGGTCATCGAATCGTCACGCCTCCTCGGCCGCGCGGGCCACGAGCTTGGTCCAGGCGGTCACGACGTGCTCGCCGGCCTCGTCGTGGACCTCGCCGCGGATGTCCAGGATGTCGTTGCCCGCGAGGGACTTGACGGCCTCGATGGTCGAGGTGACGGTGAGCCGGTCGCCGGCGCGCACGGGGCGCTTGTAGGCGAACTTCTGGTCGCCGTGCACCACGCGGCTGTAGTCGAGGCCCAGCTGCGGGTCGGAGACGACCAGCCCGGCGGCCTTGAAGGTGATCGAGAACACGAAGGTGGGCGGGGCGATCACATCGGGGTACCCGAGCGCCTTGGCGGCCTCCGGGTCCGTGTACGCCGGGTTGGCGTCCCCCACGGCCTCCGCGAACTCGCGGATCTTCTCCCGGCCGACCTCGTAGGGGTCGGTGGGCGGGTAGGTCCGCCCCACGAAGGACTGGTCGAGCGCCATGGCTCGGCACCTCCTGGTTGCTCTACTGACCGGTACTGGGCCACTCAACGACGCGAGGCCGCCCCCAATCGCTTGGGGACGGCCTCGTCGTACGAGCCTGAATTATCGCGTCTCGCGGTGCGCGGTGTGCGCGTTGCAACGCGGGCAGTGCTTCTTCATCTCAAGACGGTCCGGGTTGTTACGCCGGTTCTTCTTGGTGATGTAGTTCCGCTCCTTGCACTCCACGCAGGCCAGCGTGATCTTCGGGCGGACGTCGGTGGCAGCCACGTGAGTGCTCCTTGACGAACGGATGGGATTGGTTTAACGCAAGAAAGAGTAGCCGATCGAAGGACCGACCCCGCAATCGGCTACTGTGAGTAGCGGTGACCGGACTTGAACCGGTGACACAGCGATTATGAGCCGCTTGCTCTACCGACTGAGCTACACCGCTGCGATGCGATAGGGACCCGCCTCGCGGCGGGAACCTTTCACACCAGAGCCCCAATACGGAATCGAACCGTAGACCTTCTCCTTACCATGGAGACGCTCTGCCGACTGAGCTATTGGGGCGAGCGATGAAGACATTACACGCCCCACGGCCGTTCGCCCAAATCCGTTTCCCGGCTCTTGTCCATGGCTCGTTCACAGACCGTCCAGGGCCCCTTCAGAGACCGTCCGGCCACCGTCCGGGCAGGTTCTCCGTCACGTTTCCCGAGGCCCGTCCGCCTCTCCAGCACCGCCGTTCCCGGCCGTCCCGGCGGTCCCCGGCCAGGTGAACCACACCGGTACGACTATTGCTCTCCTCCGCGCCGACGGCGGACGGCCCGCCTAGGCTCGACTCACCCTGCGTGATCTTGTGACCCTCACCGTGCAGCCGTCGTCGAGTCCCGGGAGCGCGATGCCCGACAGCCAGCCGCAGCCGTCCCCCTCCCCGTCCGGCCCGCCCTCGGGACCGGACGGGACCGGCGCCCTGCTGCTGTGCGGTGCGCGACTCACCGACGGCCGTGCCGTGGACGTACGGCTGGGCGGCGGGCGGATCGAGGCGGTCGGCACGGCGGGCAGCCTGAGGACGTGCGGACCCGCCGCCTCCGGAGCCCCCGTCACCCGCGTGGACCTCAGCGGCCATCTGCTCCTCCCCGCCCCCGTCGAGCCGCACGCCCACGGCGACACGGCCCTGTCGGCCGATGACGAGGGGCCGGTCTCGTACGACGGTCAGGACGTGCAGCGGCGGGTCACCGAGGCGGCGTTGCTCCAGCTCGGGCATGGCGCCACCGCGCTGCGCTCGCACGTCCACGTGGGCGATGTACAGGGTCTGGGCGCGCTGACGGCGGCGCTCCAGGCGCAGCGGGCGCTGCGCGGGCTGGTCGAGGTGACGACGGTGGCGATGCCCCGGGTCCTGACCGGGGTGGCCGGGGCGAACGGGCTCGCGATGCTGCGGGACGCGGTGAAGATGGGCGCCTCGGTGGTGGGCGGCTGTCCGGATCTGGACCCCGATCCCACCGGGTATGTCGAGGCGGTGCTGCAGGTCGCCTCCGAGCAGGGCTGTCCGGTGGACCTGCACACCGACGCCGACGACCCGGCCCGGCTCGCCCGGCTGGCGGCCATGGCGGGCGGGCTGCGGCCCGGTGTCACCCTCGGCCCGTGCGGCGGGCTCGCGCGGCTGCCCTCCCAGGCCGCCTCCCGCGCCGCCGACCAGCTCGCGGCGGCCGGCGTGACCGTCGTCTGCCTGCCCCAGGGCGGCTGCGGCACGATCGACCGCCGGGGCACCGCGCCCGTACGGCTACTGCGCGCGGCCGGGGTGCGGGTCGCGGCGGGCAGCGGGGCGCTGCGGGACGTGTCCAACCCGGTGGGGCGCGGTGATCCGCTGGAGGCCGCGTATCTGCTGGCCTCGCGCTACGGGCTGCGCGCCGAGGAGGCGTACGACGCGGTGAGTGGCGCCGCCCGGGCCGCGCTGGGGCTGCCCGAGGTCCGCGTGGAGGCGGGCTTCCCGGCCGAGTTGCTCGCCGTGCGGGGCGACCGGCTCGCGGGCGCGCTCTCCCTGGCGTACAGCCGAATCGTGGTGCACCGGGGGCGCGTGGTGGCGCGGACGAGCGCGGTACGGGAGTTCTGCGGGTCATCGGCCAAGGCGGGGCCGGATCTGCCTCGGCAGGGGCGTCAGGGGTGGGGGGAGCCGTCGTAGGCGGCGTGAGGGGCTCGGTGTCGGGTGTCTCGGGTCTCTCGGGTCTCTTGAAGGCGGG
>NZ_AEJC01000124.1 GCF_000317595.1 Streptomyces ipomoeae 91-03 | reverse complement strand
ACTCGTATGCCCACGGGCGGCTCGACAAACGGTGCCCACAGGCACACACGGACGGCGCGCACAGATGGGGCGTCCAGACAGCACACACCGACGGCGCGCACAGATGGTGCCCACAGTTGGAGCACAACTCCTCCCCAGAGGAGGATTGCGTTTCGTAACTCGCGGGTAGTACCGGCTACGACCGTTTTGCCCAGGCCACGGCCGTGCGGGAGGGACCCCGATCATGTTCTTGGAAGCGCTCGGCTCCGCGATCCTCGGCCTCGCCCTCGCATGGGGCGCCGCCTATCGCCTGCCGCACCGTCTGCCGTCCCGCACCCTGGTCCTGCCCACCGGCACGGCCGGCGCCCTCTTCGGCGCCTTCCTCACCCACACCGCCCTCGGCTCCGCCAACTACTTGCTCATCCTCATCGGCGCCCTGGTCGTCGCAGCGGCGTCCCTCTCGTTGCTGCTGAGGCCCACGGAGAGGTTTCGGCGCAGCTCGGCCACCGCGTAGAGACGGAGGCCGGGGGAAGCGCAGTCGAGGGGCGCGAGGCCCTGAGACATGCGGCCCCGCCGCGCGGGCGCGACCAGCCCCCGACGACCCGCAGTCACCGACCCCCACAGCCCCCAACGGCGATTAGGCACCGGCTCAGGCCGCGAGGCCCAGCGCGGCCATCCGCTTGGTGTGCGCCTCGGTGATCCGCGAGAACATCCGCCCCACCTCGGCCAGATCGAACCCGTCCGCGACGCCGCCCACCAACATCGTGGACAACGCGTCCCGGTCGGCCACGACCCGCTGCGACTGCGACAGCGCCTCCCCCATCAACCGCCGCGCCCACAGCGCCAACCGCCCACCGACCCGCGGGTCCTCGTCGATCGCCGCCCGCACCTTCTCCACGGCGAACCCGGCGTGCCCGGTGTCGTCGAGCACGGCGAGCACCAGCCCGCGCGTGTCGGAGTCGAGATGGGCCGCGACCTCCCGGTAGAAGTCACTGGCGATCGAGTCGCCGACGTACGCCTTGACGAGCCCCTCCAGCCAGTCCGACGGTGCCGTCTGCTTGTGGAAGCCGTCGAGCGCGTCGACGAACGGCTCCATGGCCAGCGTCGGCTCCTCCCCGATCTCGGTGAGCCGGTCCCGCAGCCTCTCGAAGTGGTGGAACTCGGCGGCGGCCATCTTCGCCAGCTCCGCCTTGTCGACGAGCGTCGGCGCCAGCTTCGCGTCCTCCGCGAGCCGTTCGAACGCCGCCAGCTCCCCGTACGCCAGCGCTCCGAGCAGATCCACCACGGCGGCGCGGTACTGCGGGTCGGCGGAGGCCCGGTCCCAGTCCTGGGCGGCGATCCCGGTGACCTCGGTGGTGTCGGCCGTATCGGCGGCCTCAGCGGTGGCGGCGGAGTTCTCAGGCTTGTCAGGCGTCGTCATGAAGCGCACAATAGCCCGCTCCCCGCATGGCGGCAGGGCAAGGCCGATCAGTGTGACGACGACTACGTGACCAAATCGGCCATCGCATGTGCGCGATTCCGGGGTATGGTGGTAATGCGCCTGCTGAGTACGTCGAAGTACGCCGCGAGTTCTCGGGCATCTCGACCGTATCTCGACAGGCCGCACGCATGAGGATGCCCGGTCGGTGGCCCGATCGGCTCCGACCCGACAGCCCTCCTGTTCCGTACGGCACTCTGCGTACGGCGTCCGGAGGGACCCCTCAGCGGTATGAGCGCTAGAGCGTCGGCAGTGGTCCCGTGCCACACGGCCCGCCCGTGAGGGCGGCCGACGTCCCCTCGGCACGGTCAGACGACACGACCCCCGCGCTCGCGCCACACCGCGTACACAGAAGAGGCAGCACCCTGACTACGACTTTTCGAGATCTCGGAATCCTTCCCGAGACCGCCGAGGCCCTGGAGGCCGTCGGCATCATCAACCCCTTTCCCATCCAGGAGATGACGCTCCCGGTCGCCCTCTCCGGCACCGATGTCATCGGCCAGGCCAAGACCGGCACCGGCAAGACGCTCGGCTTCGGCCTCCCGCTCCTCGAGCGCGTCACCGTCCCCGCCGATGTCGAGGCCGGCCGCGCCAAGCCCGAGGACCTGACCGACGCCCCGCAGGCGCTCGTCGTCGTCCCCACCCGCGAGCTCTGCACCCAGGTCACCAACGACCTGCTGACCGCCGGCAAGGTGCGCAACGTCCGCGTCACCGCGATCTACGGCGGCCGTGCCTACGAGCCGCAGGTCGAGGCCCTGAAGAAGGGCGTCGACGTCGTCATCGGCACGCCCGGACGGCTCCTCGACCTGGCCGGGCAGAAGAAGCTCGACCTGAAGCACGTCAAGTGCCTGGTCCTCGACGAGGCCGACGAGATGCTCGACCTGGGCTTCCTGCCCGACGTCGAGAAGATCATCGGCATGCTCCCGGCCAGGCGCCAGACGATGCTGTTCTCGGCGACCATGCCGGGCGCGGTCATCGGTCTGGCCCGCCGCTACATGTCGCAGCCGACCCACATCCGCGCCACGGCACCGGATGACGAGGGCGCGACGGTCGCGAACACCTCGCAGCACATCTACCGCGCGCACAACATGGACAAGCCCGAGATGGTCGCGCGCATACTGCAGGCCGACGGCCGGGGACTGGCCATGGTCTTCTGCCGTACGAAGCGCACGGCGGCCGACCTCGCCGACCAGCTCAAGCAGCGGGGCTTCGCCTCCGGCGCGGTCCACGGCGACCTCGGCCAGGGCGCCCGCGAGCAGGCCCTGCGCGCCTTCCGCAACGGCAAGGTGGACGTCCTCGTCTGCACCGACGTCGCCGCCCGAGGCATCGACGTCGAGGGTGTCACCCACGTCATCAACTACCAGTCCCCCGAGGACGAGAAGACGTACCTGCACCGCATCGGCCGTACGGGCCGCGCGGGCGCCAAGGGCATCGCGATCACGCTCGTCGACTGGGACGACATCCCGCGCTGGCAGCTCATCAACAAGGCGCTGGACCTCGGGTTCAACGACCCGCCAGAGACGTACTCCACGTCCCCGCACCTCTTCGAGGAACTCAACATCCCGGCGGGCACGAAGGGCGTCCTCCCGCGCTCCGAGCGCACCCGGGCCGGTCTGGACGCCGAGGAACTGGAAGACCTCGGCGAGCCGGGCGGGCGCGGGCCACGCGGTCGCGGCGGCCGTTCCTCCGGCCCGTCCTCGTCCCCGTCCTCGGAACGCGAGCGCCCGGCACGCACGCCACGCCGACGCCGCCGTACGCGCGGAGGCTCCGCCGTCGACGGGGCACCCGCTGAAGCCACCACGGCCATCGAGCCCGCACAGCCCACAGCCACCCCGGGCACCGCTCCCCTCGACTCCGAGCCCCGCACCCCACGCCGCCGTCGCCGCACCCGTGCCGGCGCGGCTCCCGCGGCGGAGACCGCGCAGACGGTGCTGGACACCGCCGAGGACGCGCCCACGAAGGCGGAGGCCGACAAGGCCGCCGAGACGGTCCAGGCTGTCGAGGAGACCCCCAAGCCGCGCCGCCGCCGGACCCGTGGCGGAGCGACAGCTGCCGGGGAAGCCGCCGAGACCGCGGTGAAGACGGCCGAGGGCACGCCCGCAGAGAGCGACGTCCCGGCTGCCGAAGCGGTCCAGGCCGTCGAGGAGGCGACCAAGCCGCGCCGCCGCACCCGCAAGACGGCCTCCACGGAGCCCGCCGCGGCCCTCACCGCCGAGACCGCGGAGGCCGCTCTCGACACGGCCGAGAGCACGCCCCCCGCCGAGGCGACCAAGCCGCGCCGCCGGACCCGTAAGGCCGCGGCGACCGTCGAGGCGGCGCCCGTCGCGCCCGTGGCCGAGGACGCCGTCGTCGCCGAGGAGGCCGCTCCGAAGCGTCGGCGCACGCGCAAGGCCGCCGAGGCCGTCGTCGACGCACCGGAAGCGGTGACGGTCGAGCCGACGGTCGAAGAGGTCGTGCCCAAGCCCCGCCGCCGCACCCGCAAGACCACGGAGGCCGTCGTGGAGGCCCCGGAAGCCGTCATCACCGAGCCGACCGCCACGACCGAAGCCCCGGCCAAGCCCCGCCGACGTACACGCAAGACCGCGGAAGCCGTCGTCGACGCACCGGAAGCGGTGACGGTCGAGCCGACGGTCGAAGAGGTCGTGCCCAAGCCCCGCCGCCGCACCCGCAAGACCGCAGAGGCTGTGACGGAGGCCCCGGAAGCCGTCATCACCGAGCCGACCGCCACGACCGAAGCCCCGGCCAAGCCCCGCCGACGTACACGCAGGGCCGCCGAGGCCGTCGTCGAGGTGGCGGAAGGTACTGTCGAGGCCGCCGTTGACGGGGACGAGGCGGCGAAGCCGCGTCGACGCACCCGCAAGGCGGCGGCCACGGCCACCGTGCCGGCCCAGCCGACCGAGGAGCAGGCCACGAAGCCCCGGCGCACTCGCAAGGCGGCGGCTGCCGTCGTCGAGGAGGCGGCCGAGGCACCGGCGCCGCGTCGTCGGACCCGTAAGGCCGCGGCTGTCGTGGAGCCCACGGACGGCTGACCCGCATTCGGGCGAAGGCCCGGCCCCCTCCCCCGGGGGCCGGGCCTTCGGCGTGCCGGGGGCGAACCACACGCCGCCAGGCCCGCACAGCCACCCGCCCGTTACCCTCCCCCCATGAGCCGTCCTCCCTCCTTCACCCCGCCTCCCGGCGCCCGTGCCCACCGTCTCCGCACCACACGCGGAGAGTTCGCCGTGATCGAGGCGGGCCTGCCGGTGAAGGGGACCGTGCTGTTCGTGCCGGGATTCACTGGGAGCAAGGAGGACTTCATCGCCCTCCACGAGCCGCTGGCGGAGGCCGGCTACCGGTCGGTGGCCGTGGACGGGCGGGGGCAGTACGAGAGCGAAGGGCCCAAGGAAGACGAATCGCCGTATGCCCAGGAGGAGTTGGCGAAGGACCTGATCTCGCAGGCGCGGGCCGTCAGCCACGGCGCCCCCGTCCACCTCGTCGGCCACTCCCTCGGCGGTCAGATCTCCCGCGCCGCCGTCCTGCTGGACACGTCCCCCTTCGCCTCGCTCACCCTCATGGCGTCGGGCCCGGCGCAGATCTCGGCCTCACAGCAGCAGCGCGTGAAGCTGTTGCGGGACGCCCTGACCGTGATGGGCATGGCGGAGGTGTGGGACGCCATCCAGGCCATGGAAACGCCGGAGGAGACCGAGACCGGCGCCCTCGACGAGGGTCTGGACGACCGCGTCGACCTGCGCCGCCGCTGGCTCGCCAACAGCCCTGCCCAGCTGATCGCCACGGGCCGTCAGCTCTGCGCGGAGCCCGACCGTGTCGCCGAACTCGCCGCCGTGGTCCTGCCCAAGCACGTCCTGTCCGGCGAACGCGACGACACCTGGCCGATCCCGCTCCTCGACGACATGGCCGTACGACTGCGCGCCCACCGCACGATCATCCCCGGCGCCGAACACTCCCCCAACACGGACCAGCCGAGGGCGACGGCCGACGCCCTCATCGGCTTCTGGGACCGGATCGGCGACTGAGCGACCGCAGCGCCAAGCCCCAGGCCAGGTCCCCGAGCACCGCCCAAGCGCGGCCGGCGCTGCTGCGCTGCCAGCGCTACAAGTACTGCTGTCCTGCCAGTACTGCTGCCCTGCTAGTACTGCGCCCGCAAGTGCTCCCAGAACCCGTCCCGCAACGCCCGTCTCAGATCCGCCTGCCCCCGGAGCGAGTACTGGAGCAGCCCTTCCGCCTCGACGAGCAGGTCCTGGTCGACCGAGCCGGGCAGATACGGGTGGCCGTGGAGCAGTTCCTGAAGGGACTCACGGCCCCGGGAGGCCAGCCACTTCGCGGCGATCTGCGCGCCGACGAAGCGGACGTCCTCGCGGGTGGGCCGGGTGCCGGCGGTGGCCTCGTACGGGACGGCGGCCCGGCGGGAGACGTACGGCTTGAAGAAGTCGAGGTCGAAGGTGCGCTGGCTGTCGACCTCCCAGAGCAGCGGCTCGGCCTGGTTGCGTCCCTCGGGCGCCTCGATGCCCCACAGATGGACCCGCGCCCCGTACCCCTGCGCGGCCTCGACCGCCGAGACCAGATCCTCGTCGCCGCCGATGAGCGCGGCGTCGCTGATGGCGCGATGCCGGGCGAGTGACTCCAGGTCCGTGCGGATGAGGGAGTCGACGCCCTTCTGCTGGTTGTTCGCGTTGAGGTTGCCCAACCGCACCTTCACATCCGGCAGTTCGGCGATGGACTGCTGCTCCGCCGTGTGGATACGGCGCCGCGCCCCGTCGTACCAGTAGACGCGCAGCAGCCGGCTGTCCGCGAAGATGGTGCGCGCCTTGTCGATCAGCGCGTCGATGAGACGTTCCGCATCGAGGTCGAAGGACCGCCGGTCCTCCGTCCCGGCGACGAGCCGCCCCACGGCCGCGTACAGATACCCGGCGTCGACGAAGATCGCATGTGTCGAGGGCGTCTTCGCCACCTCGGCGAGCATGCGCTTCAGCAGCTCATTCGTACGGTCGATGCGGGCGCCGAGCGCCGTGAGGTCGTCGTTCATATGAATCCATTGTCCCGGCGGTCACGCTGCGAACACAACCGGTCCCAATCAGTCTTCCAGTTTTCCGGTAGACGCACCCCACCACGCACCCGCCCGCACCCCACCCGCACCACTCACCGAGCGCTTACCGAGCAGTAATTAGCTTCTCGAAAATTTTCCTTAGCGTAGGGAATGTTTGTAACAGGCATACCGTTGAATCCGCATGGAACCCGGGCACCGACGACCCGCGTACCACCACCAGTAGTCCTCCTCGGGGTCGGCAGTTCTCCTCAGGAGGATGACCAGACGAAGGGAGAAGCCATGCGCTTCGAAATCCTGCGACTCGACGACGTCGACGGCACGCCCGTCGACAGCACCGTCGTGGACGCCGCCTCCGTCAACCGGATCGTGCAGCAGGCCGCCGCCATCGGCCAGCGTCTCTGGATCCGCCCGGCCGGCGTGACCGCCTCGTAGTACGCGGTCCGTTTCACACTTCGGAGCCCCCGTACGACTCCATGTCGTACGGGGGCTCCGCGCGTGTCCGGGGGCTTCGAGACCGACTGGGCTCAGGCGCCCTGAACGACCTGAGTGACCCCGTTGATGATCTGCTGCACGGCGATCGCGGAGAGCATCATGCCCGCGAGCCGCGTCACCAGCACCACACCGCCGTCCTTGATGACCCGGATGATCAGCAGCGAGTACCGCATCGTCAGCCACAGCACCACATGGATCGCGAGAATCGCGGCCCACACCGACACATGTCCGGCCACCCCGTCCGCCTTCTGCACCGCCAGAATCACCGACACGATCGCCCCGGGCCCCGCCAGCAACGGCATCCCCAGCGGCACCAGCGCCACATTCACGTCCTTGGTCTGCTTCGGTTCGTCCGTCTTTCCCGTCAGCAGATCGAGCGCGATCAGCAGAAGCAACAGCCCTCCCGCGATCATCAACGCGGGCACCGACACATGCAGATAGTCCAGGATCTGATGCCCGAGCAGCCCGAAGACAGTGATCACCCCACCGGCCACACAGACCGCCTGAAACGCCATCCGCTTCTGCGTACGAGCGGGCCGCCCGGCGGTGAGCGCGAGAAAGATCGGGGTGATCCCGGGCGGATCCATGATCACGAACAGGGTGAGGAAGAGAGAGCCGAAGATGGCGAGATCGAACACAGGGGTGCCTTGCGGAGAGGAGAGAAAAGCGAGCAGCCCACCGACATGTGGCCACCAGTGACCGCTGTGGGCAATCGTTCCGCAGGGCGACGGGAGTACCGTCGCTCGAGCGGAGCCGAGAGTGGGAGAGGGTGGGCACAGCCGGCAGCGCCGGGTGCCGTACAGGCAGAGGCCGGCTAACCGAGCCCGCCGGTCCCCGGGACGGGAAACGCTCCGGTGGCCCGCCGAGTGATCTCCCCGTACACCTCGGGATCGGTCGTGTACTCGCCGAGTACACAGGTCTTGCGGCTGCCGTGGTAGTCGGAGGAGCCGGTGGTGAGGAGCCCCAGCTCCTTCGCGAGGCCGCGCAGGCGCGCACGGGTCGCCGGGTCGTGGTCCATGTGGTCGACCTCGATACCGTCGAGACCGGCGGCGGCCAGTTCGGCGATCGCGGACTCCGGGACCGTACGGCCCCGCTTGACGGCGGCGGGGTGCGCGAAGACGGCGACGCCGCCCGCGGCCTTGATCAGCCGGATCGCCTCGAAGGGGTCGGTCTCGTGCTTCTCGACATAGGCCCGGCCGCCGTCGGCGAGCCACTGTTCGGTGAAGGCGTCGCTGACGGTCGGTACGACGCCGAGTTCGACGAGGGCGGTCGCCACGTGGGGCCGCCCGACGGAACCGTCACCGGCGATGCGGGAGACCTGCTCCCAGGTGACGGGTACGTCCAGCGCGTTCAGCTTGGCTATCATCCCGCGGGCCCGGGGCACCCGGTCGTCCCGTACGAGCTCGCGCTCGGCGAGCAGGTCGGGCTCCTCGGGGTCGAAGAGGTAGGCGAGCATGTGCATGCTGACGTCGTCCAGCCGGCACGACAGCTCGGCACCGGTGACCAGCGTGAGCCCTTCCGGCAGCGCGGCGATCGCCTCGGCGTACCCACGGGTGGTGTCGTGATCGGTCAGCGCGACGACGTCCAGCCCCGCGGCGCCCGCGCGCCGCACCAACTCGGCGGGGGTGTCCGTACCGTCGGAAGCCGTGGAGTGACAGTGCAGATCTATACGCACGACACGGGCTCCAGGCGCAGACAGACGAAAGCGGACGCTCAAGAATAGCGCGCTTTCGAACCGCTTCCGTCACACCCGAAACCGCCGGGCGCCCCCTACAGCCGGGCGCCCCCTACAAGACCAGCCCGGGGTCACTGGTGGCCAGGCCCAGCGGAGTCAGGGGGCGCTGGGCTGTGACATCGCGGCTCCGCCGCGCGGGCGCGGCTACGGCTCCAAGATCCGCGGCGACAACGCCCCGCAAGGCAGCAGCTCCACCTCGGCCCCCGCGTCCCGCAAATCCGTCAGCACCAGCTCGTCGTACATCAACAACCCGGTCTGCTCGGGCCAGACGACCGCCCACAGCCACAACCCGAGCGCCTCCCCGGCGAACACGGCGCGGTCGTCGGGCGTGCCGGAGACATGCCACAGCGGCGTCGGCCGCCCGGCGGCGAGGACCTTGGCCTGTGGCGGTTTCTCGACGCTCAGATAGGGGCCGGGGTCGGGGCCGTCGATGCCGGCGTAACGCGCGCCGAGGCCGACGCCGAGCTCCTCGGCGATGAGCACCAGCTCTCCCACTCCGCCGAGCGGGCCCGGACCGGAGCAGGCGACAGCGGTGGCGCGCCCACCGCTGCGGTCGTCCCCGGCGAACGCCGCCCCCGTGAACAGCCAGCCGACGGGCAGCGGCCACGGCATCCAGACGGGCACCTGCGCACGGTGCACCACAACGCTGAGGGCCTCGACGCTGGGCGGGATCACGGGCTGCAGCGGGTGCACCGTCCCATGCACAGCGCACTGCCAGGCGTCGGCAAAGAGGCCGGGAGCCCTGACCCGGCCACCACACTTCGGGCAACTGGGTTCGCCCCTCATAGGGCCCAACGGTCCTCCCCGTGCTTCCTCGCGTCAAGGACGATCACCCGTCCGGCGTGTGCGCGTCACATTCCGCGCACATCCCCGGGCTCCGGTCGACGGTCGGTCCGCTGATCACTCACCGGTCACCCACTGGGCCGACCGCCGAACCGGGCACCGAACCAACCACCGGGATCAACTACCCGCACGGCCAACGGAAGCGGCGATTTTCAGCCACCTGCGAGCCGCCCTCCGGCCACGTACGTCGTGCGGTCCGTCACACCGAGGAGTCGGAAGGCGGTCGGCCCGTCAGTCCAGAGGGACCGATGTACGGGCCGGGTCGCGAAGATCCGTCCCGTGCGTGAGCCAGCGCTCCTGGAGGGCCTGGGCTCCGTGCACCCGCTTCCAGGCGGCCTCGTTGGCGGTCATCGGCAGGAGCGGCAGGAAACGTACGGGGTCGGCGGGGGCGTCCAGTTCGAGGTCCTCCACGAGGCCGCCGGACTCCGCGACGAGGACGGAGGTGAAGGGAGCGCCGGGCCACAGCGGCTCGCCCACGTCGAGGGAGGCGCCGGGGGCCACGACCACGCCCTCGACCTGCGGGGACGCGGCGAGCACGGCGAGCGGGCGGAGCACCTTGTCGGTGTCGGCGACCCCGCGCCGTACGGACAGGACCAGCTCGGCGCGCGGGCCCTTGACCGGGTCGGCGAGCACGGCGGTGGGGTCGGCCATGGGCTGGCCCGACATGCCGAGCGTGGCGTAGCGGACGATGTCGCCGTCGGTGAAACGGAGCACCTCGATGCGGTCCGTGCCGAGGAACGTGATCGCGGCGCGCGCGTCCGGTTCGCCCAGCGCGGTGCGCAAACGGGCCTCCACCAACGGAAGAACATCAGCCATGAGCCGAGCATAGAACTCGTCAGGAACCGGCAAACGGGCACCTTGACACTTCAGTCGACTGTTAGTCTTGGGCGCCGGTCGGGGCAGCATGCGGGCAGCACGCAGAAGCGTCACTCTCAAGCCCGGGTTCCCGACCCGAGAAGACTGACTCCCCTACGGGGAACCCCCAATGGGGTAGGGAACGTCCCTTACGAGGGACCGGCCGGAGGAGGTGGGGCTGCGATGGACCGAAGTCGACCGTGCAGTACCACCCGCTCTTCCGACCGCTGAGTTCCGTAGCTCTCGCCGTAGCTCACTTGCTCACTGCTTGGCTGCCACCCTCCATCGCGTCGTGCCACTCGTCGGTCGTCGCGCAACGGAAGAGCACTTCGTTCCCGTCTTGATCCGAATCACAGATCAGCAGTCCTCCGAATCAACGGCCGGACATCGCTGATCTGAATCAAGCGAAGCAGTCGCCGCGACGGTGCGGTGCTCCCCGCTTTGTGGACGTGCCAAACATCAGCAGTCAAGACGTCCCCATTCCGGGTAGTTCCAACCGTCATCGACGGCCTTTCGTTGCGAAGGAGCCTGCCCATGTCGATGATCCACAACCTGCGCGCCGCGGTCCGTCCCTCCCGGCCGTCCCGTCTGTCGCTGCGCAAGGACGGCGCCGTGTACGACGCCACGCGCCCCGCCGAGGCCACCACGGCCGTCGTGGACTGCGCCGCCTACCGCGACGGCGTGCGCGTCGCCACCGAGCGCGCCCTGACCCCGCACGAGGCGATCCGTCAGGTGCGCCGTGACGGCGGGTTCGTCTGGATCGGGCTGCACGAGCCGTCCGAGGCGGAATTCTCGGGTATCGCGGCCGAGTTCGGGCTGCACCCGCTGGCCGTGGAGGACGCCGTGCACGCCCACCAGCGGCCGAAGCTGGAGCGGTACGACGACACCCTCTTCACCGTCTTCAAGACCATCCACTATGTCGAGCACGACGAACTCACCGCCACCAGCGAGGTCGTCGAGTCCGGCGAGGTCATGTGCTTCACCGGGCGGGACTTCTTCATCACCGTCCGGCACGGCGGCCAGGGCTCGCTGCGCGCGCTGCGCCACCGGCTGCAGGACGACCCGGAGTTGCTCGCCAAGGGCCCCTCGGCCGTGCTGCACGCCATCGCCGACCACGTCGTCGACGGGTACGTGGCGGTCGCGGACGCCGTGCAGGACGACATCGACGAGGTGGAGACGGAGGTGTTCTCGCCGGGCCGCAAGGGCACGCCGCGGGGCACGGACGCCGGGCGGATCTACCAACTCAAGCGCGAGGTCATGGAGTTCAAGCGCGCGGTGCTGCCGCTGGTGCGGCCCATGCAGCTGCTGAGCGAGCGGCCGATGCGGCTGATCGACCCCGACATCCAGAAGTACTTCCGTGATGTGGCCGACCACCTCGCCCGCGTCCAGGAGCAGGTCGTCGGCTTCGACGAACTCCTCAACTCGATCCTCCAGGCGAACCTGGCGCAGGCCTCCGTCGCCCAGAACGAGGACATGCGGAAGATCACCTCGTGGGCGGCCATCATCGCCGTACCGACGATGGTGTGCGGCGTGTACGGCATGAACTTCGAGTACATGCCCGAGCTGAAGTGGAAGTTCGGCTACCCACTGGTCCTCGGCGTCACGGTCGCGCTCTGCCTCGGCATCCACCGCACGCTCAAGCGGAACGGCTGGCTCTAGGGCGCCCTTGTGCGGCCCCGACTAGGCTGCTGTTCATGACGGAACAGCTGCTCGACCGGGCCCTCGTCGAGGAGGCCACCAAGAAGTCCGGGCTCATCTGGGTGCGGGGCTACGGGGTGCCGTCGCTTCATGTCCAGGGGCATGGCGTGCCGTCGCGTGCGCTGTGGCACGTCTGGCACGAGGGCGCGGCGTACGTGGTCGGTGACGGGCCGGGGGAACAGCCGTTGCCGGGGCTCGTCGACGGGAGTTCCGCCGTGGTCACCGTGCGCAGCAAGGACAAGGGCGGGCGGCTGGTGGCCTGGGACGCGACGGTCGTGGAGCTGGCCGTCGGCTCTCCCGAGTGGGAGGCGGCGGTGGCCGAGCTCAAGGGCAAGCGGTTGAACGCGCCCGACGGGGAGGCCATGCCGCAGCGCTGGGCCCGGGAGTGCCGGGTGCTCCGACTGGAGCCGACGGGGTCCACGCGGCCGTTGCCCGACGGCGACCTGGCCGCGATGCCGCTGCCGACGCCGGCGACCACGCGGGAGCCGATTCCCAAGGGATTGCCGCGGTTGCTGCTGAAGCGGCGCAAGCGGTAGCGCTCCGCCGGGATCAGCCGCCTCGCCTACTGGGCGCGCCCTACGACGTCGGGAGCTGTTTGCCGTAGTCGACCACCGACTTCTTGTCCGGTTCCTTCAGAGCGAAGCCCTTGCCCCAATCCGTGAGGAGGATGGTGCCGGCGTCGCCCGCGCGGACGAGGCGGAGGGGGTAGGGGGTGCCTTCGAGGGAGACGTCGAGGGTGCCGCCGGCGCCCTTGTCACCGGTGATGCGGATGGTGCGGGTGCCGGACTGTTCGTGGTGGCCCTCGGTGGACAGGGTGCCGTGGAGGGTGAGGAGGCTGTTGAGGAGGACGTCCTTGTCGGTGAAGCCGCTGAATCGCTTGTAGGCGGGGTCGCCGGTCGGGACCTTGACGTACATGCCGTCGAGCTTGTCCGCGGCGGCCGTCTCGGCGTCGTCGTGCTCCTTGCCTCCGCTCTTCTCGTCGTCCTCGTGGGCCCAGAACTCGGCGTCGGCCTTCAGGTAGAGGTGCTCGCCGACCTTCAGCAGCCGGAAGGTCGAGTCCCCGGACGTCACCGAACCCGTGCCACCGTCCTCCTTCAGGCGCATGTCCAGCTTGTACGTCTTGCCGTTGCTGACCACGGACCCGGAGAGCCGGACGGTGTCCGCCGCCGTGGCGGCCTCCTTGGTCCTGCTCTGGATCTTCGTCGGCTCCAGCTTGCCGACCCCGTTGGTGCCTTCGTCGGGGTCCTCGCTGCACCCGGTGAGCCCCAGCCCGCTCGCCACGAGGGCGCAGACGGCGCTCACCAGTGCGGCCCTTCGGGTACGGGGAATCAGAGTCACAGACGACACACCTCTTCGTGGGGAGTCCAGGCGTACCGCAGAGTACCGGGGCTTCCGGCGCGCCACGGAGGCAGTCCGTCCGCACCGCTCACCAGGGCATATCCGATCCGGACGGGCTAGCCTGAAGCCCTCCTCGGCGGACAATCCCGTAGGACTCGCGTGATTATCGCGAAAGACTCGCGCGGCTCGCAGGGCTGGTACGGCTGATACGGCTGATACGGCTGATACAGCCCACCGGACCTGATACGGAAAAGCACGCGGGACCGCACGGGAAACGGAAGGAAAGGGGCTGCTCATGGCGGCGATGGTGCCCCGGATCTTCGTCTCCCATCTCTCCGGGGTCGCCGTCTTCGATCCGAACGGCGACCAGGTGGGCCGCGTCCGTGATCTCGTCGCCATCCTGCGGGTCGGACGGAAGCCGCCGCGACTGCTCGGGCTGGTGGTGGAGCTGTCGACGCGGCGCCGGATCTTCCTGCCCATGACCCGGGTCACCGGTGTGCAGTCCGGGCAGGTCATCACCACCGGCGTCCTCAACGTGCGCCGGTTCGAGCAGCGGCCCACCGAACGGCTCGTCATCGGGGAGCTCCTGGACCGCCGGGTGCGGCTGGTGGAGACCGGCGAGGAGGTGACGGTCCTCGACATCTCGGTGCAGCAGCTGCCGGCCCGCCGGGACTGGGAGATCGACCGGGTGTTCGTACGGAAGGAATCGGAAAGGCGCGTAGCGCTTCCTTGGAAGGGTGGTGGCGGGAAACGGGTGGGCGGGGCGTTCCGGCGCGGCAAGGGCGAGACGCTGACCGTGGAGTGGTCGGCGGTCACCGGGTTCTCCCTGGAGGAGCACGGGCAGGGCGCGGAGAGTCTGCTCGCCACCTTCGAGCAGCTCCGCCCGGCCGACCTCGCCAATGTGCTGCACCACCTCTCCGCCAAACGCCGGGCCGAGGTCGCCGCCGCCCTCGACGACGACCGTCTCGCCGATGTCCTGGAGGAGCTGCCCGAGGACGACCAGATCGAGATCCTCGGCAAACTCAAGGAGGAGCGGGCCGCCGACGTGCTGGAGGCCATGGACCCGGACGACGCGGCCGACCTGCTCGCCGAGCTGCCGGAGGAGGAGCAGGAGCGGCTGCTGACGCTGATGCAGCCGGACGAGGCGGCGGATGTACGCCGGCTCCTGGCGTACGAGGAGAAGACCGCCGGCGGTCTGATGACCACCGAGCCGATCGTGCTGCGCCCGGACGCGACCGTCGCCGACGCGCTCGCCCGGGTCCGCAACCCCGATCTCTCCCCCGCGCTCGCCGCCCAGGTGTATGTGTGCCGGCCGCCGGACGAGACCCCGACCGGCAAGTACCTCGGCACGGTCCACTTCCAGCGGCTGCTGCGGGACCCGCCGTACACGCTGGTCGGCTCGATCCTCGACGACGACCTCCTGCCGCTGGACCCGGAGGCCCCGCTGCCCACCGTCGTCGGGTTCTTCGCGACGTACGACATGGTCGCGGCGCCCGTGGTCGATGAGGGCGGTTCGCTGCTGGGCGCGGTGACCGTGGACGACGTGCTGGACCACATGCTGCCGGAGGACTGGCGGGAGACGGAGTTCCACCTGGACGAGGAGGACGAGGGAGCCGGGGAAGTCGAGGGGGCCGCCCATGGTTCCTGAGCGTGACGGGCACGAGGCGCGCGAGGGGCGCCACGGACGGGACGGGGGGCGCGAGCGAGCGTACGCGGGCGCGACCGTACGCGAACGCACGCCGCTCTCCAGCGCGCTGCCGCGGGAGCGCACGCTCTCCGGGGCCACCGCACGCCCGCGTACACGTCTCGATCAGCCGCTGCCGCGCCGGGCCAGGCTCCTGCCCGAGTGGGACCCGGAGGCCTTCGGACGGTTCTCGGAGCGGATCGCGCGGTTCCTGGGCACCGGACGGTTCCTGGTCTGGATGACGGTCGCCATCAACGTCTGGGTGCTGTGGAACGTGTTCGCGCCGCGAGACCTGCGCTTCGACGAGTACCCGTTCATCTTCCTGACCCTGATGCTCTCCCTCCAGGCCTCGTACGCCGCCCCGCTGATCCTCCTCGCGCAGAACCGCCAGGACGACCGCGACCGGGTCAACCTCGAACAGGACCGCAAGCAGAACGAACGCTCGATCGCCGACACCGAGTATCTGACCAGGGAGATCGCGGCCCTGCGCATCGGCCTCGGCGAGGTCGCCACCCGCGACTGGCTGCGCTCCGAGCTCCAGGACCTGGTCAAGGAACTGCACGAGCCGGACGGGCACGACGGGCGCGGTGGCCACGACGGGTAAGGACGGCGGCGCGAGGGCCGGGGCGAGGGTCGGCCCGTATTCCCGCCGGAGCACCCGCATGGGCGTGACGAAGGCGACCACTGACGGGCTTTCCGGGGCCCCCCGCGGTCGCCGTACCATCGTCCTTATGGCTACGGAAGACGCGGTGCGCGAAGCACTGGCGACGGTGAACGACCCCGAGATCCACCGGCCCATCACCGAGCTGGGGATGGTCAAATCGGTGGAGATCGGTGCGGACGGAGCGGTCGCGGTCGCCGTGTACCTGACGATCTCCGGCTGCCCCATGCGCGACACGATCACGCAGCGCGTGACGGAGGCGGTCTCGCGGGTCGAGGGCGTCACCCGCGTCGACGTCTCGCTCGACGTCATGAGCGACGAGCAGCGCAAGGAGCTGGCGAACGCCCTGCGCGGCGGCCAGGCGGAGCGCGAGGTCCCGTTCGCGAAACCGGGCTCCCTCACGCGCGTGTACGCCGTCGCCTCCGGAAAGGGCGGCGTCGGCAAGTCCTCGGTGACGGTGAACCTGGCGGCGGCGATGGCGGCCGACGGTCTGAAGGTCGGTGTGGTCGACGCCGACATCTACGGTCACTCGGTGCCGCGCATGCTGGGCGCCGACGGCCTTCCCACCCAGGTCGAGAACATGATCATGCCGCCGTCCGCGAACGGTGTGAAGGTCATCTCGATCGGCATGTTCACCCCGGGCAACACCCCGGTCGTCTGGCGCGGCCCCATGCTGCACCGCGCGCTCCAGCAGTTCCTCGCGGACGTCTACTGGGGCGACCTGGACGTCCTCCTCCTGGACCTCCCGCCCGGCACCGGCGACATCGCGATCTCCGTCGCCCAGCTCGTCCCGAACGCCGAGATCCTGGTCGTGACGACCCCTCAGCAGGCGGCGGCCGAGGTCGCCGAGCGGGCCGGCTCCATCGCCGTCCAGACCCACCAGAAGATCGTCGGCGTCGTCGAGAACATGTCCGCCCTGCCCTGCCCGCACTGCGGCGAGATGGTCGACGTCTTCGGCACGGGCGGCGGCCAGACCGTCGCCGACGGCCTCACCCGCACCACGGGCGCCACGGTCCCCGTCCTCGGCAGCATCCCCATCGACGTCCGCCTCCGCGAGGGCGGCGACGAGGGCAGGCCGGTGGTCCTGACCGACCCCGACTCCCCCGCCGGCTCCGCCCTCCGCTCCATCGCGGGCAAGCTGGGCGGCCGCCAACGGGGCCTGTCGGGCATGAGCCTGGGAATCACCCCGAGGAACAAGTTCTAGTTCCAGGGCACATATCGAGCTTGACCAGCCACAGACGGCCCGCAGTCCCCGGACAACCCAGGGCCCTGCGGCGAAAAGGGGCACCGCAACCAACTGAAGCGGTGCCCTTTCGTCTATGCGTACTCCGTGATGTCCTTGATCATGGCGAAGCCCAACCCGTACGCGCTCATCCCTCTCCCGTACGCCCCCACATGCACCCCTTGCGAGGTCGACCCGGCGAGCACCCACCCGAACTCGGACTCCCGGTAGTGGAAGGGCGTCGGCACCCCGTCCACCGGCAGCGACAGGGTCGACCAGTCGGGACCGGCCAGGTCGTCCGCCAGGACCCACGCCGTCTCGGTCTGCTGGTCCAGCCAGTCGTCCCGCAGGGTGTGGTCCAGCTGTCCGGGCCACGTGAACGACAGCAGCCCCACACCGGCCAGCCAGGCCGCGGAGGAGACCGAGGTGGCCTCCAGGACCCCCGTGCCGTCGGCGCTGCGACGCACGTCGTTCGCCGCGATGGTCACCACGACCGCGAACCGTTCCCTGGCCTCGTCGTCCGCCCCGGCGGCGTACTCGTTGCGCACCGAGGGCTCGTCGCCGTGCCCGATCGAACCGTGCTCGACGGTGCCCTCCGCCGAGGTACCGACCTGCATCAGCCAGCGCGGCCCCGTGAAGGCCTCGTCGAGGCCGTACCACGGGAAGGGCGCCAGCAGGTAACCGTCGACCGTACGCCGGGCGGAGGGGGCCTGTTGTCCGCCCTCCGCAACCGACGCCTGCGCGCCTACCCGACTCGTCGTCTCCATCTGCCCGGACGCCTCCTCGCTCTCGGCGGACCGGAGCGGCCCGCCCCCCTCGGGCGTCGTCGCTCGCTTTCCTTACAGTCCGCACAACAACTGGGCAGCATAGCCACAGCTCTCCGAGCAGCAGGGAAAGCGCCCGGCGCGTAGGACGGCGTACTGGCGGGTTCAGGCCGTACGAGGGCGCTTGACGGTATGAATCGCATCACGCACGGGGGCGTGGCGGCACTCGGGTGTACGGCCGCAGCGGCACTCGGGTGACGACCACCGTGGCAGCCGGGTGTACGACCCCCGTGGCAGCCGGGAGCACCGGCTCGGCGGCTCCCGGCTCACGCGGGCGTACTGCTCAGGTGGCGTCGAGGTCGTACGGCGGACGCTCGCCCGCGTCGAGGGCCTCGCGCTTCTTGGACATGTCGACGGAGCCGCCGGTCGAACCCGAGGACGACGAAGACGAACCGGATCCGACGGCGGACGAGGACTCGCGTCCCTGGACCGCGTCCGCGACCTCGGCCATCTCCTTCTTCAGGTCGAAGCTGCTGCGGAGCTCCTTCAGCCCCAGGTCGTCGTTGTCCAACTGCTTGCGGATGAACGTCTTGGGGTTGAGATCCTCGAACTCGAAGTCCTTGAACTCCGGACCGAGTTCCTCGCGGATGTCCCGCTTGGCACTGTCCGAGAACTCGCGGATCTTGCGGATCGTGCGCGAGACGTCCTGGATCACCTTGGGGAGCTTCTCCGGACCGAACACGAGTACGGCGAGGACAACGAGCGTCACCAACTCGAGCGTACCTATGTCATTGAACACCTGAAGCTCCTTGCGATGTCCTCGGTCGCGGCCCTCGGGAGGTTCCGTGGTCCGGAAGGGTCTTCCGTGGTCCGGGCCGGGTCCACGGTACCCGGCGATCCTGTCGAACCGGTACTGTCGGGCGACTTCCGACCACACCCACAAGAATGGTTTTCCCAGCGCTTTGCCTGGCAGGAGGGGGTGCGGGACCCCCTCCTGTGAAGTTGGTGTCAGTCGCCGCCCGAGGAACCGAGGCTCAGGGTGACCTTCTGTTCCCGGCCGCCGCGCTGGAGGGTGAGCTCCAGACGGTCGCCGGGGCGGTGGGCGCGCACCTTGACGATCAGTTCGTCGCCGCTGTGGATGCGCTGGCCGTCGACCTTGGTGATGACGTCGCCGGACCGGATGCCCGCCTTGTCGGCGGGACCGCCCTGGGTGACCGCGTCCCCGCCGCTGTCGTTGCCGATACGGGCGCCGTCGCCCGCGTAGTCCCTGTCGAGGGTGACGCCGATCACCGGGTGGGTCGCCTTGCCCGTGTTGATCAGCTCCTCGGCGACGCGCTTGCCCTGGTTGATGGGGATCGCGAAGCCGAGCCCGATCGAACCGGCCTGCCCGCCGTCCGAGCCGGAACCGTTGTCGGCGGACCGGATGGCGCTGTTGATGCCGATGACCCGGGCGTTGACGTCGACCAGTGGCCCGCCCGAGTTGCCCGGGTTTATCGGCGCGTCGGTCTGCAACGCGTCGACGTACGACACATCGCTGGCGTCACCGCTCTCGCCGCCGGCCGTGATGGGCCGCTCCTTGGCGCTGATGATGCCGGAGGTGACCGTGTTGGCCAGGTCGAAGGGGGCGCCGATGGCGACGACCGGGTCGCCGACCCGGACGTCGTCGGAGTTGCCGAGCGGCAGCGGCTTGAGCCCGCTGACGCCCGTCACCTTGACAACGGCGAGGTCGTAGCCGGTGTCCCGGCCGACGAGGGTGGCCGTGGCGGTCTCGCCGCCGCTGAAGGTCACCGATATCTCGCCGCCCGTGCCGGCCGGGTCGACGACGTGGTTGTTGGTGAGGATGTGACCGCGCTCGTCGAGCACGAACCCGGTGCCGGTGCCCTGCCCGTCCGAGCCGCTGACGTGAAGGGTCACGACACTGGGCAGCGCGCTGGCGGCGATCCCGGCGACGCTGTCCGGCGCCCGCCCCGTGGCCCCGCCGCTCGACTGCGGCAGCTCGACCTCACCGACCCCACCGTTCCGCTCCAGACGGGCCCCCACGGCCCCGCCGATGCCCCCGGACACGAGTGCCAGCAACACGGCCCCGAGCAGCAGCACCTTCCCGCGCCGCTTCCTCCCCCGCCCCACATCGGCCACCGCGGCCCCGTTCTGCTGCAACGGCCCTGAACCCGCCCAGGGGTCGTAGCTCTGCCAGGGGTTGCCGGGCGCCGAGGGCCCGGCTGGTGATGCGTCGGCGTAGGGGGGTTGGGAGGACGGCGCGGGCTGAGAGGGGTCCCGATAGTGGGCCGCTGAGGGCTGGGACGGGTCCGGGTAAGGGGTTGCGGTGGGTTGGGGGGCCACTGGGGGCTGGGAGGCGGCATCCGGGTACTGGGCGGCCGTGGCGGGCCGAGAGGCATCCGCGTACGGGGCCGCTGCGGGCGAGGGGGCATCGGCGTACGGGGACACCGGGCGCGAAGGAGCGTCCGTGTACGGCGCCGCCGTGGGCTGGTGGGCCGTGGACGCTACGGAGGTGCCGTGGGCCGGCGTCACGGACGCCGACGGGGGTACGGCCGAGCTCGCCGACGCGGCATGCGTCGGGGCTGCCGTCGAGGCGGGCGCACTGTGCGCCTGGGGTGCGCCCGGCGTGTGAACGCCAGGAGCCGCGGTGGGCGCGCCATGGGCCTGGGACACCGCCGAGTTGGGCGCGCCATGAGCCGGGGCCACCGCGGCGGCGGGTGCCCCATGAGCCTGAGGCACCCCCGAACTGGGCGCGCCATGGACCGGGGGCACCGCAGGGACGGGTGCCCCATGGGCTTGAGGCGCCGCCGAGTTGGACACGTCGTGCACCGGGGCCACCGCAGGGACGGGCCCACCGTGAGCCTGAGGCACCCCCGAACTGGGCGCGCCATGAGCCGGGGCCACCGCAGGGACGGGCCCACCGTGAGCCTGAGGCACCCCCGAGTTGGGTGTGCCATGGGCCGGGGTCGCCGCGTGGGCGGACGTGCCGTGGGCGGGAGTGGTCGCCGGGTGCTGGACCGGTGGGGCGGGCGCCCAGGGGCCGGGCTCGCCGTAGGGCGGGGTGCCGTAGGGATCGGGGTCGTGCAGTGGCTTGGGACGCTCCGAGGGCGCTCCAGGGGCGCTCACGGCACCGCCCGGCCCACCCGCCGACCGACCGTCGGCAACAGGGACGACCCCAGCGGCCGGAACGCCGGACTCGCCCAAGCCCTGGCCCAAGCCCTGGCCCAGGTCCTGGCCCTCACCGGCCGTATCGAACCCCGCCCCCTCGTGTCCCACCGGGCGAGTCGTTTCACCAGCCGCCGAAACGCCCTTCTCCAGCCGGGTGGTCGCCTCCCCGCTCGCGCTCACATCACCGGACGGCAGCGAACCAACCCCGTCAGCCGACGCGTTGCCCCGCTCCAGCCCGAGTCGCGCAGTCGTCTCAGCCGAGGCCGACGAATTCCCCTCGGGGGCCTCGACGGCAGAGGGCAGCGAACGTCCCTCCGGGGCCTCAGCATTCCCCGCCTCGGCCCGCAGCAGCTTGGTCACCCCGTCACCACTGCCGGACGACTCAGCCATCGCGCCCTCGCCCGTACCGATGGACGCGGGCCGCTCCAACTCGAAGTCGCCCCCGCTGTCGGCACCCACTGCGGAACCACTCGGCGTCGCAACATCGGCACCCGACGCGGCAGCACCCCGCAGCCCGCCCTCGGCGCCGAAGGCCCCTTCGGGCCGGGCCAGTTCGAAGTCGTCGTCGGGGCCAGGCCCATCCGGGACGGGCGGTGTCGCGGGTCGGTCCAACTCGAAATCGCCCCCATCGCTCACCCCGCGGAGCGACCCCGCAGGCACCCCAGCGCCGTCCTCACGAAACGAACCCGTCGCTTCGTCGTCCACCCCGGAACGCGAACTCGGGGCCCCGTCGCCTGCCCCAGCAGGCGCCCCAGGCACTCCGTCGGCCCCCGAAAGGCCCATGTGGTCCCCCGTCGCCTCGGCCCCGGCGTCATGCGCTCGGGGGCGGCTCCACCACTTCCCCTTCGTGGGCTTCCCCTCGTTCATGTTCTCCCCACACCTAGGGCCGCTGTCCCAAGGACCGGCCCGCTGCCCACCGTTCGCCGAGTGCCGCGGGCCGGAGTCGGCCGGGGCGGCCACGGCCCACTCTGGATTCAACCAGGTTCGCGGGCCGCCGCGCAGACGTCGGTGTCAGTGGAGGGCAGAGGAGGAAGGAGTGGGGGACGAGGTCGTGTCGGGAGCCGTCAGCAGCCCCGGAGCGGTCAGCTCGGGTACCTGGGACCACGTGGTCAGCTGCAGCGGAGGCGTGGCGGTGAGCGGATGTATGAGCGGGGACATGATGGCGGCACCGGCCAGCACGGGCGCGGTCAGCGGGTGCATGGTCGTACGGCCCTGGCCGACCGGAGCGGGGACTCCGGGCAGCAGGGGCGCGGAGATCTCCGTCGGCGCCACCGGCGCCTCGCCCGCGGCCCGCTGGCCCTGTGCGAGCAGCGGCCCGGCGGTGCCCCGGCGGCGCTGCGACTCGGGGGCCGGGGTGGTTCCCGTGGGCTGGGTCCGCAGCGGGGTGACATTGCTGCCGGAGCCGGTGCCGCCCCGGGCGTCCACCGTCTCGGCGGGCGCCCCGGTGGTCATTCCACCGAGCGCGATCGCGGCCAGCGACACCGCGCCGGCGGCCACGAAGGCGAACCGCATCCCGCGCGAAGCCGAACGCTCGGCCTCGTGTCGGCTCACGTCATGGGTCCGGAAGCCACGGTCACCGGTGACTCTGCGGCCCTCCGCGACGCCGTCCCCCCGCTCCTCGGCGGAGTCCGTGTCTGTCGCGTCGCCCGCGAACGTCTCTCCCGCGGTGCCGCGTCCGTCGGCCGACAGGCCCCGGCCGGTCGACGGGGTGCGTCCGCCCAGGGCTCCCCGGTCGCCCAGGAAACTCCGCCCGCTCAGGAAGCCCCGGTCACCGAGGAATCCACGGCCGCTGGACAGACCCCGGCCGCCGAGCAGTCCGCGGCCCTCCGACGGCGTCAGAGCGCCGCCGTGTGGTCCCGACGGGAGGTATCCGAACGAGTCGCTGCGGGGTCCGAAGACGCCGAAGTCCGCGAAGTCCCTGGAGTCGGACGAGTCCACGGGGAAACCGGGCCCGCCGGCCGTGCCCCGGAGTCTTCCGGCGAAGCCTCCGCTGTCCAGCGGTGAGCCGCCGTCGGTGTCGCCCGCGGGGAGCATCTGGAGCCGGGCCAGGAAGCTCTCGGAGGGGGGCGGTGGGGCGGCCTCCGCGAAGACGTTCTTCAGACGGCGCTGCGCGTCGGCCTCCGCCTTGCACTTCGCGCAGGTGGCCAGATGCGCCAGGACGCGCTCGCGCGCCTCATGACCGAGCTCTCCGTCGACCAGCGCGGAGAGTCGGTCTCCCAGGTGCTGCTCAGCAGGGGTGGGCCGGGATCCACTCACGCGGTCGCGCCCCCTCCTCCCAGGGCGGGCACCCGTGGCATCGCGAACCCGCGGCGCTGCTCGGCCCGGGCCTCCGGCGAACGGTGCGCGAGGGCCTTGCGGAGCTGGGAGCGGCCACGGTGGATCCGGGAGCGGACCGTGCCGAGCTTGACCCCCAGGGTCGCGGCGATCTCCTCGTACGACAGTCCTTCGATGTCGCAGAGGACGACGGCGGCGCGGAACTCGGGCGCGAGGGTGTCGAGGGCCTGCTGGACGTCGGCGTCGAAGTGCGCGTCGTTGAAGACCTGCTGCGGGGTGGGCTCGCGGCTGGGCAGGCGCTCGGCCGCGTCGTCCCCGAGGGCGTCGAAGCGGATGCGCTGCTTGCGCCGGACCATGTCCAGGAAGAGGTTCGTGGTGATGCGGTGCAGCCAGCCCTCGAAGGTGCCGGGCGTGTACGTCGACAGGGAGCGGAAGACGCGGACGAAGACCTCCTGGGTGAGATCCTCGGCGTCGTGCTGATTGCCGGTCAGACGGTAGGCGAGGCGGTAGACCCGGCCGCTGTGAGTGCTGACGATCTCCTCCCAGGTGGGCGGAGTCCACGCCTGCGCGTGCGCGTCCGTGGTGAAGGTCGCAGTCTGCGCTCCGCCCGAGGCGAAAGCGTCGGCGTGGCTGTGGTCAGCGGTGTCGTTCACGGATTTCGGCCTACCCGCCGATCCGAGAAAGCGCCGCAGCACTCCTCCCCGATCCACAGGCGCAGCCGCACCTCCCCTATCGGCTCTGGTGGTGTCCAGTGGAGCCCCTACCATAGCCACCTCGCCCGTTAGCTCCGGATAAGCGGTTTTATAAGAAATTGATGTGCGCTGATGTTGCTCATATGACCGATGCGGCTCATATGGCTTTGTCAGCACCCGCACCTGCGCCTGCTCTGCGTCCCGATCCATCCCTTGCCCCCCGTCGCGGCCCCCGTCACTCACTCACCCCTTTAAACGACCGGTCCCATCAGCAGGTTCCCGGCGGCAACGGATACAGTCACGCCCAGGCAACCACGGGCACAGAGGAGAGGGTCATTACCGGCAACCGGCTGACGAGCTGGGCGTTCGCCGACGCCTTTGTCGCCGAGGACGACGCGCTGCGCTGGGCCCGTGACCGGGCCCGGGAAGCAGGGCTGCGCTCGGTGTCGCCCGGCACGGGCGCCGCGCTGCGGGTGCTCGCCGCGACCGTGGACGCGAAAGCGGTGGCGGAGATCGGGACCGGGACCGGTGTCTCCGGGATCCATCTGCTGTACGGCATGCGGCCGGACGGGGTGCTGACCACCGTGGATCCGGAGCCGGAGCACCAGCAGTTCGCGCGGCAGGCGTTCCGCGCGGCCGGCTTCGCCAGCAACCGCGCGCGCTTCATCCCCGGCCACGCGCTGGACGTACTGCCCCGGCTCGCGGACTCCGGCTACGACCTCGTCTTCTGCGACGGCGACCGGCTGGAGTCCCTCGACTATCTCGCTGAATCGTTGCGCCTGCTCAGACCCGGTGGCCTGGTGGCCTTCGAGGGCGTCTTCGCCAACGGCCGCACCGTGGACTCCGGCCCCCAGCCCACGGAGGTCATACGACTGCGGGAGCTGCTGCGCGCGGTCCGTGAGAGCCCCGAACTGGTTCCGTCACTGCTCCCCGTGGGCGACGGGCTGCTGTGCGCGGTCAAGCGCTGAGCCGCAGGGACACACGGCGCCGGGACAAGCAACCGCCCCGGCACCATTCGTGGCGATGCCGGGGCGGTTGAAAGGGTACGGTCGCTACGCGCGTCAGCCGACGACCTTCTTGAGGGCGTCGCCGAGCGCGTCGGCCTCGTCAGGGGTCAGCTCGACGACGAGCCGACCGCCGCCTTCGAGCGGAACGCGCATGACGATGCCCCGCCCCTCCTTGGTCACCTCGAGCGGGCCATCGCCCGTCCGCGGCTTCATGGCCGCCATGCTCGTTCCCCTTCCTGAAACCAGCTCATCGTCAAAGCCGACGGCCCTGGAGGGCAGGCGCGGTCCAAACAGGGACACACGACACCGGCATCGAACACATTGCTTCCAGGCCATTATCCCGCATCTCACGACCCGATGACCAACATCAGTCGGCATCGCTTGAGCAACGCGCCCGAGCAAAACCACCCAATTCGGCGATGTGGCTGCGATACTTCGCCACCGCGCACCTTCTCCGCCGTCGCTCGGCCGATCGTGATTCTTTGACGCAGGTCACACGTCCCGCCCGCGCCACCGCCGGTGATCTCCGCCATGCTGTGCTGTGACGCAGAACGTACTGGTCGGTACCTACCGCCACCGATCCGTACGCCGGAGCCGCGACACCGGAGGGGAACCGCCATGGCCGACACCGTGCTCTACGAGGTGAGCGACGGGCTCGCGACGATCACGCTGAACCGCCCCGAGGCGATGAACGCGCTGAACATCGCGACGAAGGTCGCGCTGCGGGAGGCCGTGGAGGCCGCCGCCGCGGACGCCGCCGTACGGGCCGTGCTGCTGACCGCCGCCGGGGACCGGGCCTTCTGTGTGGGGCAGGATCTCAAGGAGCACATCGGGCTGCTGCGGCAGGACGCCGAGACGGGGTCGCAGGCGACCATGACCACGGTTCGGGAGCACTACAACCCCATCGTGCGGGCCCTGACCGGTATGGCGAAGCCCGTGGTGGCCGGGGTGAACGGGGTCGCGGCAGGGGCCGGCTTCGGGTTCGCGCTCGCGGCGGACTACCGGGTCGTCGCCGATACGGCCGCCTTCAACACGTCCTTCGCCGGGGTCGCCCTGACCGCCGACTCCGGGATCTCCTGGACGCTGCCGAGGGTCGTCGGGCCCGGGCGGGCCGCCGATCTGCTCCTCTTCCCGCGGAGCATCAGCGCACAGGACGCGTACGAGTTGGGGATCGCGAACCGGGTGGTGCCGAGCGCCGAGCTGGCCGAGGAGGCCGTGAAGGTGGCCCGTGCGTTGGCCGAGGGGCCGACCGTGGCGTACGGGGCGTTGAAGGAGTCGCTGGCGTTCGGGCTGACGCATTCCCTTCAGGAGGCGTTGGAGAAGGAGGACGAGTTGCAGACGCGGGCCGGGTCCTCCGAGGACCATGGGATCGCGGTGCAGGCGTTCGTCAATAAGGAGAAGCCGAAGTATTTGGGGCGTTGAGTCCGGTTGGTTCGGGGGGCTCGGGCGCCGTCGGGAACCGCTGGTTCGTTGTGGCCGGTCACTCCCCCGCTCTCGACTTCGCCCGAGCGGGAGGGACCCCCGTCGCGGCGGAGCCGCGGATCGAAACAGCCCCGCGCCCCTAAGACGTCGTCTCATTTGGTGAGTCTGCGGTAGCAGATGAGGGTGCAGGCGATGGCAGTGAATGCCAGGAAGTGGTCGGCTTTGCGCTCGTAGCGGCGGTGGAGTCGGCGACAGCCGGCGAGCCAGGCCATGGTGCGTTCGATGGTCCAGCGGTGGCGGCCCAGCCGCTTGGAGGACTCGATGCCCTTGCGGGCGATGCGGTGGGTGATGCCGCGCTGGCGTAACCATCGGCGCAGGTGGTCGTAGTCGTAGCCCTTGTCCGCGTGCAGTTTGGCGGGGCGGCGCCGGCGGGGTCCGCGGCGGGAGCGGATCGGCGGGATGCCGCGGACGAGGGGTTCGAGGGCCTGGCTGTCGTGAAGGTTGGCGCCGGAGACGCCGATGGAGAGGGGCAGACCGGTCCGCTCGGTGATCAAGTGGATCTTTGAGCCTTTCTTGCCCCGGTCGACAGGATTCGGACCTGTCAGCTCCCCCCTTTCATCGCGCGCATGTTCACCGAATCGATCGCGCACCGGCTCCAGTCCAGGTCACCGCGCCTGCCCAGCTCATCCAGGACCAGACGGTGGAGCTTGGCCCAGACCCGGGCCTTGGTCCACTCGGTGAACCGCCGGTGGGCTGTCGGCCCTGAAGGTCCGAACGACGGAGGCAACTGCCGCCACGTGCAGCCCGACGTGGCCACGAAGACGATCGCAGCCAGGACCTCCCGGTCTCCGTACCGTCGTCGGCCGCCGCCCTGCGGGCGAGATGGAGCCGGCGGCACCACCCGCTCGAACAGTTCCCACAACTCGTCTGGCACGAGACGCTCAACGATCCCCACGACGCCAGACTATCGAACAATCCAAATGAGACGACGTCTAAACAGCCCCGCGCCCCTAAACCGGCGCGCTCCTTGCGGCGCATGTCTCCAAGTGGTCGTTCACCAAGCCGCACGCCTGCATCAACGCGTACGCCGTTGTCGGGCCCACGAATCTGATGCCTCGCTTCTTCAACGCCTTGGACAGGGCCTTCGACTCGTCGGTCACCGCCGGGACGTCCGCCAGGGTCCTCGGCGCGGGGCGGGTCGTCGGGTCCGGGGCGTGGGACCAGATCAGGGTGTCCAGGTCGCCCGGGGACCAGTCGGCGAGGGTCTGGGCGTTGGCGATGGTCGCCTCGATCTTGGCTCGGTTGCGGATGATGCCCGGGTCGGCGAGGAGGCGGTCCTTGTCGGCGTCCGTGAAGGTGGCGACCTCGGCGATCTTGAAGTCGGCGAAGGCGGCGCGGAAGCCCTCGCGGCGGCGGAGGATGGTGATCCAGGACAGACCGGACTGGAAGGCCTCCAGGCAGAGCCGCTCGTAGAGGGCGTCGTCGCCGTGGACAGGGCGGCCCCACTCCTCGTCGTGGTAGGCGATGTAGTCCTCGGTGGACAGGGCCCAGGGGCAGCGCGGGGCGCCGTCGGGGCCGGTGAGAGCGGTGCCGTGGCTCACTGGTGGTCGCCCTCCTCCGGCTTGTGCAGCGAGGTCGTCGCCGCGTGGGCGCCCGCGAGAGCGGACTCCAGGTCGGCGATGCGGGCGTCGCGCTCCGCGAGCTCGGCGCCGAGGCGGCCCAGGGCGTCGTCGACGTCCGTCATGCGGTAGCCGCGCAGGGCGAGCGGGAAGCGGAGCGCGTCGATGTCCGCGCGGTTGACCGGGCGGTCCGCCGGCAGCGGGTCCTGGAGGCGCTCGCCCGCGACCTCCGGCAGTGCCGCGCTGTCGCCGCCCACCACGGCGAGCGTCACCGCGGCGACCACGATGGCGAGCGCGACCACCAGGAACAAGAATGTGAACATCGCTGGGTCCCCTCGGATGTGTTCGGCTCCGATCGTGCCATGCGAGTCTGACAGTTAGGGTCTCGGACGGTCGGGCGAGGCAGCCGATCAGCAGGACGTACTGGGAGAGGTCACAGGAGATGCTCAGGCTGGGCAAGCGGGAATTCGGTGCTCACGAGCCGGTGATCATGGCGATCGTGAACCGGACCCCGGACTCCTTCTACGACCAGGGGGCGACCTTCCTGGACGAGCCTGCCCTCGCGCGCGTGGAGCAGGCGGTGGCCGAAGGGGCCGCGATCATCGACATCGGCGGGGTCAAGGCCGGGCCCGGTGCGGAAGTGAGCGCCGAGGAGGAGGCGCGGCGGACGGTCGGCTTCGTCGCCGAGGTGCGGCGGCGCTTTCCCGATGTGATCATCAGCGTCGACACCTGGCGGCACGAGGTCGGCGAGGCCGTCTGCGAGGCCGGGGCCGATCTTCTCAACGACGCGTGGGGCGGGGTCGATCCCCGGCTCGCCGAGGTCGCGGCGCGGTACGGGGTCGGGCTGGTGTGCACGCACGCCGGGGAGTCCGAGCCTCGTACGCGGCCGCACCGGGTCGAGTACGACGACGTCATGGCCGACATTCTCCGGGTGACCCTCGGGCTGGCCGAGCGGGCGGTGGCCCTGGGGGTGCCTCGGGAGTGCGTGTTGATCGACCCCGGGCACGACTTCGGGAAGAACACGCGGCACAGTCTTGAGGCGACTCGGCGGTTGGGGGAGATGGTGGAGACCGGGTGGCCTGTGTTGGTGTCGCTGTCCAACAAGGACTTTGTCGGGGAGACGTTGGACAGGCCGGTGAAGGAGCGGGTGGTGGGGACGTTGGCCACGACCGCGGTGTCCGCGTGGTTGGGGGCCCAGGTGTATCGGGTGCACGAAGTCGCCGAGACTCGGCAGGTGTTGGAGATGGTGGCGGCGATCGCGGGGCATCGGGCACCGACGGTTGCCCGACGGGGGCTGGCGTAGAGAGTGCGGGTGGGTGGGAACCGCGCGAGCAGCCCCCACCCACGTGAAGAAAAGGGCCTGTCAGCGGCCCGCCTCCTTCGACACCATCGCCACCGCCTCCTCCACGTCGTCCGTGACGTGGAACAGGGCGAGGTCCTTCTGCGCGGCCTTGCCCTGGGCGACCAACGTGTTGGAGAGCCAGTCGATCAGACCGCTCCAGTAGGACTCGCCGAAGAGGACGATGGGGAAGCGGGTGACCTTCTGGGTCTGGACGAGGGTGAGGGCCTCGAAGAGTTCGTCGAGGGTGCCGAGGCCACCGGGCAGGACCACGAACCCCTGGGCGTACTTGACGAACATCATCTTCCGGACGAAGAAGTAGCGGAAGTTCAGACCGATGTCGACGTAGGGGTTGAGGCCCTGTTCGAAGGGGAGCTCGATTCCGAGGCCGACGGACGTCCCGCCCGCTTCGAGGGCCCCCTTGTTGGCCGCCTCCATGGCCCCGGGGCCACCGCCGGTGATCACGGCGAAGCCCGCATCCACCAGACCGCGGCCGAGCCGCACACCCGCCTCGTACTCGGGAGAGTCGACCGGCGTCCGGGCGGAGCCGAACACGCTGATCGCGGGTGGGAGTTCGGCGAGCGTGCCGAAGCCCTCGATGAACTCCGACTGGATGCGCAGCACCCGCCAGGGGTCGGTGTGGACCCAGTCCGACGGACCGCCCGCGTCCAGCAGCCGTTGGTCGGTCGTGCTCGCCTGCACCTGGGTGCGCCTGCGCAGCACCGGCCCCAGCCGCTGCTCGTCCGGTGGCTGCTTCTTGCCCTCGGGGTTGCCGGTCGCCATGTCCGCTCCCTCCGCCGTGCTGGTGGTTCACCTCAGCCTAGATCCACGCGGGTCAAGGACGGGGTACGCGCGCGTGTCCGCCACAATTCGCCACCCGGTACATCTGTGTCTTCGGCACGCGCTCCAAGCGGTGGCTCAGAGTCGGCCACTCCGGCTGGGCCGCCCGCCCGGCCGTCGTCTCACGCCGTCAGCCACGCCCTCAGGCGCTCCTCCCCCGCCAGGATCTTCGCCGTGTCCACCCGTTCGTCTCGCCGGTGCGCCAGGTGGGGGTTGCCGGGGCCGTAGTTGACGGCGGGTACGCCGAGGGCGCTGAAGCGGGAGACGTCCGTCCAGCCGTACTTGGGCAGGGGGGTGCCGCCGACCGCTTCGATGAAGGCCGCGGCGGCCGGGTGGGAGAGGCCGGGCAGCGCACCGGGGCTGTGGTCGTCCACCACGAACTCCTCGACCCCGCAGTCGGCGAAGACCTCGCGGACGTGGGCGACGGCCTCCTCCTCCGTACGGTCGGGCGCGTAACGGAAGTTGACGGTGACCACGCACTCGTCGGGGATGACGTTGCCCGCGACACCGCCCGAGACACGGACCGCGTTGAGACCCTCGCGGTACTCCAGGCCGTCGATCACCGGGTAGCGGGGTTCGTACGAGGCGAGGCGGGCCAGGATCGGGGCCGCCGCGTGGATGGCGTTGGAGCCCATCCAGCCGCGGGCGGAGTGGGCGCGCTCGCCCTTTGTCTTCAGCAGGACCCGCAGGGTGCCCTGGCAGCCGCCCTCGACCTCGCCGTCGGTGGGCTCCAGGAGGATCGCGAAGTCGCCTTCCAGCCACTCCGGATGCGCTTCGGACAGATGCCTCAGGCCGTTCAGCTCGGCGGCGACCTCTTCGTTGTCGTAGAAGACGAAGGTCAGGTCGCGGTTCGGGGCCGGGACCGTGGCCGCGATACGGAGTTGGACCGCGACGCCCGACTTCATGTCGCAGGTGCCGCAGCCCCACAGGACGCCGTCCGCGTCGAGCCGGGAGGGCACGTTGTCCGCGATGGGGACGGTGTCGATGTGGCCGGCCAGGACGACCCGCTCCGCGTGGCCCAGGTCCGTACGGGCGACGACGCTGTTGCCGTAGCGGTCGACCGTGAGGTGCGGCAGGGCGCGCAGGGCGGTCTCGATCGCGTCGGCGATCGGCTTCTCGCTGCCGCTCTCGGAGGGGAAGTCGACGAGCTGCGCGGTCAGCCGCGCGGCGTCCAGCGTGAGGTCAATCGGGGTCTCGGCCATGCCCTCGACCCTAACGCGCCGGACGCGCGGCCCCGACGCACCGACAGAGCGGGCAGGACTCGCCGGCAGGGCGGGCCGGACTCACCGACGGGGTGGGGCCGCCGCGTCGACGAGGTGCGGCCGACGCGTCGACGAGGTGGAACCGATCTTCGAACGGATTCGGTCACCTCCGTGCGGTTGTCCACAACCCACAGCGGAGCCCTATTACTCTCCAGTACCTTGTGCGGCGTGTCAGAGCCGTTCACCGTTTCTCCGCAACCCCGTAGCCGTGGCCGTGGCTGTTTCCTGCGTTTCGCGGCGGCCTTCGTCGTGCTGGTCGCGCTCGCCGCGTATCTGGCCATGCAGTACCTGACCGGGGGGAACGGCACACCGAAGTGCAAGGTGGTGTCCGCCGAGGACGGGACGTCGTACGAGTTCACGCCCGAGCAGGCGGCCAACGCGGCGACGATCTCGGCGGTCGGCACCACACGCGACCTCCCCGAGCGGGCCGTGACGATCGCGCTGGCGACCGCGCTCCAGGAGTCCGGCCTGCGCAACATCACCCACGGCGACCGCGACTCGCTCGGCCTGTTCCAGCAGCGGCCGTCGCAGGGCTGGGGCACGGAGCGAGAGATCATGGACCCGGCGTACGCGGCGGGCGAGTTCTACGAGCACCTCGTCAAGGTCAAGGGCTACGAGGAGCTGCCGCTGACCGTCGCCGCCCAGCGGGTGCAGCGCAGCGGCTACCCGGAGGCGTACGCCAAGCACGAGCCGGACGCCACGCTGCTCGCCGCCGCCCTGACCGGCCGGGCCGCGGCCACGCTGACCTGTGAGGGGCGTACCGAGACGGCCGGCGGGACGGCCCTGGCCGGCGGCCCCGACGCCGTGCGCTCGGCGCTCGTACGGGACTTCGGGGACGGTGTGCTGAAGCGGACGGGCGCTCAGGCCTACTCCTCGGCCTCGCGCGCCCAAACGAGGACGAGCCCGAGTCCGGCCGCCTCTCCCGGCGTCGAGGCCGTCACCATCCCCCTCTCCGGGGCCGGTGACGCCACGAAGACCCGGCAGCGCGGCTGGGAGCTGGCGCACTGGGCCGTGGCCAACTCCGCCCGGCTGGACATCGAGCGGGTCACGTTCGCGGGGCAGGAGTGGGTCGCCGGGGGGCGCGCGGGCGCGTGGCGTACGGCCCCTGCCGCGGGCGGTACCGCCGACGAGGTCCGAATCGTCATTGGACAGTAGGGGACGCGGCTCACCCGTGCGGGGGATGCGCGGCGCGTCGCATGGACGAGGTGGGCAGGTTTTCGCCCGCTCACCCTCGTAGCCCGGACACCCCTTGAGAACAAAGGGCGGTAAGGATTCAGCAGACTTTCGGACCGGGGGATGATTGTCCGACTTGATCCGCATTCGATAATGCGATGCATTGCCAACTCTTTACGTTTGGCCGCCGCAACCTTCACGGACTTCGAGCGGTAGTCACTGCGTCCGAGCCCGGGAACGATCTCCTCGACCTCCACTCGACGGTCAATTCCCGGGCGCGGTCGGACACTTCACCGTTCTCTTCCGTCAAAGGAGCACCATGTCCCTCCCCCTGACCCGCCGGATCGCCCGTACCGCGCTGCTCACCGCAGCGGGAGCGGCCTCCGTGGTCGGTGCGGCCGGCTCCGCGAGCGCGGCGCCCGAGCTCCCGGCCACCCCGAACCTCGGCGGTCTGTCCGCCGTGGACGGGACGAACGCCGGTAACACCGTCGACGGCGCGACGCAGAACGTCACCGGGGTCGCGAGCAACGTCGGCGGCAAGACGGCCAAGGAGACCCTGCCGACCGTGAGCAAGACCGGCGGGAAGGCCGTCAAGAAGACGACGCCCGTCGCGCAGAAGACTGCCGGGGCTGCCGCGGGCTCTGCCGGTGAGGCTCTGGGTGACGCCACCAAGGGCGCCACGAAGGGGGGTCTGGCGACGGACTCCGTGACCAAGGGCGGGTCTCTGCCGAAGCTGCCGACGAAGAGCCCGCTCGGCTGAGGTTCCGTACACCGCCGAAGGGGTCCGGGGTTGCTCCCCCGGGCCCCTTCGGCTTGCCCGCAGTGGGAACGGCAGGGGGCGTGGCAGGGAGGT
>NZ_AEJC01000123.1 GCF_000317595.1 Streptomyces ipomoeae 91-03 | reverse complement strand
ACCCTAGAAGTCTGGAAGTGCGTAGCGAGCAGCGAGCGCCACTGCCTCGTCAGCGAAGGCGCCGGCCGCTGTGGCGCGATTCACGCGACTGGTTCGTGCCCGCGCTGTGCCTCCCCCAGCGGAAGCCCGTCCACATCGAGGACCTGGTCCTGCAGAGCGCTACGGGCGAGAGCGTCCCGGTCTACGTGCCCAACCGAGGGAACGGCCGCGCCGGCCGGCACATGTGGGTCTCGGTCGACGATCGCGCGCTGGGGCAGGAGCTCATCGGCGAGAAGACCCCTCTCCCGACGGCACCGGCCGAAGACGAGGACGACGTGATCACGTTCGCCGAGAAGGAGATCGACCGCACCTGCCGAGCAGGAGAGGAGGGCTGGTTCGTCAGCGACGGCCGGCCTATACGCGATCTCGACCAGCCGACCGGCGGCTTCACGCTTCCTCGCATGTCTGTCCAGCGTTCCCGCGACCCGATGCGGATCACGACCGTTGAACGCGCCGCCGCCTCCGCCGCGCTGGGATGCCCGCCGTGAGAGCTCGGGCTGTGTGCTGGCTGCGGCCAGCTGATGCGGCGCTACGGACGGAACGCCGCCATGTACTGCAACGCCTGTCGGGCCGTCCTCAACGGGCGTTAGCCGGAACTGCAACCAAAACTGCAACCACGGAACGACGAAGGACCCGGCCGCAATGCGGTCGGGTCCTTCGCTTGCCTTGGTGGGCGGCTGCGGAGGATACGAGATTCGAACTCGTGAGGGGTTGCCCCCAACACGCTTTCCAAGCGTGCGCCCTAGGCCTCTAGGCGAATCCTCCGCCGGAAACATTACATGACGGCGAGGTGTGCTTGCGAACTCGTTCGGCGGAGGGTGATCAAGGTGGGGCGTGGCGTTGGGGAGGTGGGCGGCTGGGGTCGGGGGATCGGGTAGGCTGGGGGCAGCCCCTCACGCGGCGCTATCTGACTGAACTCCCCCAGGGCCGGAAGGCAGCAAGGGTAGGTTGGCTCTGGCGGGTGCGTGAGGGGTCTTCTGTGTTCGGGGATCCCTGGGGCTCAGGGGCGCTCCGCGTTCTCAGGGGGCTTCGGCGTTCTCAGGCGCGTCAGCGTTTTCGTGGGGCTTCGGTGTTCTGATGCGTGGGTCTTCGGCCTTCTGAGGGGGCTCGGGGTTCTCGTTCGGAGCCGGGGCTCGTTGTCAGTGGGCGGCTATAACCTCGTATGCGTGTCGTCTCTCGCGCTGTACCGCCGCTATCGCCCGGAGTCGTTCGCCGAGGTCATCGGGCAGGAGCATGTCACCGACCCGCTGCAGCAGGCGCTGCGGAACAACCGGGTCAATCACGCGTACCTGTTCAGCGGGCCGCGCGGGTGTGGCAAGACGACCAGTGCGCGCATTCTCGCCAGGTGCCTGAACTGTGAGAAGGGCCCCACGCCGACCCCGTGCGGGGAGTGCCAGTCCTGCCGGGACCTCGCGCGCAACGGCCCCGGTTCCATCGACGTCATCGAGATCGACGCCGCCTCGCACGGTGGCGTGGACGATGCCCGTGAGCTGCGTGAGAAGGCGTTTTTCGGACCCGCCGGCAGTCGCTACAAGATCTACATCATCGACGAGGCCCACATGGTCACGTCGGCCGGTTTCAACGCGCTGCTGAAGGTCGTCGAGGAGCCGCCGGAGCACCTCAAGTTCATCTTCGCGACGACCGAGCCCGAGAAGGTCATCGGCACCATTCGGTCGCGTACGCATCACTATCCGTTCCGGCTCGTGCCGCCCAGCACATTGCGCGACTACCTCGCCGAGGTCTGCGGCAAGGAGAACATCCCCGTCGAGGAGGGCGTCCTTCCGCTGGTCGTCCGCGCGGGGGCCGGCTCCGTGCGTGACTCGATGTCCGTCATGGACCAGCTGCTGGCCGGCGCCACCTCGGACGGCGTGACGTACGCCATGGCCACCTCCCTGCTCGGTTATACGGACGGCTCTTTGCTCGACTCCGTCGTCGAGGCCTTCGCCGCCGGAGACGGGGCCGCGGCCTTCGAGGTCGTCGACCGGGTCATCGAGGGCGGCAACGACCCGCGGCGGTTCGTCGCCGACCTGCTGGAGCGGCTCCGCGACCTGGTGATCCTCGCCGCCGTGCCCGACGCCGCCGAGAAGGGGCTCATCGACGCGCCCGCCGATGTCATCGAACGCATGCAGGCCCAGGCGGGCGTCTTCGGCGCCGCCGAGCTGAGCCGCGCCGCCGACATCGTCAACGAGGGATTGACGGAGATGCGCGGCGCCAACTCGCCCCGCCTCCAGCTCGAACTCATCTGCGCGCGCGTGCTTCTTCCCGCGACATACGGTGACGAGCGCTCCGTCATGGCCCGCCTGGACCGGCTGGAGCGAGGGGCCAACTTCTCCGGCGGCGGGCCCGGGCCCGCCATGGGGTACGTCCCCGGCCCCGACGCCCACGGGGGGCTTGCAGGGCAGGGGGGAGCGGCTGCGCCTGGGGGCATGGTTCCGCAGACGCAGCAGGGCATGCCGGTTCCGCCGGGGAGTGGGCCCGCGGCGGCTCGGGCCGCGGTCCGGGGTGCTGGTGGCCCCGGGGCGCCAGGGGCTCCGGCTCCGGGGGTGCCGGGTGCCGGTGGTGGATTCGCGCCGGGTTCCGATGCGTACGGTGCCGGGGGCGCCGGTGGCGGAGCCGCCGGCCCGGGCGGGGGTGGCCCTACCGGGGTGACT
>NZ_AEJC01000122.1 GCF_000317595.1 Streptomyces ipomoeae 91-03 | reverse complement strand
CTTTCCCCGCACGGGGACTGGTCCGGCAGTGGCTCAAGGCTGGGGCCGTGAATCGAGGCCGGTTCGCCCCGACCGAGGCGGGAACTCCGCAAGGCGGAGGTGCGACACGAGGTCGCACGTTTGTGAGTGAGGGTTTTCAGGGTGGCCCCCGAATGAGTGACAGCGGGACCGGAGGCAACGGACAGGGCTCCCATGCCGTTGAGAGAGGTGTCTAGGTCTCAACTCTCCAGCTCAGGAGCCCTGTTGGTCCCATATCCTGCCGCACTCGACCTGCCGCACGCACTCGTGGAGTGGGTGACGATGCTGATCGTCACCCACGAGGGTGACCGACGCTGCAAACTCCGGCCGTCCGAGCGTGCGGTGATCGCTCTGGCATACCTGCGCCGACACGACCCCCTGGCGCAACTGGCCGCAGGTTTCCGTATTTCCGTCGGCACCGCCCACGCGTACGTCACCGCCGTCGTCGAGTACCTCGCGGACAAGGCGCCGGGCCTGCTGAAGGTCCTGCGCGAGGCAGACCCCGACTACGTTCTCGTGGACGGCACGCTCGCCGAGTGCGACCGGGTCGGCGACGGACGCGCGGACTACTCGACCAAGCGCAAGCGGCACGGTGTGAACGTGCAGGTCGTCACGGACCCGGACGGCCGGACGCTGTGGCTCTCGCCTGCCCTGCCCGGACGCACACACGACCTGACCGCCGCCCGCACACACAAGATCATCAGGATCTGTGAGCGCCAGGGCGTCCCCGTCCTTGCCGACACGGCCTACATCGGCGCGGGCGAGTGGGTCACCACCCCCAAGCGCCGGCCGCCCCATGGCGAACTCACCACAACCGAGCAGACGGTCAACCGGGCCCTGGCCGCCACTCGCGCACCCGTCGAACGAGGCATCACCCGCCTGAAGTGCTGGCGA
>NZ_AEJC01000121.1 GCF_000317595.1 Streptomyces ipomoeae 91-03 | reverse complement strand
TCGGGCAGGTCGAAGTGGTGCTTGACCTGGTGTTTCACCCGGCGAGGGCGAGGTTGTGCATGGTGGCGACGGCCTGGACGGCGTGGTGAAGGCCGTCGCCTTTCTGACGGCAGTCGCGGAGGATCTTCCAGTTCTTCATGCGGGCGAAGGTGTGCTCGACGCGGGCCCTGACGCGTCGGTGTTCGGCGTTGTCCTCCTGCTGCCCGCGCAGCAGGGGGCGTCCGGCTCTTCTGCGGTGCGGGACGATGAGGCCGGTGCCGAGGTAGGCGCCGTCCGCGAGCACCGTGGTTCCGGTCGCCACGGCCGGCAGGTCGGACTCCCGCCAGACGTGAGCGTCGGCCTTGTTGCCCGGGGCCGGCCGGGCCGAGGCGATGACCAGGCGGGTGTCGGCATCAATGATGACCTGCACGTTCGCCGAGAACCGGTAGTTGCGGCTCGAGGCACCCACGCTGCGGTCGCGGACCGGGATCAGGGTGCCGTCCACGATCCACAGCCGGTCCGCCTCGGCGACCGGCCGTGGGGCGGGCTCCAGCGCGAGCAGCGGTCGCAGGCGCTGGATGACCCGGCAGACAGTCGCCGGGGAGATGCCGAAGAGCGGGGCGAGCTGCCGCATGGTGAGGTTGGTGCGGTAGTAGACGGCCACCAGCAGGACCCGGTCCGCCAGCGGCAGGCACCACGGACGGCCTCCACCGGGCCCGTCACCGCCCTGCTCCCGCACCACCTTCACCAGCTTCACGAACCGATCCATCCGCAAGCCCGTGAACGTCTCCACCC
>NZ_AEJC01000120.1 GCF_000317595.1 Streptomyces ipomoeae 91-03 | reverse complement strand
CCCTTCCACCGTCTTCGCGGCCTGGTCGATCGCAGCGAGCGATTTACGGACCTGGTTACGGTCCGTCGTGTACCAGAAGTCGGGCAGTGACGCCTTGAGGTAGCTCCCGTACCGCGCCGTCGCCAGCCGCTGGTCCAGTACGGCGACCACACCGCGATCTCCCTGCGCCCGTACGAGGCGGCCGGCGCCCTGGGCCATCAGCAGGGCCGCATGGGTGGCCGCGACGGCCATGAAGCCATTGCCTCCCGCCTCCTCGACGGCCTTCTGGCGAGCGCTCATCAAGGGGTCGTCGGGGCGCGGGAACGGGATCTTGTCCATGACGACCAGCTGGCAGCTGGGCCCGGGCACGTCGACGCCCTGCCAGAGCGAGAGCGTGCCGAAGAGACAGGTCTTCGGATCGGCCGCGAAGGCCTTGATCAGCTCGCCGAGCGTCTCCTCGCCCTGGAGCAGGATCGGGTACTCGGGAATGCGGAGGCGCAGTTCCTCGGCGGCCTGTTGGGCGGCCCGCGTGGACGAGAACAGACCGAGCGTACGGCCGCCCGCCGCCTGGATGAGTTCTGTGAGCTCGTCCAGCATGTCCGCCCGGTCGCCGTCCCGCGCGGGACGCGACAAGTGCTTGGCAACATAGAGGATGCCCTGCTTCGGGTAATCGAAGGGCGAGCCGACGTCGACGCCCTTCCACTGCGGCACATCGTCACCCTGCGTGCCTTCGGGGGCCAGGCCCAGTGACGCCCCTACGCCGTTGAAGTCGCCGCCCAGCTTGAGCGTGGCCGAGGTGAGGGTGACGGAACGGTCCGCGAAGAGCTTCTCCCTGAGAAGGCTGGAGACGGACATGGGGGCGACGCGCAGGGAGGCCCCGAAACGGTCGTGGCGCTCGTACCAGACGACGTCCCACTCGGAGCCGTTGGTGATGCGCTCCGCCACGTCGTGCACGTTCTCCACGGCTGCCAGCGCCTGTTTGCGGACCGCGTCCTCGTCCTGGACGGACTTGTCGCGGGTGCTGCCGAGCGCCGTGATCACCGTACGGGCGGCGTCGCGCAGCGCCATGAGGGCGTATGCCAGGTCCTCCGGGATCTCCTCCAGACGACCGGGCAGGGCCAGCTCCATGAGCCGCTCGAAGCCCTCGGCGGCTGTCTGGAGCTGGTCGGCGGCCTTCTCGTTCACGAGCCTCGCCGCCCGCTTGACGGCACGATTGACCTGGCCCGGGGTGAGCTCGCCGGTCGCCACGCCGGTCACCCGCGAGACCAGCTCGTGGGCCTCGTCGACGATCAGTACCTCATGCTGCGGGAGGACCGGGGCACCCTCGATGGCGTCGATCGCGAGCAGCGCGTGGTTGGTGACGACGACCTCGGCGAGCTTGGCCCGCTCCCGGGCCATCTCGGCGAAGCACTCGGCGCCGTACGCGCACTTGGACGCGCCCAGGCACTCCCTGGACGACACGGAGACCTGGGACCAGGCCCGGTCGGACACGCCCGGCGTCAGGTCGTCCCGGTCGCCGGTCTCGGTCTCCTGCGACCAGTCCCGCAGCCGCAGCAGGTCCTGGCCCAGCTTGCTGCTGGGGGCGGCGGCCTCGAACTGGTCGAAAAGGCCCTCCTCCTCGTCCTGGGGCACCCCTTCGTTCAGACGATGCAGACACAGGTAGTTCGACCGGCCCTTGAGCATCGCGAACTCGGGGCGGCGGCGCAGCAGCGGGTGCAGTGCGTCGACCGTTCTCGGCAGGTCCCGCTCCACGAGTTGTCGCTGCAGTGCCAGGGTCGCCGTGGCCACGACGACGCGCTCCCCCTGCGCGAGCGCGGGAACCAGGTAACCGAGCGACTTTCCGGTGCCTGTGCCTGCCTGGACCAGCAGATGGGAGCCGTCGTCGATCGCCTCCGCGACGGCTTCGGCCATGGTCACCTGGCCGGGGCGCTCCATACCGCCGACAGCGGTGACGGCAGCGTGCAGGAGTTCGTGAAGTGAGGGCTTCGTCATAGCGCGACCACCCTACGGCTCGGCACTGACAAACGGGTGGTCGAGGCGGAGGCGAGGGGCGTGAGGGGCGGGATCAAGATCGAGTTCTCTTCGATGGGGGCAGCGGGTGGGCGGGTGTGGTTGCGGAGTCAGGTGGAAGGGGCGGGGGTGGGGAGTCGGGCGTGAGTGGTCGGGAGCGCGAGGGGGTGGCTGGGAAATCGAGTGCGGGTGGTCGAGGGTGGGCTGGGCGCGGTCTGGGAATACGGGCGCGGCTGGCTGGGAGGGACGTGGCCGGAGGGCCGGGTGGGCTCGGTCGGGGGGCCGGGCTGCCTCGGGCAGCGCTTGTTTTCGCGGGTCGGAAATTGGCTCGGCTCGACCGGGAACCGCGTCGCCGCGAGCGGTGTACCAGAAATGACGGCGTCACAGCAGATCCACATCGGATCTACATCAGATCGCGCAGCAGCCGGTCCCTGACCATGAGGGCGGCCCGCTTGTCGGGCAGGTCGACCTCGGCGGAGAACCGGAAGCCGGCGCTCAGGAACGCGGAGATGGAGGGGAAGTTGCGAAGGTCGGGTTCCGCGATGACGCGGGCACATGAAGGACGTTTGTCGAGGACGAGATCGGCGACGGCGCGAAGCAGAGTGGAGCCGAGACCTCGCCCGCGGTCGGCCACGGGACCGATGAGGAGGTGGATTCCGGTGTCATGGGGTCGGGCCGGGTAGTGGCGGGCGATGGGGTCGAGGTCCGCCCGGTAGATCTCCCAGTAGCTCATCGGGGTGCCGTCCAGCAGCCCGAGACAGGGCATGCTGCGGCCGTCGCCGTGGAGCTGGGCCCGGAGATGGCTCGCGGTCAGGGCTTCGGGGCCCGCGAGCTTCCAGTAGGAGGCCACGGCGGAGTCGTTCATCCAACGGGAGATGAGGGTGAGCTCCCGTTCGACGCGGACGCGGACGGGGACGAGGTGCAGAGTGCCCACCGAGGTGGAGACCGGCCCCCAGTCGGCGAGATGGTCGAGCAACTCGCCGTTGGCCGAAGGCACCCCCTCTTCCCCCTCGGTGCTCCCGCCGGTCGGCGCGGCGTCCTCGGCGAGGAGCGCGAGGAAGTCGTCGGGCAGGCGCAGCTCCAGCGTGTCCTCGTTGCTCGGGGCCGGGGCGGTGCCGTTGTCGGTGCTCGCGTCGGTGGGAGGCACGGCGACGCTCCTCTCAGGAGATGGGGTGGGTCATGTTCCTCGGGGCTGAAGGGAGTCGGAATTTCAGGGCTTGAGGGGAGTCGGTGTTCGCAGACGGTCGGTCAGTGATGAAGGGGGTTGGTGATGGTGACGTAGACGGACTGGGTATCGACCGGACCGACGAGCTCGTCGAGTCCGTGCAGGCGGGTCAGCAGGTTGGCCTTGCAGCGCAGGACGGGTGAGTCGAGCAGCCGGGCCGGCAGGGTTGTGTTCAACCGGGCAGGGCCGGTGGCCACATCGCTGAGGAAGTGGCGGAAGGCGGCGAGCAGCAGTCGCTCGTCGACAAGGCCCTGGGAGCCGAACGCACCGATGAGGCCGAGCACATTGTTGATGCCGAGGTAGTAGGTGAACCGCTCGTCGGTGACCTCGTCGGAGACGAATGTGTCGCTGAGCTCGCCGATGCCGGGCAGCCGGGCGTCGAGGTCGGCATGGCGGGACTCTCGGAAGTAGTAGCCCTGGTTGTCGCGGTACCGGCCGCCCACGGGCCAGCCGTCGGCGTCCAGCAGGAGCAGAGTGTTCTGCTGGTGGGCTTCGAGGGCGATCCCGGCTTCGCTGTCCAGCCACAGCACGGGCCGCACGACCTGTTCCAGATAGCGCAGGAACCACTCGACGGCGACGGCACGTCGAGGGCGACCGGTGCGCCCGGCGAGGCGGGTGACGACATCGGCGAGTCGGGACCCCATGGTGAGGCGCTGCTGAGGCGGAATGTCGGGGTGTTGGGCGAGCGAGCTGTGGATCCGCTTCGGCTGCCGTCGGTCGAGGCGCCCCTGTGGCTCAGGGATGCAACTAGCGCGGTGCTCGTGGTGCCCACCATGGGCGTATGTCTGGACGTACGGCCTCGGTGAGACGAGTCCCGCGACGCAGGACGCATCGTCTGCCGGGCCGAACGGGTTGTGGCGGATCACCACGTCCAGGCCGGGCACGGGGTCGCCGTCGGGCGCTGTGACGGCCAGCCAGGCCGGGTCCCGGACGATGCCGAAACCGGGGTGGGCCGCCTGCCACTGCTTGACCAGGCCGGTGCGCAAGAGGCGGTGGACCTCGACGCCTCGGTGCAGTTCCTTGTGAAGGTTCTCGCGACGGGAGTTGGTGATGGGCAGGCCGAGCGAGAGCTTCAGCATCGCCGGGGCGCCGGTGCGGTGGACGGTGCGGACGGAGGAGGTGGGGTGCCACGGGGAGCCGTGCGGGCCGAGGTCTCGCAGCAGGCCGGTGTCCAACAGCGCCGCGACGTCCGGGCGGTGCCTGGCCTCGCGAAGCTGCCAGGGGTGCAGGGGCAGGGCCGCGTATCCGTCGGGCAACGGCAGTCCGGTGCCCGCCAGCCGTGCGGTCAGTTGCTCGGCGGGGACGACACGGCCGCGCTCGGTCCAAGCCGAGTCGGTCGACAGAACGGAGGGAGCGATCGCCAGCCAGTGCAGAGGAAAGGAGCCACGCAACTCGGGTGAGTAGAGCCGTGCTTCGGTTTCGGAAAGTCCCTCCCGGCTCTTTGGGGTGGGATGCAGCGGATGGCCGAGGACGAGGGCCTGCTCGGCGGCGAGGAACAGGTCGGGGCCGTCTGCAGGGCTGGCCTGGCGCTCGGCGATGAACACGGCGACGCGTCGGGTGGAGTCAGCGACCCTGCCGACCAGGTCGAGTTGGCCGAACTGGTCGAGCTGGCCGATCCCGTTGGCGGTGGCAGGAGTAGGGCTGGGCGCCGCCGTGAGTCGGGGCGTATAGGGGCCCGACTCGTGTGTGTCTCGCGTGGCTGCCTCTCTGGCCAGTAGGGCCGCCACCGTCACCGCGTCGGCGGGTGGCGCGCTCTTGGGAGCGTCGGCGAGGTAGGGGAGGCCGAAGCGGTGCCAACCGGTTGGGGACCAGTAGTGGATCGGAGCGAGGAGGGTCGTACCAGTGGCGGGAAGGGGGATGCGGAGGATGCCGTCATGGGGGGATGTGAAGTCGTGTTCGCGCACCCAGCAGCGCAGCAGGTTCTCGACGGCTGCTGCCTGGGCTGCGGTGTGCGGGTCGGGGTGGTCCAGGGGGTCGGTGGAGGAAGCGGGCCAGGGCTCGGAGTTCCGGATTCCGTTCTGCCGGCGAGGGAGCGACTGGACATGCTGGACGCGGTCGTGAAGTGGCTCGGCCGGCTCAGCGGCTGTTTCGGCTTGCCGCGACCTCGCCTCGGGGTGACGGGAGTCTGGCTCAGCCTGATGCGGCACCGGCCCGGTCGGCTGGGGGCTGCGCACGGCCGACCAGGAGCGCGGCTCAGCCTGGTGGAGGCCTGGTGTGAGCTCCTGGGGCAGCGCTTCCCTGGCCGGCAGTGGGGCTTGCGCGGCGTTGGCTGCTTCCTCGTGAGTCTCGGTGTGGCCATCAGAGGTGGGGGGTGCGTTCAAGGGCGTTCCTGGAAGTGGTGGTGCGAATGGGTCGGCGCGCGGCCTTGTGAGGAGGTGGGAGACGGACTCGGTCGAGGCGTGCCTGGGGCGGAGGTGGCGCGCCGCGATGACTGGGTGATTCGGCTGGATCGGGGGCTGGTTCGGAGGTTGTGGCCTGCTCCTTGCGACCGGCGCGGCACGCCGGCTCGATGCTCAACCGCCCGGCACGCGCCCAGGACTTCCGATCCGCTCGGGCACCGAATGTCCCGGCCGCCTTGCAACCGCGGTGGCGGCCACCGAAGCGACCGCGTCCGCGAGGCGATCGAGTACGGCGTTCGTCTGTTCGTCGGTGATCGTGAGGGGTGGGAGGAGGCGTACGACGCCGGCGTGGCGCCCGCCGAGCTCGACGATCAGGCCTCGGCGGAGGCATTCTCGTTGAACCGCGGTGGCGAGGGAGGGCGCGGGCGGATGCGGGCCGGGGGCGTCCGAGGGCTGGGCCGCGTCCGGGGTGACCATCTCGATGCCGATCATCAGTCCCCGTCCCCGGACGTCGCCGACGCACGGGAACTCCCCGGCGAGGCCGCGGAGTTGGGTGAGCATGTGGGCGCCCAGGGTTTCGGCGCGCTCGGCGAGGCCGTTCTCGCGGACGTGGGCGAGGGTGGCGGTGCCGGCGGCCATGGCGAGCTGGTTGCCGCGGAAGGTGCCCGCGTGGGTGCCGGGCTGCCAGACGTCGAGGTCGTCGCGGTAGACCACGACAGCCAGGGGAAGGCTGCCGCCGATGGCCTTGGACAGGACCATCACATCGGGGACGACTCCACTGTGCTCCACCGCCCAGAAGCGGCCCGTGCGGCCCACGCCCGTCTGGCCCTCGTCGGCGATCAGCGGGATCGAGCGAGCAGCGGTGATCTCCCGCATACGGCGCAGCCAGCCGTCCGGCGCCGGAATGACGCCACCCTCGCCCTGGACGGGTTCCAGGATCATCCCGGCGGGCAGCGGGACGCCCGACGTGGTGTCGTCGAGGACGGACTCGGTCCAGCGGGCGGCGAGTTCGGCGCCGTGTTCGCCGCCGACACCGAAGGGGCAGCGGTAGTCCTGGGGGTACGGCAGGCGCGCCACCCGGACGTCGCAGGCGCCCCCGGACGCTGCGAGCGCCCCGGCGGTCATCCCGTGGTAGGCGCCTGTGAAGGCGAGCATCCCGGTGCGGCCGGTCGCGGCGCGCACCAGCTTGAAGGCGGCCTCGACGGCGTCCGTCCCGGCGGGCCCGCAGAACTGCACCCGTGCGCGGTCGGCGAGTCCGGGCGGGAGGGTGCGGAACAGCTCGGTGGTGAAGGCGTCCTTGACGGGGGTGGCCAGGTCGAGGACCTGCAGGGGGGCGCCGGAGTCGAGCACCTTGCGGATCGCCTCAAGGACGACGGGATGGTTGTGGCCAAGGGCGAGGGCGCCCGCGCCGGACAGGCAGTCGAGGTAGCGGCGGCCGTCCGCACCCTCGATCGTCAGGCCTCGCGCGCGTACCGGGACGATCGGCAGGGCGCGTGCGTAGGTGCGTGCGGCCGACTCACGCGCGGACTGCCGCCGCAGGATTCCCTCGTGTGCCGCGCGTGCCCTGTCGTGCTCCCGCTCTGTGCGCGCCGGTTCCTGCTCGTCATACCCCGGACGTGCTCGTTCGGGCTCTCGCCCCACCGGCGCCACCGCAGACTCGGTCACCGCCACGACTGCACTTCCTCCCGCTGTTCAGAGGCGAGTTGGCAGGGGGCACCGAGCACCGGCGGGTCCCCCGCACGTACCAACGACGCGGCGCGCACGGGGAAGCGGGTGAGGCGAAGATCCTTGCCGTGACGGAACCGTTGCCGTTCCATCGGATGTCCCCCACAAGGACCGCATAGTGTGTGGTGCCGTTCCGTAGGGACGCGGCTCGGCGGATCCGTACCGAGCCGCGCGTACGACCGCTACGTATGAAGAAGCAGACGTACGAAGCCGCGCGTGTCCGTGTCGGATACGTACAAGGAGGCGGAGGACGTGCGGAGGAGCCGTACGCGATCCGCTTCGGCAGCACAGAGTTCGCTCACGCCCCAGGGGGAGTTCACACCATGCGACCCATACGCCCGCTCTTCGCCGCTCGTCGTGAGGGGAGCGCGCGCCGCAGAACCTCCCCCGTGCTGGCGGCGGTCGGCCTCGCCACGGTCCTGTCGCTGACCGCCACCGCCTGCGACTCGGGGGACAGCACGGCCAGTGCCGAGGCGTCGGCCTCCGCGCAGGGCAGCGGGGGCGATGGCAAGATCCGGATCCCGGACGACATCAAGGACAAGCTCAAGGAACACGGGATCGACCTCGACAGGTGGCGGAACGGAGCCTGGAAGAACTGGGACAAGGACGACTGGCTGCGCGAGGCCGAGGACTACGTCAACCCGATCATCGAGGACCTGTGGAATCCGGACCGGATGCGGGACGCCGAGGAGCCGGAGAAGGAGGTCGACGAGAACGACCTCAGCGGTGACCAGGGCGTCACGGACCCGACGCCGCAGTCCGTCGATGCCGAGGCGGTGGCCACGAAGTACCACGACAGCGCGCCCGAGGCGGGCAAGGTGTTCTTCGACGCCCCCGAGGGCACGATGGTCTGCTCGGCGACAGTGGTCCAGGACCCGGCCAACCCGGGCAAGTCCAACCTGGTGTGGACGGCCGGCCACTGTGTGCACGCCGGCAAGTCGGGGGGCTGGTACCGCAACATCGCCTTCGTGCCCTCGTACAACGACAGCGGTCTGACGGCGTCGGAGCTGCAGACGGCCACCAAGGAGGAGGTCGCTCCGTACGGGGTCTGGTGGGGTGACTGGGCGCAGACGTCGGACCAGTGGATCGAGCAGGGCGGACAGACGGGTGGCGACGGGGCGCCGTACGACTTCGCGGTCATCCATGTGACGCCGGAGGAGGGCAGCGGCGGCAAGTCCCTTGAGGAGATGGTCGGTTCGGCGCTGCCGGTGGACTTCAACGCGCCCGCCGTGTCGCAGGTGGAGAGCATCACCGCGACCGGTTACCCGGCGGGGGCGCCGTACGACGGCGAGACGATGTACCAGTGCACGGACAAGCCGGGGCGGTTCTCGCTCGTCGAGTCCGACCCGACGATGTACCGCATCGGCTGCACCATGACCGGCGGTTCGTCCGGCGGCGGCTGGGTGGCGACCGGTTCGAACGGCGAGCCCGCGCTGGTGTCCAACACCTCCATCGGCCCGGTGAGCGCGGGTTGGCTGGCCGGTCCTCGGCTGGGCAAGGAGGCCGAGGGCGTGTACAAGGCGGTGAGCGAGAAGTTCGCGCAGTGATGACGGGCAAGCGGTGACGGCGGTGAGCAGTGGCCGTTCGGCGGCTGTCGTCGAGAGGCTGACGGGCCGTCGGTGAACAGGGGCGACAGCGCCTGGACGGATGGAGGCCGGGTGGCGCACGGAAATCTTCGCCGCACGCCCTCCGCCGGTCCCCCAGCGCCCCCGCATAGTGGGCGTGACACACGGTTAGTTCCGACGGGGGTCGAGAACCATGCGTTTCTCACATCGGCGATGCCACCTGCTCGCCGCCACCGGACTCATCACTTGCCTCGCGCTGACGGCGACCGCCTGCGGCTCGGGCGACGGCAGCGCGAGCGACAGGCCCGGCTCAGCCGCGTCCCGCACCGCCGACAAAGACGGTGACGGCATCCCCGACGTCCTCGCCGACAAGCTCCAAGAGCTCGGCATCGACGTCGACGACTGGAAGGACGGCGGCTGGAAGAACTGGGACAAGGACAAGTGGCTCAGTGAGGCCAAGGACTTCGTCAACCCGGTGATCAAGGATCTGTGGGACACCGAGCGGATGCGCGGGGCCGAGGACCCGGCGAAGACGATCTCGGCCCAGGACGCCGCCGCCGACCGGGGCATCAGCGATCCGACGCCCGCACCGGTCGAGGCCAAGGCCGAGGCGACGCCGTACCACGAGAGCGCGGGGCCGGTCGGCAAGATCTTCTTCGACTCCCCCGAGGGCTCGATGGTCTGTTCGGGCACGGTCGTGTCGGACGTGAACCATCCGGGGAAGTCCAATCTCGTATGGACCGCCGGCCACTGTGTGCACGCGGGCAGCGGCGGTGGCTGGTACCGCAACATCGTGTTCGTCCCGGCCTACAACGACCTCGGGAAGTCCGAGGAGGAGCTGGCCGCGGGTGCTGCCGCCGAGGAGATCGCCCCGTTCGGCCAGTGGTGGGCCGACTGGGCCGCGACCTCGGACGAGTGGATCGCCGGCGGCTCCGAGGAGGGCGGCGCCGGCGCGCCGTACGACTACGCGGTGCTGCACGTGAAACCGGAGTCGGGTTCCGAGTCCCTGGAGGAAGCCGTCGGTACGGCCCTCGACGTGGACTTCTCGGCGCCGTCCGCGACCGAGGTCGACGCGATGGGCGCCTGGGGCTACCCGGCGGCCCCGCCGTACAACGGTCTGAGCATGTTCCGGTGCATCGACAGGCCCGGGCGGCTCTCCCTGGACCCGACCCTGCCGACCATGTATCGCATCGGCTGCACCATGACCGGCGGTTCGTCCGGCGGTGGCTGGTTCCACATGGTCGGCGGCGAGCCTCGGCTCGTCTCGAACACGTCGATCGGCCCGGCCGACGACACATGGCTCGCGGGACCACCGTTGGGCGAGGGCGCCAAGGCGTTGTACGACGACATGAGTGCGTCGTACGGCGGTCAGTGAGCGGAGGCGGTCGCCGCTGCCGCAATGCTGCTCCGGTCAGCGGCGGGCCGGTCGCGCAGTTGATCGGCGTGGTCGATGAGTCGGTCGAGGCGGATGGCAGGTGTAGGCGCGCGATGTGTCACCGAAGAGGGCGAGCGGCGTCTCAAGCACTGGTCGCCTCCCGAACGAGGTTCGTGTGGCCGGGGTTCGCCTGGCCTGCCGGGCCTGCAGGCTCCGCCGGGTTCGCCGGGTCCACCGGGCCTGCAGGCTCCGCCGGGTTCCCCGTGGAAGTGGCCGCAGGGCCGGCAATGGCAGCGGTCCCGTGGGACGAGCGGTACAGCCGGTCGGCGATGTCCTGGACATGGATGGCTTCGGCGGGGGTCACGGGCACCGGGCCGCGGCCGAGGCAGGCGTCGACGAAGGCCGCGGTCTGTCGCCGGTGGGCAAGTTCGTGGTCCCAGGGCTCGCCCGGCAGGACCAGTCGGGTGTGACCCGGGGCGGGCGGGTTCGGGTGGGACAGCAGCAGTGGAAAGACCTCCAGACCTCCCTTGTCGCCCAGCAGCCGTACCCGGATGATCTCCTCGTCGGCCGGTTGGGCGGCGTACGAGGTGGCGATCGTCAGGGACATGCCGTCGCGGTACTGGACGAGGCCGGTCCACTTCGTTCCGGCTCCTCCACGCCGGCTGATCAAGCCCTCGACGCCATCCCGCACTCCCTCTCCTCGCCCCAGGACCCGGTCGGGTGTGACGCAGAGCGTGTCAATGGCCTCGGGGAAGCCGGTGAGCCACATGGCGAGGTCGAGGACATGGACGCCGATGTCGATGAGCGGGCCACTGCCGGCTCGGGCGCGATCAACGTGGCAGCCCCGGTCGGAGGCACCGCTGCGACGCATCGCGGTGAGTTGGACGTCGTAGATCTCGCCGATCTCACCGGTGTCGATCAGGCCGCGCGCCGTGCGTGCCTCGGTGAGGTGGCGGTAGGGGAACCCGAAGGTCAGGACCCGGTGTTCGGCCGCGGCGACGGCGGCCATACGGGCCACGTCGGCGGCGTTCGTGGCGGCGGGCTGCTCGCAGAGCACATGGCAGTCGGCCCGGAGGGCCGTGATCGCCAGCGGGGCGTGCAGGTGGGGCGGAGTGCAGATGCTGACGAGGTCCACGTCCGTGGTGGCGAGCATCTCGTCCAGGGAGCTGAAGACCTCGCGTACACCGAACCGGCGGGCCATGGCCCGGGCTCTGTCGTGGTCGGGGTCGACCACGGCGACCAGGTTCACTCGGCTGTCGGCGACATAGGCGGCGGTGTGGTGGGAGGAGGAGATACTTCCGCAGCCGACAATGGCTGCCCGGAGATTCACCACGGTGAATACCCTTCGGCGATGCGGCGGCCGGTGACCAAGGGCCCGCTGGCCCGGCCGGGAGGCGGTCCTTTCTCCCGAATGCTCGCAACGCCGGATCAGCGACGTCCAATAGATTCGTTCATGCCCGGATGGAATGTTTGCCTCCGATCCGGTTGCGACAAAGAGCGAGCAAACACCGCAGAAACCATTCGGCGCCTTTCCCGTCCAAGCAATTCAACCTGTGACTCGACCTGTGATTCGACAGCCAATTACAGCGGAAGGTCAGCAAAAGGCAGCCGGAAGGCCGATGGAAGCCAGCGAACGGGTCAATTCGGGTTCATCGAACCGGGTCACATCCGACCCCGGATCGATCTTCTACTCACTTCCCGCCCGAATATCGCCAGCACCCTCGGCCGGACCATCACCCGAACCGTCGTCCGAATCCCCGCGCGAACCATCGCCCGAACCGCCGCCCGAATCTCCATCCGACACCCCGCTCGATTCCACGTTCGACGCAGCCGCCTCCGCCGCCGTCTCCGTGCAGGCCGTGACGAAGTCGGCGACCACCTGGCGGCCGTCGGACGCGCGCCAGGCCACGGCGACCTCCGTGGGCGTGATCTTGTCGATGGGCCGGCAGACCACTCCGGGGCGGGGGTAGAAACGGGCGGTCGAGGCGCCGGTGAGGCAGAGCCCGAAGTTGTTGGCGATGGCTTCCATCCACTCGTCGGTGGTGTTCACCTCCGCACCGATGACCACGGGATGTCCGTCGCGGTGGTCGAGGGCCAGCCAGAAGTCCCGCCAGACACCGGCCTCCGCGGGTACGGCGACGAACGGCTCGTCCAACAGTTGTTCGAAGCGCACCACGTCCTGTCGGGCGAGTGGATGCCCGGCAGCCATGAGGACCCAGCGGTCCTCGGTGAACAGCACCTGTGTACGAATCCTCGATGCCCCCTGTGGCAACGGCGGTCGTACGAGGGCCACGTCGACGTCGCCGCCCGCCAGCCCGGCGGTGGGGTCGGCCCACGGCGCCTGGGTCATCACGACCCGCCAGTCCGGGCGGATCGCGGCGAAGGCGGCGAGGATCCGGGGGGTCAGTTCATTGGCCGCGTTGGCGATGAACCCGACGCGCAGGGTCCGTTCCTCCGTCGCCGCCGCCTCCTTGGCCACCCCGAGCGCCCCCTCCCAGTCCGCGAGGAGCCGTCGCACTCCGGGGAGCAGCGCGCGGCCGGCGGCGGTGAGGGTCACGGAACGGCTGGAGCGCTTCAGCAACGGCAGACGGAGGTTCCGCTCCAGCTGTTCGATCTGTTTGGAAAGCGCGGGTTGCGTAATGTGCAGGCGCTGCGCCGCGCGGGTGAAGTGAAGTTCTTCCGCCACCGCGACGAAGGATCGCAGCAAGCGCAGATCCACATCCATGCCGAGAGGTTATCAACGAATCTATTGGACAGGATGCGCCCCGCACTGCCACATTCGAATGGCCGCGCCGGACGGCGAATGAGCTGGTCGCCGCGCCAGACGGCGTATGAGCCAGAAATGGAAAACCAGTACGAGTCCGAGCGATCCACCTATAGATCCGACAGCCGATCCGGCGTCCGATCACACATGCGATCCGGTCGCCTATTCGACAATAGACCCGACTGCCGATCCGATAATCGACCGGCTGCCGGTTTCGGCAGTCCATCCGGCTGCCGGTTCGACAATCGGTCCGGCTGCCGGTTCGACAATCGGTCTGGCTGCCGGTCCGACGCTCGGCCCGGCACTCCGCGCGATCCGATACCGGGGTTTCTCATGACCAATGACCGGGCGATGAACCGCAAGCTGCTCGTCAGTGTCTTCAATCCGCAAGAGGCCCGCGAGGCCGTACTCGGGGGCGGAAGAATCATCGACAGCGAGGATCCCCGCAGCGCCCTCGGCAACATCAAGCCGCAGCAGATCATGGCGATCAGCGACGCGGTCCTGGGCTTCCGACGCGATCTGGAGGTCCAGCTGTCCACCAATATCGGTGAGGACCAGCTGCTGTTCGACCGTTCCGGGACCGGGGCGGCGATCCAGAAGTCGGCGTACGAGATCGCCGGCAAGGCCTCCCAGGCAGCGCTCGGGGTGGCGGTGTCCATGGGGACCCGGGTGCACCCCTGCGGCATCGTGAAGGTCGGCCTGGACGGCATGGAGACCGGTCTGCTCACCGATGTGCTGCACGAGTGCGTGCAGACCCTGCGGCGCACCGAGGGGTTCTCGCACACCCAGGTGATGTCGGTGCTGTTCGCCCAGGACCTCGACCTGTGGGAGAAGCGCCGCTCGGTGCCCGGGGTCCGCTCGGCCCTGGTGAGCCTGCGCGAGTTCCACCCGTGCGAGCCCGACGCCGAGAACGGGTTCGACCTGACGCGGTTCGCGGCCGGGACGCTGCGCGACGAGGACGGGAACTTCCTGTTCACCGACCCGGCCCAGGTGGACCTGGAGGCGCTGATCGACCACGGAGTCCTGCCCGAGGGCACCCGCCACACCACCGTCGCCCTCAACGAACTGTTCCCGCACGCCCGTTACGGCCTGACCGGGGACCGCGCCGCCCGGCGCACCGACCGCGAGGCGATCGCCCGCATGGTCGACGCGACCGTGCGCGCCGGTGCGGGCGCGATGATGCTCGACACCAGCGTCCTGCTGAAGGTCGCCCGCGTGGGACTCGTCGCCACCGAGCGGAGCCCGGGCATGACCGACTTCAACTCCCTGGACGTCGACGAGACGTCCGGTCTGAAACGACGGGGCATCCTCAGCCTCGACGACATCAGGTTCTTCGTCGACTACTGCCACCACCGCGGCATCGAGGCCAACCTCGCCGGCTCCGTCACCAGCTACCAGGCCCAGCAGCTCTGGCGGCTGATCCCTGAGGTCGACCAGATCTCCACCCGGGGCGCCGCCTCGGCCGTCGCGCAGAACCCGTACCGGCCCGACGGCGAGGGCGAGGACTCCCGCCGCGACCGGGTGATCGTCCACAGACTGGTCCGTGGACTGGTCCCGCCGGAGCAGGGCGGCTATCTGTGGTTGCCGCAGGAGATGAAGCCGCGCTCCACGGAGGCCGTCCGCGAGGTGCTGGACCGCTTCCCCGGGCTCAGCGGGCACTGGGCCGACAAGTACGGACGCCTGACGCCCTTCGGCTGACGGCCACGCCGACCGGCGCCACGCGCCCCTCAGACTCCATCCCACCCGGCGACGCCCATGTGCCGCTCCGACTCCATCCCACCGGCGCCATGGCACCCAGACGGCTCAGCTCCATCCACCCGGGCACGATGCCACCCGGCTGGCTCCGCCCCACTCACCCGACCGACTCCGCCCCACCCACCCGGGCACCACGCCACCCAGCCAGCACCGCCCCCACCCACCCGGGCACCGCCGCGCCCATCCGACGCCCCGCGCCCAGCCCGACCCGACCCGGCCCGCCCCATCCGACCGACTCCCACACCACCAGACCGGCCCCGCCCCACCCATCCGCACCGAACACCTCAGCAAGGAGCGTGATCCCATGCCCGACCTGATCCCGCCCACCGGCCCCGGGCCTCGTGTGCCCGTGTTGCCCGCCGGACGGACCGAGGCGCGGGTCCGGACCGAGCTCGACAGATCGATCCGGGACTGGGGCATCCCGAGCAACCTGTTCCGGACGATGGCGTGGCTCCCCGGCCTCGCGCTGACCGAGGTCGAGTACGCCAACTCCTTCATCTTCGACGCCCCCAGGTACGCGCCCACGCCCCGGCCGCCCGGCGACCCCGCCGGAGAGAGCGTCCTGTTCCCGCAGGGCGGCTTCGTGGACCGGGTGACGAAAGAACTGGTCATCAACCTGGTAAGCCTGCTCAACCGCAGCCGCTACTCCCTCACCCACCACAGCTACATCGGGTACGAGGTGCTGCGCGCCCAACTCCCGTACTGCGACCCGGCGCAGCGGGCGGCGCGCGCCGAGGAGATGCTGTTGCGCCTCGTGGACTCGGCGGGCCGGCCGGACTGGGAGGACCGCACGTTCACCTGGGAGGGGGTCACCGATCCCCTCTACACCGTGCCCCAGCAGCACTGTCTGCGGCTGGCCGAGGCGATCCAGCGGGACCCCCACTCGGTCACGGACGAGCAGTTCGCGGCCCTGCGTGAGGTGCTGCGGGGTGTCGCGGCCGAGAACATCACCAAGGGGCCGCTGGCGGAGGCGCCGGGCACCGGCACGCAGGCCTATCTGGACGCATGGGTCAACGCCATGACCGTCGAACTCACCTGGTGCATCGCGCACTTCGACGGGCTGCTCAACTCCTGGTTCACCGTTCTGCGGGTGATGGACGAGAACGGCACCGAGGACGAGCTCGGCGGCGACTTCGTCGCCACCTACAACGCCGGTGTCCCGGACCGGATCAAGGTACGCAACAACAACCTGCTCGGCCCGACGGGCTGGGGAAGTTGAGGACACCATGCCCGAAGACCCGACCCTGCCGAGCACCGACGCAAGCACGACCACCGACACCGGCGCACCCATCGACGCAAGGCAAACCACTGACACAAAGCCGGCCCCCGGCAACGGCCCGACGGCCGACACCGGCCCAACCACCCACACCGACCCGACCACCCACACCGACCCGACCACCGACACCGACCCGACCACCCACACCGACCCGACCACCGACAGCGGCCCAACCACCCACACCGACCCGACCACCGACAGCGGCCCAACCACCCACACCGGCCCAACCCCCCACGCCAGGACGACCACCCCCGCCAGGACGACCACTACCGGGACAGCAGATCCCCCGACCCCCACGGCCGGCCCCGCGGCCACGCCTACGGCCGTCCCCACAGCGACCGGCCACCCCGTCCCCGGCCGCCCCATCATCCGCTTCACCTGGCACACCGGCGACTGGTTCGACGTCTTCGAGAAGCATGTCGCCCTCATCCAGTCGGACATCGCCCGGGCCCAGGCCGAGGACCGGATCGTCGTCTATCTGAGCTGCCCGATCAGTTCACGCGGCGGTGGTCACTTCCGAACCAACACGGAGATCGCCCACTTCGTCACCCGGCGGCTGGCCGCCGAGTGGGGCGAGCGGTTCTTCGTCGTCAACCCGGCCGCGTACCAGTTGGAGTCGAAGGAGGGCACTGGCCTGGTCACCCGGCATATCGCCGAACTCGCCCGGGAGACCGGACGGCCGCTGACCCTGGCCGGACTCATGGCCGCCGCCCGGCCGACCGGCGGCGACTACATGCGCATGTGGACCCGGGTCCTCGCCGAGGACGACTACCTCACCGACCCGCCCGGCCCGCCCCCTCGCCAGAAGCTCCAGCTCGGCGGCCTGTTCGACGCGTTCTACTTCCTCGGCCCCGACGACGTGCACGGGTTCTTCCGGGCCGACTCGGGCGGGAGTGGTTCGCTGGTGGCCGGGGTGGAGGCCTACTTCGCCCGCAAGTACGCCATCGACCCGGACTTCTGGACCGACTTCGGCACCGTCGTGGGCCCGGACGGCTCCCGCCGCTCACTGGATCTCACCGATCCGGAGGACGCGCTGGTGTGGGAGGCCCGGCGCAAGGAGTTCGTGCGCTTCTACACCGTGCGCGCGGGCGGCTCGTACAGCCTCAGCTGCCACGACGAGTGGAACATCTTCGTCCGGCTCAACAGAGAACGGGCCAGGCATCCCGCCTACGGCCCCGGTGAACTGATCGCGGCCTACTACGGCGGACGGGCCCGCTCCATGGCCGAGACCGAGACGGAGACCTCCCCCGGCTACGAGGTCACGGACGACCCCGGGACCGTATGACAGGGGGACGGACGGTCTGTGCGGGCACCCTCTGCGTCGGCGTCCTGCTCATGCTGATCGCGATCGTCCTCGCCGCCGAGACCAAGTCCCTGCTCCTCGGCGAGTCCGCCGGCGCCGAAGAGGTCGAGAAGATCGCGAAGGCCGTCGTCGACGGCGAC
>NZ_AEJC01000119.1 GCF_000317595.1 Streptomyces ipomoeae 91-03 | reverse complement strand
CCCCTGGGGGCGCGAGGAACCGCGCTACCAGCCGCAACGAACCCGTAGTCACCAACGAACCCGTAGTCGCCAACGGATCCGCCGTCCCCCCCCACCTCAGGCGTCGGTCTCCCTCGCTTACGCGTCGACCTCCGACCGATCCCCGCCCCACAACGTGTGGAACGACCCCTCCCGGTCCACCCTCCGATACGTGTGCGCCCCGAAGAAGTCCCGCTGCCCCTGCGTGAGCGCCGCAGGCAACCGCTCGGCCCGCAGCGCGTCGTAGTACGCGAGCGCCGCCGCGAACCCGGGCGTCGGCACCCCCTGCCGCGTCGCGGCGATCAGCACCTCGCGCCAGTCGTCCTGAGCGGCGGCGATCTCCTGGGCGAACGTCTCGTCGGACAGCAGGCTCGGCAGATCCGGCCGGGCGTCGTACGCCGCGCGGATCCGGTCGAGGAAGGCGGCCCGGATGATGCAGCCGCCACGCCAGATGGAGGCGACCTTGCCGAGGTCGATGTCCCAGTCGTACTCGGCACGGGCCGCGTCGATCTCGTGGAAGCCCTGCGTGTACGACACGATCTTGGAGGCGTACAGCGCCTGCTCGACCCGGTCGGCGAAGGCCCCGGCCTCGGCCGCGCTCAGCGGCGTCGCCTTCGGGCCGGCCAGCGACCGCGAAGCGTCCCGCAGCGAGGCGTGGCCGGACAGGGAGCGGGCGAAGACGGCCTCGGCGATGCCGGAGACCGGAACGCCCAGGTCGAGGGCGATCTGGACGGTCCAGCGGCCGGTGCCCTTCTGCTCGGCCTGGTCCACCACCACGTCCACGAACGGCTTGCCGGTCGCGGCGTCGACGTGCGCCAGCACCTCGGCGGTGATCTCGATCAGGTAGGAGTCGAGGCGGCCGGTGTTCCAGGTGCGGAAGATCTCCGCGATCTGCGCGGGGGAGTACCCGGCGACATCGCGCAGCAGCTGGTAGGCCTCGCCGATCAGCTGCATGTCGGCGTACTCGATGCCGTTGTGGACCATCTTCACGAAGTGCCCGGCGCCGTCCGGCCCGACATGCGTGACGCAGGGGGCCCCGTCGGCGGCCTTCGCGGAGATCTTCTCCAGCATCGGGCCGAGCGATTCGTACGACTCGGCCGGGCCGCCCGGCATGATGCTGGGCCCGTTGAGCGCGCCCTCCTCGCCACCGGAGATGCCCGCGCCGACGAAGTGGATGCCCTGCTCGCGCAGCGCGGCCTCGCGGCGGCGGGTGTCGGCGAAGTGCGCGTTGCCACCGTCGATGATCATGTCACCGGGCTCCAGGAGCGGCGCGAACTCCTCGATCACCGCGTCCGTGGGGCCGCCCGCCTTCACCATGACCACCAGGCGCCGGGGCCGCTCCAGCGCCTGCACGAACTCCTTGGCGGTCTCGGCCGCGATGAAGTCGCCCTCGTGTCCGTGCTCCTTCACCAGCGCGTGCGTACGCGCCGACGTGCGGTTGTGCACGGCGACGGTGTAGCCGTTGCGCGCGAAGTTGCGGGCGAGATTGCTCCCCATGACCGCGAGGCCGGTGACGCCGATCTGGGCGGTAGTGCTCATACGGTTGGCTCCTATGGATCCTGGAATCAGTGGTGCCGGTCGATCCTGACGACCCGTGCTGCTGGTCGCTGTAAAACGTGGCGCTGGTCGCTGTAAAACGTGGTGCTGGATGGTGAAAGCGTGGTGCTGGTCAGTCCTGACGAGTCGTGGCGTCGGTAGGTCCTCATATCGGTCGTGCCGTTCCTGCCCGCCAGTATTGTCCTCTCGGCCGTCCCGGCGTGCGGCGCCCCCGACCGAACCGCGCGGCCTGCCGGGCTTGAGTACGCAAGAAGGGCCCCACCTGCCTCAATGGACCGCGCATCCGGGTGATTTACGCGCCGTACGCGGTCACTCGTGCGCCGGACAAGGGCACTTATGCGCCCGGATCAGGTCGCTTACGCGCCACTGGAGTGGCTGGCGCGGCTGAATTTTCGTCTTGTCATGGCCGGTTCGCGGCGCTTACTTTTGCGGCTCATGGCATATGCGAGGGGGGCTTCTCGATGGCCGCACGCGGTCGGCACCGCCGGTACCAGCCGAACAGGATCAACCGCGCCTCACTCACCGTCACCGCCGGCGGGGCCGGAATGGCGCTTCCGCTGATCGCCACCGGGACCGCGGAGGCGGCCGACGTCGAGACCTGGGACAAGGTCGCGGCGTGCGAGTCCACCAACGACTGGAACATCAACACCGGCAACGGCCACTACGGCGGCCTCCAGTTCACCCAGTCCACCTGGGAGGCCTACGGCGGTACGGCCTACGCCCCGCGCGCCGACCTGGCCACCAAGGACCAGCAGATCGCGATCGCCGAGAAGGTCCTCGACGGGCAGGGGCCCGGCGCCTGGCCGGTGTGCTCGGTGCGGGCGGGGCTCACCCGGGGTGGCGACACACCCGACATCAAGCCCGGCGGCGGTGGCTCCACACGCACGATCGAGGACGTGAAACCGCAGACCACGCCCCAGTCGCAGGCGGGCAAGGTCGAGATGTACACGGTCGTCCGCGGCGACACCCTCTCCGAGATCGCCGACTCCCAAGAGGTGAAGGGCGGCTGGCGCGGGCTCTACAACGCCAACCGCAAGACCATCGGCTCCGACCCGGACCTGATAGTGCCGGGGCAGCGGCTCAGTCTGCGCGCGACGGTCCCGAAGGGCGGCTCGGACACCGACAAGGACGTGTCCGACGAGAAGCAGGAGCAGACGAAGCAGCGGAAGGAGCAGAAGGAGAGGAAGGAGCAGAAGGCCGACAAGCGGCAGTCGTCCACGTCCTTCGTCGCCCCCGTGAGCGCTTCCCTGGGCACGCCCTACCGGGCCTCCGGTTCCTCCTGGTCGAAGGGCTACCACACGGGTGTCGACTTCCCCGTGCCGACCGGCAGCGCCGTGAAGTCCGTCGGCTCCGGGGAGGTCGTCACCGCCGGCTGGGGCGGCTCCTTCGGCTACCAGGTCGTGATCCGGCACTCCGACGGCCGCTACACGCAGTACGCCCATCTGTCGGCGATCTCCGTGAAGGACGGCCAGCACGTGAGCGCGGGCCAGCGCATCGGCCGCTCGGGGAACACGGGCAACAGCACGGGCCAGCATCTGCACTTCGAGGTGCGGACGGGGCCCGGGTTCGGCAGCGACATCGACCCGATCGCCTATCTCAGGGCGGGAGGGGTACGGATATGACGCGCCGCGGGAGGCCCGGTTCCGGGCCTCCCGCTCAGGGTGCGACGTGGCCGTGCTCAGGATGTGACGTGGTCGCGATGCCGGTCGCGGAGCGGCCCCGGGATGTACAGCTCGCCGGAGAACGGCCGCTGCGGCAGCTCTCCGGACGGACCGTCGTCCCTGTACGCGTTCCCCAGGAACGGGGCCGGTACGACCATGGGCTTGTCGAGGTCGATCGCGCCCTCGGCGGCCGGGATCCCGGCCGGCTGCTGCGGAAGACCCGCGAGCAGTGCCTCGACGGTCAGGGCCTCCCGGTCGGGGACGGTGACACCGTCGATCGTGGTGACCGTGACCTCCTCGTCGCCCCGCTCCCGGCGCGCCTCGTCGTCGAGCCGCTCGGTGGTCAGCAGGATCAGACCGCCCGCCGCCACGACCCCGCAGCCCAGCGCGAGGAG
>NZ_AEJC01000118.1 GCF_000317595.1 Streptomyces ipomoeae 91-03 | reverse complement strand
CACCGCATTCCGTATCCGATCGGGATTCCGGCCGCGCAGCCGAACCGTTCCGCAGCTCAGACACATCAGGGCCACCACCTCGGTGGTGACTTCGGTGGTGCCGAGACGGTAGGCGAAGCGAGGTGAGCCGAGCAGTGGCAGTGCCATGGATCCCTCGACGAGCGTCCCGCCGCAGTCGCGGCAGACGTCCTCGGCCGGGGCGCTGTCATCAGGGGCGTTCATGGGTACTGCTCCTTCCTGCCTCCGCCGTCGCTTGACGGCCACCCTCGTACGACCCGTACGGGCCGTACGAGGTGCTGTGGCCGCATCGCGTCCCCGCCTCGCCCACCCGCACCGTCACGCGCGGACGAGCCTCAGTTCGGTTCCCGGTGCGGGAACCTCGAGTGGACCGTCGGCGTGCAACGCTCCGGGCAGCAGCCCGGCAGCCGGATCGGGGGCGACGTAGACGACCACGTGACCGAGAGTCGTCAGGTTCTCCTGGGCGCGCTCCCCGACCGCGGTCAGGGTCAGCCGCGTCTCACCGAGCCACAGCTCGTCGCCCCGTCGTATCTCCTGGGCCGGGGTGTCCGTCGGCTTGTGCACCACACTGAGGCTCTCCAGATCACCCGGAAGCGGTTCACCGAAGAGGATGAGGACGCCGCCGTCGATGAGGTCCGCGGCCTCCTCGCCGACGCGGAGGATGGTGCTCTGGTAGTAGAGGTTGTTCATCAGTACATCCCGAAGCTGACGAGCCAGGCAAGGGCCACGGCGAGGGGGGAGGTGATCAGACGGCTGAGCAGTACCGCCGGCGTACCGACCGCCACCGTCTCGGGTTTCGCCTCGCCGAGGGCGAGACCGACGGGGACGAAGTCGCAGCCGACCTGGCCGTTGATGGCGAACAGAGTGGGCAGAGCGTACTCGACAGGGATGGTTCCCGCGGCGATCTGCGTGCCCATCAGCACACCGATGATCTGGGCGATCGCCGCTCCGGGCCCCAGGATCGGGGACAGGAAGGGCAGGGCCACCACGGCACCGAGGGCGATGAGCCCCAACGGGTTCCCGGCCAGCGGCTTGAGGCCCTCACCCATCGCCTCGGCGACGCCGGTGTAGATGACGAACCCCAGCAGCAGGCTGACGTACGCCATGAACGGAAGGATGGTGCTGATCGTCAGAGTGATCGCCTGCCGACCCGAGGCCAGCAGGGTGTTCACCGCGTAACCGATCCCGGAACTGAACTTGATGAAGCCGTCGGAGATCCGGGAGAAGCGTCCGCCGCCTCCCGACGGCTGCGCGACGGACTCGGTGACCGGGTCCGTGGTCTGTTCACGGTTGCCCTCGGCCGACGGCGTGTCCGGCGCCGGCGCTGCCTCAGCGCCGTCCTCCGTCCCCTCCTCGACCACGATGTCGTCCAGCCCCACGTCGGAGACGAAGATGTCCTCGGTGATGAACTGGGCGAGCGGGCCGCCGGGCGAGCCGGGATACACGTCGATCGTCGGTATCCGCTTGCGCGGATAGACACCGATCCGAGCGGTACCGCCGCAGTTGATCACCGCGCAGATGACCTCGTCGTCGGGAACGGTGGTGCGGAAACCGTCGACGGCCTCCGCCCCGGTCAGGTCCGCGATCCGCTGGGCGACCGGGTGAATACCCCCGCCCGTGACCGACAGCACCTTGTTGCGGGTCTCGGTGCGGCGCAGTGTGAGTCCGTCGCCCCAGCCGCCGGCGCCCTTGCGGACGAACACCGAGGGGTATGTGCGTGGGCTCTGCTCGGTGGTCGTCATCGTGTGCCTCCGGTCACCGTGAGCGCGCTGCTGGCGGTGCCCGTGGTGAATTCCTCGTCGAACTTGCGGAAGATCTCGGTGCGGCCGGTCCTCTTGATCAGGATGAGAGTGATCCGCTCGGTGACGACGCCCCTGATGAAGATCACCACGACGCCCGTGGCGAGGTAGTACAGCGCCAGGGGCACGGTGGACAGCCCCAGCTTCTGCACGCCGCTGGCGATGCCCAGCCAGACGAACAGCTCGCCCGCGTTGGCGTAGGGGAAGAACGAGGTCACCGGGTGGACGAAGGAGACCGCCGAGTCGTAGAAGGCCGGCTTGTACTTCTCGGGCAGGAACCTGCCGAACGAGTAGCACATCGGGTTGGTGAGCATCAGCACGGCGAGCACCGGCATGACGGTGTAGCGGGTGATCCACCAGCGCGAGGACCACTCGACGGCCCGGGTCACGCGCTTCTCGCCGACGAACGTCACCAGCGCGTACATCGCGGTGAGCAGGACGATCAGCGTGGGGAGAATCCCGGTCACCAGACCGGTGAACTGCTTGCCGGCCTCGTTGAACAGGCCGATGAAGTGGGAGCCAACCCAGACTGCGCCACGAATGACAGGGTTGTCACTCTCCTCGCCCTGGGGTGTCGACGCCGCCAGGGCTGCCGCGGCAACGGTAACCATCTCGGCCCTCCTCTCTGTTGCTGAGCGGGGATACGGAGGTCTCCTTCTCCGAGTGGGGATGCGGAGGCCGGTCTGAGCCCATGGCCCGTACGGCGGAGACGAGTAGGCGGCTCTGGTGGGGTGGGGAGCCGACGTGATCGGGATATGACGGGAGGAACCGGAGATATTCAGCAGACGGGTTTGCACGTCTGCTCGGGCTTCCTCACCTCTGTTCAGTAGAGGTGTAGCACCGGGCGGCAAGGCACGACAAGATGTCGACCCTGATTACGTTGTGTGACCGTGATGGAAACTCCGCCCGTCAGCCCGAGCCTCGCCCCACCTCCATGGGCGTGCAGCGGTCGCCGGCGATGGCCGTTTGCACATCGATGCAAGTGTTCTTCACATCTGTCCATCGACTGTGTAACGTGCAGCTTCGCCCAGCCCTCGGCCAACGCGAGCGTACTTGGCCGGAGACACGAAGGAGAACGCTGTGCCTGAGACCCGCGTCACGATCGCATCCGAGGTAGGACTGCACGCCCGGCCCGCGGCGGCATTCGTCCAGGCGGCCGCGAAGCAGCCGTGCCAGGTGTCCATAGGCAGGGTGGAAGGGGCGCTGGTGAACGCGAAGAGCATGCTCGCCGTGCTGTCCCTCGCTCTCAAGCACGGGGAGGAGGTCGTGCTGCACACCGAAGGCGCCGAGGCCGAGGCCGCTCTTGCCGACCTCGCCGACCTGCTCGCGCGAGACCTCGACGCGGTGTCATGACGCGCGTCGCCCGCGGTCACCGGACCGCACCGCTTGACGCACCGCCGAGGAAGCACCATGCCGACCGCACGTGATCAGCACCTGCTGGTGAAGGTCGCCCGCATGTACTACGAGGAAGGCCGCTCCCAGCAGGAGATCGCCAACGCCCTCGGCGTCAGCCGGCCCAACATCTCCCGCATGCTCGCCGCAGCCCGGGAACGGGGGATCGTCGAAATCAGCATTCACGATCCGGCAGGGCGCGACCTGACCCTGGAGAGCGAGCTGCGCGCGACGTTCGGACTGCGTGACTGCCGGGTGGCCGATGCCCCTGGAAGTGACCGCACCCTGGCCCACGTCGGGGACCTCGGAGCCCGCTGGCTGCTGGAGACCATGCGGCCCGAGCAGCGCGTCGGGGTGTCCTGGGGGCGCACTCTTCAGGCGGTTGTGCAGCACGTCCCCGACAACGGCGGGCTCAACGTCGAAGTGGTGCCCCTCGTCGGCGGTCTGTCCTCTGTGGACTGCGAGATCACCGGCGAGGAACTGGTACGGGACCTGGCCGCCCGACTCGGCGGCCGATTCCGCCGACTGCACGCTCCGGCCCTGCTCACCACCCCGGCGAGCAGGCAGATCCTGCTCGCCGAGCCCTCCGTCCAGGCCGCGCTCAAGGCGGCCGAACAGGTCAGCATCGCGCTGGTCGGCGTCGGCAGCCACGGCGTCGGTTCCTCCGCGGCGATCATCGACGCCCTGGCACTCGACTCGCGGGAAAAGGAGGAGTTCGACAGCCGACAACCAGCCGGCGACCTCTGCGCGCGCTTCTTCGACGTCGACGGAAGACCGATTCCCGGTCCGGTCGAAGACCGGGTGCTGGCCGTGTCTCTTGGGCAACTGTCCAGGATCCCGCTCGTGGCGGGGGTGGCGGCGGGGGCGGAAAAGACCCGCGGCGTGCTCGGCGCCCTGCGCAGCGGCACGGTCGATGTGCTGATCTCCGACAGTTCCCTCGCTCGCGCCCTGCTCTCCGCCCAAGCCCCCTCGGACATGATCGGGACCAGGAACAGACCCAAGCCTCCCACGGTCACCGAAGAGCGGTGGACCTCCTGACTCGGCGAGCGTCCACTCGGCGACTGCAACGGCTCCATCGGACAAGTCGAGCACCAGGCCGAATGGCGCCAGGGACGCTGTACGAGCGGGAGTACTCGCCGGCAGATCCTTGAGCAGGGCTCGCGGAATCGGTGGGGTAGGTCAGGGTGACGTCGAGCCTCGGCTGCGGCTGGGTGATGGGGCGAGGCGGTGCGGGCGTCCGGGCGCGCCGTCGGCGGACGGTCCGAGACCTCATCCTCACATGCTCGCCGCCGGCATCGACGTGAAGATCGTGTCGGACACGCTCGGGCACAGCGACACCCGGATCACGCGGGACATCTACCAGAGCGTCCTGCCGCAGGTCGGCAAGAACGCGGCCGAGGCCAGGGCCAAGAAGAAGGGCAAACGGAAGAAGCCCAAGAAGTAGGGCACCGGACCGCTCCGCTCACGCATGCCATCCCGCGGCACCCCGGCCGCGTGACGCGTCACGCCCCGAGCAATACAAAAGGCCAGGTCACGGGCTATGTGACCTGGCCTTTGCCGGAGCCGCCTTCGGGATTCGAACCCGAGACCTACGCATTACGAGACCGTGAGTGATCGTGCTGCCGGATACTGCGTGATGCCGCCGAGTGATGTCGTGCCTGATCAGGGTACTTGCGGCAGGTTGTCCCCTGCTACCTCGTACTGCCCCGTCCAAAGGCGTCCGGCCACCGAGCGGCCACCGGATCGGGCACTCCCGAAGCAACGGGGCTCGAATCATTGAGTTGTCGGACTCGGACAGAGCGCCCCACTCACTGGACATCCGGGCCACCGCCACTTGACTCAAGCTGTAGATCGTGATCTTCATGTCTGGGATGCGGCTTGCCGCCGGTCGTGACTGGTGAGTGATCGTGCCTGGTGGCGCGCTAGGCGGACCAGGCAAGTGCCACCTGTTGGGTCCGAACGCTTACGGGCCCAGTTCACGCCCCGCCCCGCCTCACAGCGCCCGCTCGTGCGGACGGTTACCCCCTGTGGGGTGCGCGCACGCCACGGAAGTCCACCCGTGGGACGGCTCTGTCCGCCGTATCATGACGGCACACGGGAAGGAGCACCGTCCATGAGTGTCGACGCGATCACCCACACCGAGTTCCCCGCAGGATACGTGGTGTTCTTCGGCGCCGACGGAAAGATCATCATGACCCCGCAGAGCGAAGAGCACTCCAGCACGATCAAGTCGATGCAGTACGACACGATCCTGTCGCTCGGGCGGCACGCGAAGACACCTTCGGACGTCTACATCGACTTCCCGGCCGACGAGAACTCGGCCCCCGACCTGGCCATCCTGCGTGAGGACGCGCGCAAGGAGGGCAAGCGCTACAGCTTCGAGGACGTCCTGCTGATCTCCGAGGTCGTCTCGACCTCCTCCGCGCGCAAGGACTACAACGACTGCACCGCCAAGTACGGGCGCTACGGCATCCCGATCTACCTGATCGTGGACCCGTACGCCCAGGAAGTCGTCCTGCACACCCAGCCCACCGGGTCCGGCTACATCGCGGCACACACCCATGCATACGGCACCGGCAAGCTCCCCATCCCCCTGGCCGACGGCCGCATCTTCACCCTCGACCTCGACGAGCTCCCCCGGCCCGAGCCGGAGACCGACGCCCGCTGAGAAGAGGCGCCCCGAGGCACGAACGAGGTCGTCCAGGAATCCTGGCCTGGGCCGCTTGCCGCTGCCGAAGCCCGGCAGCCGGTCGGCGATGACGCGATCATCGAAACCGCCGATGAAGAGTTCCATGTCCCGGTGACCGGAATGGGATCCCCCCAGGGACGGCACAGGAAGTCGGCGTTCGGGATCGTTCTCCTCGGGCGCTGTCGCCGGATCAGGCACGGGTGAGGTCGGACAGGAGCGCGGGCAGGAGGCGTTCCTCCATGACCGCGCTGCCCGATGCCTCCATCGCGAGGGCCAGTCCGGGGTCCCAGGGGCTGGCCGCGGGCGGTCCCGCGAGTGGTGTGGACTCGCCCTCGCCGAGTGCCGCCGTGTAGTCGGCGGCGTTCATCCGCCAGGGACCGGCACCGTGGCGGGCCACGGCGTCCGCGGTGATGCGCAGGCCGGCCCAGTCGAAGTCGGCGCGCCAGTGCAGCCGGGCTCCCGCGCGTACGGCGTCGCCGAGCAGTTTGTGGCAGGCGGCGGACGGGACGCCCTCGGTGCACACGAGGGCGGCGGCGCGGCTGGCGGACCGGAGTTCGCCGGCGGCGGCGCGCAGTACGGCCGGGTTCTCGCAGACGAAGATGGTGCGGGCGGCGGGGACGACGGGGTCGGTGGCGAGCTGGTGGAGGGTGATCCGGAAGGGGATGCCGAAGTCGGCGGCGTCACGCAGCCAGTCGCAGACCACGGTATCCCCCTCGGCGCCGATGTTGAGGACGAGTACCTGGCTGGCGAGGTCGTCCGCGATGGCTCCGGCGCTCTCCCACAGGGCGCGCCGCCCGGCCCGCTCGCGCGGTACGGCACGGCCGTCGCCGGCGCGCTGGGCGAGGGCGCGCAGGACGAGTTGTTCGAGCGGGGTGCCGGGCACAAGGGCCTTGGTGTCGCCGGTGGCCCACTCGGCGAGCACCGGAAGCGGCAGGACACCGCGGACCCGGTTCGGGGAGTCCGCGGAGTGGTCCTCGTCACCGGTCAGCCTTTCCAGGACACGTACCGCCGCGTCGAGGAGCGGCGTGTCCCCGCGGCGTACGAGACGGGTGAGGGTGCCGTCGACGGCGATCCGGTCCAGCCAGGCGGCGAACCATCCCTGCCCGGCGAGTCGACTGGAGTGGGTGGACTTCAGTGCCTGATCGCGGCGCGCTTCCTCGTCGGCTCGTTCGGCCGGCCGGTCGCGCAGTGGCCCGTGGAGCCGACCGAGGGTCTGGAGGAGACCCGTGCCGTAACGGTCGTACAGATACCCGTCCAGGTCACGCAGGGGTACGGCGAGACGCCCCACGGTCTCGGGTCGGTAGCGGCCGGTGATGCCGATGACGGTGCGGCGCTCGGCGTCGCTGGGCCTCGTGAGCCCGATGTCGCCGTCGAGCGCGCCTCCGGTGCGCTCCAGTCTGCGGCGGGCGGCGGCGAGCAGCCGGGTCCATCCCTCGCCCCGCAACTCGTCGTACCCGTGGCCTTCACTCTGCTCAGTCGACAACCGCGGCCTCCCCGGGCGTCGGGGCGCGCCGGGTGCCCGGTGAGCCGAGGGCGGCGGTGAGGTCGCCGGTGTCGTCGGCGAGGAGCCGGTCGCCGTCCCAGACGAGCAGCAGGGCGGAGACGGTGTGGTCGACGGCGGTGTGCGCGAGGTCGTAGTGGGCGGCGGCGGACACGGAGGCGTGGGCGGCCCACAGGTCGTAGCCGGTCATGAACAGGTCGAGGTCGAACTGGGCGGCCAGCGACATGAGTTCGCCGCGCCCGGTGTCGTCCACGCCCGCGAAGGCCTCGTCGAGGGCGAGCAGGCGCGGGGCGTGCGGGTCGGCGGAGTTGAGCATGGCGTGCGCGGCGGCGAACAGCGGCAGGTGCAGCGACACGGACTGCTCGCCGCCCGACAGGCGGCTGTGCCGGGCGCGGGTGAGCCGCTCCTCGCTCCTGTCGGGGCGTACGAGCTGGAACGCGAACTGGCGCCAGCGCCGATAGTCGAGGACCTCGGCGAGCAGTTCGCGGTAGGGCTGGTCGCGGTGGCGGGCGCGGGCGGTCTTGATCTGCGCCGCGAAGTGGGTGCGCACCCGGGTGAGACCCTCGGGGCCGAGGCGGGCGGCGTCGGCGTCGAGGAGGCCGCAGACGGCACGCTGTTCGTCGTCGAGGTGGTCGGCGAGCAGCCAGCTCACTCCGACCGTCGTCCCCGACGACATCGTCCGCTTGCGCATGTCGGTGTTCATCCGCCGGATCAGGTCGCGGGCGTCGACGGTGCGGTCGTGGATCTGCTGGGCGAGCCGGGTGAGCAGGGCGTCCTCCAGGATGCGCTGCTCGGACTCGGAGAGCAGTTCGGCCTGGTCACGCCGGTGGGAGGAGATCTTCTGGGCGAAGGCCGCCACGGGCAGCGGCCCCTCCTCGTCGGCCACGCGGACGAGGATGACACCGTCGGAGCCGTCCCATTCGGGCCGGTAGTCCTGTCCGGCGGCGGCGAGCCGCGCCTGCAGGTCGTCCAGGGCCTTGGTGAGACGGGTGACGGACTGCTTGAGGCTGGTCTCGGTGGGGGTGAGGTCGCGGGTGGCGGTCAGGATCGCCTCGTGTACGGCGGCCACGGCGGGCGGGAGTTCCTCGCCGGCCCAGTCGGCCTCCTGGGCGGGCCAGGCCAGGCCGGGCGGGCAGCGCAGGATGTCGAGGAGTTCACGGGCCGCGTACGGGCGCAGACCGCGGGCGGTGTCCTTCTCCTCCGCCGCGGCGACCGCCCCGGCCTCGGCGGCGGCCGTACGGCGGGCCTCGGCCGCCGCGGTGCCCGCGATCGCGGTGTGCTGGGCCGTGCGGGCCGCCTCGGCCTCCCGGACCAGGGCGTCGATTCCGTCCTCGGTCTCCTGCACCTGCCGCATCACCTCCTGCGCCTCGGCCCCGACGGCCTCCTGGAGGGCCTCCAGCCCCGCGGCCTCCTCGGTGTGCCGACGGCGCGCCGCGCGCTCGGCGTCCGTCGCCGCCTCCTCGTCCTCGGCGGCGGCGGTGAGCCGGTCGGCGGCGGCCTCGGCCGCCTCGCTCTGGCGGGCGTGTTCGCGGCGACGGGCGGCGAGTTCGCGGACCGCCATCTCGAAAGCGCGGGTGGCGGTCTCGACGGCGTCGACGCGTTCGGACTCGATGGCGTGCTCGGCCGCGGTACGGCGCAGGGCGCGTTCGGCGACCGAGCAGGCGGCCACCGACTCGTCGTACGCGGCCTGGGAGGCGTCGGCGGCGTCGCGGGTGGCGCGCAGCCGCGCCGCAGCCCGGTCGAGTTCGCGCAGCGCCTGCGTGATGCCGGTGGTGCGAGGCAGGGCGGCGCGGGCGGCGGCGTACGCCTCCAAGGCGGCGTCCGTACGGGCCTGGGTACGCGCCAACTCGTCGCTCTGGGAGGAGAGTTCGGCCAGCAGCGTCTCGCAGGCGGCGATCCGGGCGGCACGCCGACGGGCACGGGCGGTCGCGCCGACGTACTCGGCGTGCTCCTTGGTGTGGGCGCCGACCAGGACACCGGCCGCGTACCGGCCGTCGGGGCCGATGTGCGGGATGCCGGCGTCGAGGTCGCCGGTGACGGCGACGGAGCGTAGTACGGCGGTGATGCGGGCGGCGGTCGGGATGGCCGCCTCGCCCTGGGGGTTCTCCGGGATCTCGGGGCGCAGGAGGTCGGCGAGACTCGGGCCGTTCACCGGGGCGCCGGCACGGAGGTAGCCCTCGCTGTGTCCGGCCGCCACGGGATTGGCCTCGGCGGTGACGAGGGCGTCGAGGAGGCCCGACGCCTCCAGGGCCGCTTCCAGACCGGCTCGCTGACGTTCCGTCAGCTCGTCGTCGAAGTCGACGAGCCGCCACAGCGGGACGCCGTCACCGAGTGCCCTTTCCAGGCTACGGCCCCGGGCCGGGGGCGGAGCGTCGTCGTGTTCGGCGGCGATCCGGTCGCGTTCGGCCTCGGTCTCGGCACGGCGGCGCTCGACATCGGTGCGCCGGGCACGCAGTGAGGCGAGGGTGTCGCGCAGTTCCTGCACGGCGGGTGCGGTGGCCTCGGTGAAGGCGTCGGCGAGCGTGACGGGCTCGCCCGGGGTCTCCGCCTCGCCGGTGAGTTCGAGGGCCTCGGCGAGCCGGGCGGCACCGGCCTCCGAGAGAAGCACACCATGAGCGCTCGTCCACTGACCGAGCGCCGTACGGGCCTGTTCGCGGGCGGACTCCAGAGCCGACTCGGCGGCGGTCTCCGCGGTCTCGGCCGCGGTGACGGCCCCCTGAGCACGGTCGAGCGAGATCCGGGCAAGGTCACGGGTCTGCTCGGCGCCGCGTGCCGCCTGCTGGGCGGCGCGCACGGCCCGGACGCCCTCGTGGCGGGCGGCGGCGAGCGCGGCGGAGCGGTCGGCGAGGCAGGTGGGCTCGGCGTCGGCCGGGGTCCAGGGGAGGCCGGCGGTGTGGGCGTGGTCGGCCACGGCGGCGGCGTCCCGGGAGACGGCCGTGTCGAGCTCGGCGGCGAGTCGCGCGGCGTGTTCGGCCTCGGCGCGGGCGCGACCGGTGGCGGCCGTACGGCGTTCACGGTCGGCGGTCGCCTGCCGGGCGGTCTGCTCGCAGGTGCGCACCAGGCGTTCCAGGTCGGCCAGTTGCTCGACGGCCTGGTAGGCGGCGGAGGAGCGCAGTTGGTCGAGACGGGCGCGCTGGGCGGCGAGCGAGGCGTCGGCCGACTCGGCGTGCGCCTCGGCGGCGGCCTGCTGCTCGCGGGCCGCCGTCAGGTCCGCGGTGGCGGTGCGCAGCGCGGCGGCGCGCTCGGCGGTCTCGGTACGGCGGGCGGTGAGCCGGTCCGCGGCGGCACGGGCGTGGACCCGCAGATAGGTGGAGTAGCTCGCGAGGAAGGCACGGGTGGCGTCGTCGGCGGCGACCAGCCCCTCAAGGGTGCGCTGCACGGACTCCATGTCGTCGAAGGAACGGGCCGCCTCGGCGATCAGGTCGTCGTCGAGCGGGCGCAGACCGGCGGTGAGGGTGTCGGAGAGCTTGGCCGGGTCGAGGTTCTTGGCGAGCTGCGGGCGGCGCAACGTGAGGATCAGGGTGAGCAGTTGCTCGTACCGCTCCGAGCCGAGGCCGAACAGGCGCCGGTCGACGGCGGCGCGGTAGTCGGCCGTGGAGGCGATCAGCTCGTGTCCGAGTTCGGCGGCGAGCTGCTTCCTCGTCATCGGCCGGTCGTCGTGGGTGAGGAGGGAGAAGTCCTCCCCGACGCGGCCGTCGGCGACGAAGTGCCAGCGAGCGGGTGTGTCGCGGTGCCGCTGGGCGTGCAGCCCGATGCCGCAGGTGACGGCCTGACCGGTCTCCCGGTGGGTGAACTCGATCCAGACGTAGCCGAGCGCGCTGTCCTGCCCGCGGAAGAGCAGGTTGGACTTCATCGTGCGGTCCTCGGCGGCGAACGGGTTGAGCCGCTTGGGGTCGATACGGCCGTCGAGGACGAAGGGGAAGAGGACTTCGAGGGCCTTGGTCTTGCCGGATCCGTTGGGGCCGCGCAGCACCAGCCAGCCGCCCGCGAAGGAGAACTCCTCGTCCCGGTAGTCCCACAGGTTGATGATCCCTGCACGGGTGGGAACGAACCGGGCTGAGTGGGTGGGAGCCTGAGTAGGAGCGGGGGTGCTCACGGAGTGGGGTCCTTGGTGGCGTCGTCGGTGAACAGGGCGGTCTGGGAGGGCGGCCCGGCCGCTGCACGGGTTCTCACGCGGGCGGTGACCCCCCGGTAGCGGGCGAGCAGCGGAAGCGCGAGAGCCCCGCCATCGACCCGGGCGATCAGTGACATGGCGGCCAGCAGGTCGAGCGCCTGACCCAGCAGCCGGTCCGGGTCACCACGCAGATCGGCGGCGAAGCCCGCACCGTACTCGGCGGTGATCTCCTTGAGCCTGCCCCGCAGCCAGGAGTCCGTGACGAAGGGGTAACGCGTCTCCGCCGGTTCCTGCCCCTCGTCGGCGGGCGCCTCGTACGCCGACTGCTTGAACCCCGACTCCGCGTCCGGCTCGGCGAGTTCGGACATCAGACCACGGGCCGGCAGGGCCGCGTCGATACGTCGGGCGCGCGCCGCGAGGCGTTCGGCGGCGGTGGGCGCGGGCAGCAGCTCGGGGGCATGCCGTCCGGAACGCTGGACGGCGGCGCTGATCCGGGCGGCGAGCAGCAGCGCGGCCTGTGCGACGGTGCCGCCGCCGGGGAAGCGGATGTCGGACAGCCTCCCGGAGGTGTCGATGAGCGCCACGCCCTCGGCCCGCCGCTCCACGGTCAGCCCGGTCAGGCGCTCCAAGTCCTCGACGAGGGCGGGCGCCCGCAGCTGACCCAGCAGTTCGGCATCGGCGTCGGCGTAGTACGCGACCGGGTTCTCCAGCACCAGGCGGCGGGCGCGCCGGGCCTGGTCACGGCGCTGTGCGGCACGCCCCGCGGACAGGCCCAGCGCGCTGCCGGAGTCGAGGAGCGCGGTGACGGAGGTCAGGTGCTGCAGGACGCGGGTCGGGTGGTGGACGGCGAGGAGGATCTCCCGGTCGATGTCGTACAGGGCCTCGGCGCGCTCGGGATCGCCGGCCCAGGCGGTGGCGGAGCCGTCGGCGAGGGTGAGCGCGCCGCGTTCGGTGAGCCAGCTGACGGCATCGACGAAGGCGTCCCGGTCGGCCTTGCGCGCGGTGTCGAGCCCGAGTCCGTCGATGCGTACGGCGTCGGCGGCGACCGCGTCGGCCAGCTCGCCCAGCGCCACCTGCGCGCCGTGCCGGCCCAGGGCCGCGAGGGCGAGGACGAGGTAGGCGTAACGGCGGCGGTCGAAGGGGCGTCCCGCGCGGGTGAGGGCCGGGCGGGTGGCGTCCAGGCCGTCCTGGGCGCGCTGGAGCCGGGCGGTGTCGGCAGTGGTCACGAGCCGGTAGCCCAGTGCCTCCATCAGGTCGGTGCGCAGCTGCTCGGCCCAGCGGCGCACGGTCGCCAGCGCCGCCCGATCCGGGTACCCGGGTGTGATCAGCGGGTGCCGCAGGACGAGGCGTACCGCCTTCTGGTAGTCGGCGAGTTCGAGCGGGGAGACGCCCTCGGCGACACGGTTCATGCGGTCCTGCCTCGGTGACGGATCATGCGGTGACCTCCAGACGGAGCCCGTCGAGATGGAGACGCCCGCGCACGGTGTCGACGGTCGTGGAGCCCTCGGCGGGGGTGAGGGTGAGCCGTACCCCGTGGGCGGATCCGGAGGCGGCGGTGACCCGGCGGCTGGCGGGGACACGGGCGGCGAGCGCCACGTCGAGGAGGGCGAGCAGCGCCCGTGTCTCGGGCTCGTCGAGCGTCCGGCCGTACACACCGTCCGAGGCGAGGGAGTTCGCGGCGCCGCTGCGCTCGGCCTGCTCCTTGAGCTGCTCGGCGCGGAGCAGGGCCCGCCGGTCGTCGTCGCGTTCGATGCGGCCGGGGCCGTGCAGGGCGGGGGTGCGGCCGGACTGGACCAGGGTGCGGGCGAGTTCGACCGGTTCGGCCTCCCACCAGGAGGTACGCCCCGGAATCTGCTCCGGGTCGGCGTACGGGACGGCGATGTGGCGGGGCGCACCGAGCCCGAACACCGCCTGGAACAGGGCGTGCGCGTCCTCGTCGCTCTCGCAGGAGGTGAACCACTGGGCGAGGTGGCGCAGTTGGCTCTCCCGGCTCACCCCGCCCCGGCGCGCCTCGGTGACCCGGCGCAGCAGGGCGAGGACGGAGCGGATCGCGGTGACGGTGGCGTCCTGCAGCCGTTCGGTCTCGCTGTGCTCGCGCTCCGCGAACCAGTGGACGATGCCGTCCCACCGGTGTCGCCAGTCCGCCAAGCGCTCGGCCGGACTGCGGAAGAGCCGCTCGTCCGCCTCCGCCGCGTACTCGATCATGCGGTCCACACCGGTGGCCGCCGCCTTCTCGACCGCCTCGGCGAGCAGCGGGGCGTAGCGTCCGAGTTCGGCGGTGAACTCCCGCATGTGCGCGAGGAGCGTGTCCTTGTGGGCGAGGAACACCTCGGGCCGGGTGTCGTTGGTACGTGCCAGGTCGCCCAGCATCAAGTAGAAACGGGCGGCCCGCTGCGCCATCTCGTTCAGCACCGAGTCGAGACGGCCGAGCTTGCGGTACACCTCCTCGCCGTCGCCCGCGGTGTTGGCATCGGCCAGCGCGCGCAGGTCACCGAGGATGTCGGGGAAGACGAGGCGGGAGAGCTGGGCGTCCTCCAGGCTCGCGCCGAGTACGTCCTCCACGGCCCGGTACGCCCGGTATCCCGCCTGGGTGAACTGGTACACGTAATGGCGGTTGCGGTACTCGGCGAGGTTCGCGGCGCGCGTCCCGTCGTACGACCGGTCCAGGACCTGCCACTCCGAGAGCGCGTCGAGCAGCGACTGCACACCGGCCGGCCCCCCGACGGCACCGACGGCGCCCGCCGCGGGGTGGTCGACGGCGAGCCGCTCCAGCAGTCCCACCGCGTCCGAAGCATGCAGCAGAACCTGGTAGTTGGCGCGCCCGCGATCGAAGGCCCGCAGCAGCCACAGGTATTCGTGGCGCTTCTCGGCGGAGGCGAAGTGGAACAGCCGCAGCCGGTCGTCGAGGGAGAACGCGTCGATACCGAACGCGCCCTCGTCTACGGGCTCCGGGGCTGGGGGCTCCGGGGCGTCGAACTCGTCACTCACAGAACAGCGGGCTTCCCTTCTCCCTTGTCTCGGCTGGTGCGCGTCCGGCCGGACTCCGCCGGTGTCCGCACCAGTCTGCCGCATCCTGACCAGCGCTGGTAAGCCGCTCCCCGGCTCATGCCACCTGTGCTACCATGCGCCCCTCTCACACCCCTACCAGGCGGTGACCGCCATGGGGATCCACCCGGCGGCCGGCTCAGAGGCGGATCGCCGCGTATGCCCCCAGCCATCCCGTCCCCAGCCGGTCGCCGCGGGTGAAGACGGCCGCTCCGCCGCGCCCCGCAGAGGGGTCGGACGGGTCGTCGGGCGGCAGGAGCAAGGTGGTCGCTTCGCCGTCGGCGATGTGCAGGGTGGTGGTCGCGCCGTTCCACAGCCGGATTACCGAGCCGGGCGGGGCCGTCACGTGGACCGTGTCGGCCTGGAGGGCGAGGTGGACGCCGGTGGCGCGCTCCGCGAGGAGTGCGCGGTAGCGGTCCGGGGGCAGGGCGCAGTCGCTCGGCGGTGTCGTCCCGCTCCAGTCGGGGGCGTCGATGCCGCGGGCGCGGGCCGCGCGCCACATCCGGGGAACGAGGTCGGGGGCGAGCGGGGCGGTGGCCATCCGTTCGCACATCCACAGCAGCCGTCCGGCTCCTCGGCCGGGCCCGAGCGTGCGCCACCGGATGCGCTGGGCCAGATCGCCGGCGACGACGGCTGCCCAGGGGTGGACCGTGCCGAGGGGGCCCTGCGCGCCGAGCCAGGCCAGGTAGCGCTGGGCCTCGTCCAGGATGCCGGTCATGGAGTCGACGGGGATGCCGAGGACGTAGCCGGGCCGGCCGCGGAAGAGGGCCGGGCGGTCGGCGACGAGGTGGAGGACCGCGCGGGCGAGGTCGCCGGCCTCCGGTCTCGGCTCGTCCTCCGCCGGCGCGTCGCTCTCCTCCGGCTCCCCGTGCTCGTGGTCCGTTTCGCGCAGTACGCGGCGCAGCGCCGTGCGTGCGCGGTCGGTGAACGGCGCCTGTTCGAGCACCGGAAGTCCGGTGCTGAGCAGGGCCGCCAGCAATCGCTCGGCGGTGAAGGCGTCTTCGGGCACGGGGGATTCCCGTACCGCTGTGGCCAGGTCGTCGGCGAGGGTGGCGTCGACCATGAAGCGGCTGGTCAGCCTGCCCAGCGGGCTCGTTTCCCAGCGGCCCTCGTCTGCGGTGACGCGCAGACAGCCCGACGCGGTGAGGAACCGAGCCGCCTCACGCAGGGGCTCGACGCCGTCCTCACCCTGATGTGCGGCGAACGTCCCCGCCCACCACGCCTCCGTCTCCTGGGCGGTGGACACCCGTTCCTGAACGGCCTCGGACAGCAGATGGTCGGGCAGATGGTCGCCCAGCCGCGACCGCACCGTGTAACCGGCGGCCAGCCGGGCCTGCCAGTGCGCCCGTTCCGCCGGGTCGGCGAGCAGGAACGCCCAGCCCTCGCGCTCCCCGGCGCCGATCCGTCCGGCCCGTCCGAACATCTGCTGGACCATGGACACCTCGATGCGATCCAGACCGATGCTGGTGTCGCTGACGATCACCGCCCGGGCGGGGAGGTTGACGCCCGCGGCGACAGTGGAGGTGGCGACCAGGATGTCCGCCGCGCGGGCGCGGAAGACCTGTTCGGCCTCCCGCTTGTACGGCCAGTCCCGGTAGTGCAGCCGTACGCCCGCCTTGGTGCACAGCCGCTCCACCTCTTCGGCGTCGTCGGCGTCCACGCCGGCGGTCGCCACGCCCCGGTCGGCGGCCAGCGCCAGCGCGGTGGCCCGCACCCGGCGTTTGCTGCCGCAGAAGACCAGCACGCTGCCGCCGTCCGCGGTGACCTCGCGGGCGATCCGTACGGCGGCCTCGGTACGCACCGCAGCCCGCGCCGCCCAGTCCGCCTCGTCCGCGAGCGGCAGCACGGGCAGCTGCCAGGTCAGCCGGGTGGGCCGCCACGCGGTGCGGACCAGGCGGGCGCCCAGCCACTCGGCGACCTCGTCCGCGTTGGCGACCGTCGCCGACAGCCCGATGATCCGTGTCCCGGTGCTGTCACTGCCTTTCCGTACGCGGGTGAGCAGCGCTTCCAGTACGGCCCCGCGGGCCGGATCGCCGAGCAGATGGATCTCGTCGACGACCAGGCAGCCGACCTCGGCGAGCGCGTCGCGCAGCGAGCCGGCCCGGCAGATCGCCTCGAACTTCTCCGTGGTGGCCACCCACACGTCGGCCGCCCGGATCAGCTCCGTGTCGACGGCGGCCTCACCGGTCAGGCGCACCACGCGCAGGCCACGGCGCCGCCACAGCTGAAGCTCACGGTCGAGTTCGTCGGTGAGCGAGCGCTGCGGCACCAGCCAGGCAGCCTTCCGGCCCCCGGCGTGCGCCTGAAGCGCCGCGACCATCCCGATCGGTGTCTTGCCCGCCCCGGTGGGCGCCACCACGACCAGATGCCCGGTGCCCTCCCGTACCACCGGCACGGCCGCCGCCTGCGCCGGATTGAACGACGGGTGCGGCAGCAGCGCGGCCCACTCGGCGGGCACCAGCTCCTCGACAGGCACATACGCGCCGCCGTCGCCCTCCGGCAACTCCTCCAGCGCGTCCCACTGCGCGGCGAACGCGTCCCGGGCCGCCGCCGCCCAGGGACCCGCGGCCGGGACGGCGCCACCCGGACCGACCGCGACCAGATCCGTACAGCCGCCCGACTCGTTGACGGTGCCGACCTGTTCGGCCTCCTCCCAGTAGCGGCTGACGCGGTGGGGGACGCCGTGCTCCGCGAGCCGTCCGCGCAGCGCGTCGTACTCCGGCCCCTCGGGCAGGATCACCCGCACATCGTCGGCCGCCGCGAGCGCCTCCTCGGCCGGGCGCCACGCCGGATCGGTCACCTTGCACCACAACAGGGCCCGCTTCCCGGCCTGTTCCGGCACGGCCAGGTCCTCCGGCCACGCCGGACGCGGCCCTTCGCGCACCGCCGCGGGCAACCGTCCGGGGACACGGATCGCGGTCACGGTGCCCCCTGTGCCGCCCGGACAGGGCCTCGGCGGCTCAGGAACGGACGCCGAAGGTACGGCCGTGAGCTGGTCGTACGTCTTCACCCCCAGGTCCGCGAGGCTGAACGCGGTGGGGCAGGCGGGGCAGATGAGCGCGGTGTACCGGTACACCCGCCCCTGCGACGCATACGGCCTGCGCAGGGCATGCAACTCCCCTTCACAGACAGGACAACGGTGCCCGACCCGTTCCTCGTAACTCCACCCCGGCTCCGAGAACCGCGCCGGGAACGGTCCGCCCAGAGCCACGCCCCACCGCCGCCGTGTCACCTCGGCCACGGAGCCCTCCGCGCCCGTCCCGGACTGTGCCGGAACTCCCCCAGCCTTCGGCCGGGGGGACCCCCACTCGTCCATCACTCCGTCCGCGCTGCGCATGCCGCGACTGTGGCATGCCGTGATCTACGCTCGCAGGCGGTTCATACCTCTTCCACCGCTACGAGAGCGGCTTGTGCTCAACCGGCCAGGGGAGTCACGCCTCGCCGCGCACACTCCTGCGCATGGCGTGTTGTCGACCGATGACAAAGCACGGCGCCCCCCTGCGGCCGTCCCGTCAACGAGGACCTGCCACGTCCAGTGCCGCCACGGTGGATACCGACGGCGCGAACTCGACACTCGGCACACGAAGCGTTCCCTCTGTCACGTCACGCTCCCGAGCGTTTCCAACTGCCGGCTCCAACCGCAATCCTGCGGTGGCGATGCCGACGAGGTACGCGAGGCGAAGCCATCATCGGCAACCCGAACCTGACTGAGGCTGTTGAGCGCCAACTGTTTCAGGCGCAGGAGTCGCTCCACGAGCGGGTTGTCGATCGTGCCCCATGTGGAGCGCGTTGATCGTGGGATTTTCCGGATGGCACAACCCTGCGGCCTTGAGCACGCCTGTGAGGGCACGGCGGCCGAGGATCCGTTTGCACGATCTCTGCACGCTTGGCCACCGCATGGCCACCACACTGAACCCAACAGACCCCAACCGACCGGCAGCACGGAACAAAAAGCCAGGTCACAGCCCTGTGAACCGAAACGGCCACTACCTGTCAATCCCAGACCTACGCATGGCGATGCGTAGACCACAGGTGCCCGATCAGCCTGGATTCCAAGGTCACCCGAAGCAAGAAACCCCAGCTCAGAGGCCCGACCCGGGGTTCACCATAGAGCCGCCTTCGGGATTCGAACCCGAGACCTACGCATTACGAGACCATGACCATTCGTGTTGCGTAATGCCGCGTCGTACTGTCCCGTGACGTTTTGCCTGATCAGAGCACATGCCACAGGTTGACCTGTGCCACCCCGTGATGCACTGTCCAAAGGCGTCTGTCCACCGGCTGTCCACCGGCGAGGCATCCGGAAGTGGTCAACCACGGCGCTGCGTGGCTGCACGCGTAGCTGCTGACGGGGCCAGACGGGCATACGAGGATGCTTGTTCGACCTCGACACAAGCGCCTCTGAAGCAGGTCGAGCTGCAGCAGTGGTCGACACTGATGGTTAGGAGGTCGCTGCTTCTCGCTCTCCGCCGGTCAGAGGCGGCCCCTGCAGATGGGGCTTCTTAGGACCGAAGAGCATCGGGATCAGCATGTCCGGGGAGAGCAGGCGGGTTGCCGGCTTTTCCATACTCATCACGTCGAGCAGTGCCCTCATCGCGCGGGGGTTTCGGGCTCCGGTTGCAACAGCGCGGTCGACGAAGCGGGCGAGCAACCTTTCAACTGAGGTGGGTGGGGTGTCTGTTGCGCCGGGGTAGAAGGCGTCTTGGCCGATAGCAAGGTCCCACGCTGCGGCAACGGGCCGTGAGGCAGCTCGTTGGAGGCGGCGGGCTGTGCCAGGCACTGTGAGGCCAGTGGAGCGGAGTACGTCGCAGACAGCGGTCGCGCTCTGGGCTGCGACGGTCAGGCCGTGTCCGTAGACGGGGTTGTAGGCGGCGACGGCGTCGCCGAGGACAATGAAGCCGTCCGGCCAGTGCTTCGCCTTCTCGTAGTAGCGGCGGCGGTTGGCGGTGCCACGGGTCGTGACGATGTCGCTGATGGGTTCGACCTTCTGGAGCAGTTCGCCTATGACCGGGTGGCCGAAGCCCAGGGCGAAAGCAGCGAAGGCGTCCGGGTCGGCGGTGGGTTCGCCGCCGCGTGTGCCTCCTAGAGTGACGAGCCACTGGTTGTTCTCGATGGGGAGGATGATGCCGCCCCGGCCGGGGGCCTGTCTGGGGTTGGCCTGCACGTTGATCAGCGGGAAGTCGCTGCCAGCACGGCTCGGAGCCTTGTAGAGGCGAGTGGCGTAGGTGACGCCAGGGTTGACTTCCCGTTCGGTTGCTCTGGGGAGACCCAGGTCTACGAGCCACTGCGAGGCGTGGGAGCCGCGGCCGGAGGCATCGACGACAAGGTCGGCGTTCAGGACGGATTCTTCTTCGCCGGTGCGGACGCGGAGGCCGGTCACCTGGGTGGCGGTGCCCTCCAGCGACAGGGCAGTGGTCATGTCTCGGAGGGTGATCCGTGCATTGGTGAGGACGCGGTCACGTATGACGGCGTCGAGCAGGTCTCTGGAGCACACCATGTTGCGGTGGTGAGTGGACCGGAAACGGCGGAACCACACGCCGTTGGGGGCGCGGGAGACCATGTCGCCCATGATGTGGGCCATGCGCCCACCCCGGGCAACGACGTCGTCGGTGAGACCGGGCAGAAGGTCGTTGAAGGCCCGGACGCCGCCGCTCCACACAACGTGTGCGTGCCGTGCCTGGGGAACGCCTCGGCGCGGTTCGGGCCCCTCGGGCAGGGTGTCGCGTTCGATGACTTCGACGTCTGCGAACTCAGCGAGAGCTGCGGCGGCGAAGAGCCCGGCGGCGCTGGCGCCGATGACGACTGCGGTAGGCCGACGAGTGGTGGCGCTGTCAGGCATGTGCGTTCATGCTTTCTGTCCGGTTGCGCACTGGCGGAGGCTGTTGACGGTGGCAGGGCTGTCGAGGGCGACGGAGATGGCCGCGACGTGGTCGGTGATCTCGGTGCCGATCTGTGGGGTCTGTCCGCTGGCGGAGACGGGTGTGCCGTTGCTGCAGGCAGCGATCGCGTCGCGGATGGCGACGGCTCCGGCGATGGCGCGGGCCTTGGGCTCGGTGTAGGTCGCGGCGGCCTCCGTGTACGCCTGGTGGTACAGGGCCGTGTTGTAGTACGGGGCGAGCAGACGCAGAGAGTCGTGGATACGCTGGCGGCGCTGCAGCACGCGCAACTCCAGTGGAACCCAGTACCCGAACCGTGCCGTTGCTGCGGCGGGGGCCAGGACGAGTACCGCGCGCCACAGTGGTCTCAACCGGCGATACTCGCGCCGGTTTCGGCTCCACTCCTTGAGGGCCGGGCCAGCCTGGGGGGTGATGAAGCCTACGGCTGCGAGCGCCCCCTCCATGAGTGCCAGAGGTGGTGCGGCCTTCGTACTGAGCCAGTCCCAGTCGGCGCCGAGCCAGCGGGCCGTGATCGCAGTCAGTTTGGCTATGTCGAAGGCCAGGCCTAGGACGAAAGAGCCTTGCAGGAAGACGACCCCTGACTTCAGCCAGGGGTTCTCGACTTCCTTGAACCACTTCCAGAGCATGAACACCGAAGCGGAACACGTGGTGAAGTGCGCGAGCAGGTAGAGCAGGATGTGTTCACGCATCCACGGCGTGCTGGCGTAGTAGGTATCGAGGTCGTAGATTCGCACGTCCGGCGCATCGGCGAGGAAGAAAGTGACCCACAGAACTATGATCATGCCGGTGTAGATCGCATAGATGCGCCGGATCTTGCGCCGCCGGTGCTCGGATGGTTCCTCGCTCCAGCGCATGATCATGGCCAGGCCTGTGGCACCGGACGCGGTCAGGAACGAATAGGCCCAAGGTGCCGCTATGTTCGGGACACCCGTGACTTCGTTGAGGCGCTCGATGTTGACGGGAATGATGACAGTGAACGCAGCCGTGGCCCAGACCAGCAGCAGGGTTGTTGCTCTTACCTCGGGGTTGCGCCAGGCTCGGATGAACGTCGGGATCTTGAAGAACAGCGCAAGCGCCAGCAGGACGGCAGGGACCGAGTAAGGGACGTAGATCATAAAAGTATGCGTCCACCGCGGTTGGTGAGCGACACGTTGATGCGTCCCTCGAGAGTTGACTCACTGACGGGGCCTTCGGCGTAGCGGCCCTTCACCCATGCACGGACCTCGCTGCCGAACAGCAGGCCAAAGGTCTCCGCTGCCGCCTCGCGCTCCGCAAGGGACTCTGCACGCGCCGCGCCCATCTGGATCGCTTCGCGTGGCACGTCCTGGTCGGTCAGGATCTGATCGACTACGCGCTGTAGCGTGCCGGGGGCCTGGGCGGGCACGAGCGCGCGGGCGGCAGCTGCCAATCCGGGGGTGTGGTGGCCGCAGTCGCCTTGTTCCTCGTGCCACAGTTCGTGTCCGAGGATGACCAGCTGTGCCTCCGGCACGGTTGCTTTCTCGACCACGATGATCGACCGATCCCCGCAGTCCAGGCGCATGCCGGACACGGGAATGTCCGAGGGAAAGCGTCGAAACAGGAGTTCAATCGGGTGGCCCGTACGAACACTCATCGCCCGGCAGAACTCCCGCATGACCACCTCCGCGTCCGCGGGCCGGTCGATCGAGTGAGCTGCTTCTCTCCCGAGCGCAGACAAAAGTGATTTCATGGCTCGGATGTTCATCGGGCTGAGTCTCCCCCCGGGGGCAGGACCGACCGGATAACGCCGGCAAGGAGCACCTCAAGCTGCTCAGGCGTCAAGGAACCGGCGTGCCTGAGGTCGGCGTTGACGACGCCGTACTTCTTCATCAGCGCCTGGACGGGATCGGATGCGGGGTTTTCGTACTTCTGGAGGATCGACTGGAGAACACGATTGAGTGAGTCCTCCGCTGACATGGTGAAGAACGTCTCCCCGCCTTCGACGTCGAAGAAGTCCGCGAAGTCGTGGAGCAAGGGCACGTTGGGCATCTTCTCGCCTTTGAGGAGCTTTCGCGCCCAAACTTCGGAAATCGTGAGGCGATCTGCAACCTCAGAAACGAGGTCGCTCAACTTCTTGTTCGTACGAGTCAAGTAGGCGTTTGCCAGGGCGTTGATGCGTGCGCAGACCCTTTGCTGAATGGTGTCCGGTGGCGGGTTGCCACCGCGAAGCAACTCACGAACAACATCCTCAGGAAGAGCCGTCTGAGCTGCCAGCTCTCGGGAGTTGAGGCCCTCCGTCTCACGGTGCGCACTGAGGCGCCGAAGAGTTTCGGTGAGAGGTTGCTCCACCAATCGCTCCCAAGGTCGGTGTGCCTGTCCCACGCACACTACTCGGCTCTTCAGCAGTCCCTCAAACGATCGTTCCGTGGCAGGAAACGATCGTTGACATGCCTGCGGGGGCATAGCAAGATCCGGCAGCGGAATCGTTCGGTCCGACGACTCCACGTGATCGTCGATCGGCAGGCGCCCACCGAAAGAGCCATCTATGCCCAGAGAGCCACCGGCGTGTGCGACTTTCTCGTATGCGCGGTTTCCTCGCGCCGCGGACCAGGCATACCCAGGGCGCTTGGCAAAGACTTTTGATCATGGATCAGTGCTGATCGACCGAGGCCGAGGAGGGTCAGCGACCGCTGGGAGGGCGAAGGGCTGTGGTGCGGAGCCTGGCGGCGATGTCGACGTGGCCGGCGGTGGGAAACTGGTGGATGACGAAGCTGCGCAGGGGGCCATGTTCTCCGGGTTCTCCGGGCCGTGACCGGCGCGGATCTTGGAGGCGTCCTCACGGGCTGGCGGTGTCCCGGACGAAGTGGAGCGGGTTTTCGATCATCCAGTGCGCCCTCAAGATCTTCGCGATCGGCTCGGGGGGATGCCGGGCGGCTGGTCAGGTCGGTGATGACGTGGACCGTCTCCCGGCTCCGTTTACCGGTTCTGGTGTCGATGCGATGCCGGACGGCCCTGGCGACTTCATCGCCGTACCGGTCGCCGACGCGTTTGCCGGTGACTGAACACACGAGCCCAAGCCCAGCCCTGATCACGTTCGCCCCGCGCGTCCCGTTCCGGACGGCACGAAACCCATCCGGACAGGGCCCCCGCGACAGCGTTGTCACGACTCCGAGTACTCGCTCAGCCCACCGGCCCATCGAGGGCCGCAATACCAACCAGGCAGACTCCGGTCCCGCGCCGACCACGCGGAGGCCGGCCCACGGGGCTGCCTCGGTCATCACCGCGCCGGTAAGTCGATGACTTGGCGCGTTTTTTGACACATCCGAACTATGGGGGGAACAGCAGGATGTTACCTGTGCCTGGTGTCGCGAATGTCCACCGACAGAGCGGTGAGGCCACGACACCGCTCTATGTCCAGATCAAGGTGAGAATCAGAGCAGATATAGCGTCCGGCCTGTATGCCCGGGGAGAGCAGCTTCCCCCGGCGGACCAACTCGGCAAGAAATACGGGGCCAACAAGAACACCGTTCTGCGAGCACTGCGGATGCTGCGGAGCGAGGGAATCATCGATTTCGGCCGTGGCCGCGGCCCCGTCGTCCTCCATTCCTCACACCCGATGAACATGGACGACATCTCCGTACAACTCCAGCAGGTCGTCAACCTGGCGGATGTATCCGGCATTTCACGCACCGCGATCATCTCCGCCATCGAGCGAATGCCGCGCGTGGTGGCGCGCCACGGGCGGACGCAGTGCGGTCCACTCCAGTCGCCGCAGGCCCGGCGACCCCTGTGACACCACTGCTGGATCGGCGTGGTGCCAATGAAGCTCATACGGAGAGTGAAGAAGAGCCTAAGAAAGCCAGGTCGATCCACTGCGCCCGGTCTACCCGCCCCACGAGTGGACGGCGCGTCTTCGCGCTGGTGGCAGCCATGTCAGTGGACGCCGAATGGCGGACCGGGCGTGGCCACCCAAAGTGGTGGGCCTGGAGAGCTTCTTGATCGGTTCTCGGAGCGGGACCAAGATTTCCGCTGTGAGCGGCACCCGATTTCCCGAAATCGAGTGCCGCCCTGTCAGAAATTCCCGCGAGAGAAAGGACAAGGAATATGGCCAGGAAGGTCTACGAGGTTCCGGCGCTGTCCAAGGCCGGCGACTTCCGCAAGGACACCGGATTCCTGAAGCGCGGGCCGCACGAGCCCAAGGTCCGTCTGCCTCTGGGCCTGTAGTCCGATGACAGACCACGGCGAGGGATGGTTCACGCTGTTCCCGGACTGTGAGGCCGCCCTCGCCGTGGCCTCCCGCATGGTGACACGTGCCGCGCGAACCATCGCCCACCCCTCCGGAAACCCGTTTATCTTGGGCGACTGGCTCACCTCCGTCCAAGCCCGCAACGGACACGGCCTGTTCGTGGCGCTGATCGGGCACACTCCCGTCGGTCAACGCGAACTTGAAGCCCACATCGCCGACGTGAGGGACATCGACGCACTCGACCGCCTGACCGCGCGCCTGCCCGGCGACTTCCACGCCGTTGTGGAGGCACACGGCGAGATCCACGCCCGCGGCACAGCTGGCGGGCTGCGCCGCCTGTTCCACGCCACCGTCGGCGAGGTCACCGTGTCCGCCAACCGCGCCGACACTCTGGCGCGGTTGCTCGACGCACCACTGGACGAGGACATGCTCGCCCTTCGCCTCCTGGACTTTGTACCCCATCCGCTGGGTGACGTGCCGCTGTGGCGCGGTGTGCGCGCCGTCGTTCCCGGCGACCTCCTCCGGTTCGGCCGGGGCAGGACCGGGACGGTCCGCTGGTGGGAACCCCCACACACCCATGTCCCGCTCGTCGAGGGTGCCGAGGCACTGCGCGAGGCACTCGACGACGCCGTACGTTTCCGGGTGGCCGCGGCCGAAACAGTCAGCTGCGACCTGTCCGGCGGCCTGGACTCCACCACCATCTGCGCCCTAGCCGCCCGAGCGAGCGCGGAGCCGCTGCCCGCGCTCACCATGCCCAGCCGGGACATCGGTGACGATGACGTGCACTGGGCCCGGCTGGCGGCGTCCGAGATCGACAGCCTGGAACACATCCTGCTGGGCATCGACGAGATCCCGCTGTTCTACAGCGGTCTGCTCGACGTCACCGGTCCCGTCGACGAACCGCTGCCCACGATCATCGACCAGCCCCGCCAACTGGTCGGCCACGACGGGCTCCTCGCCCGTGGCTCGCGGCTGCACTTCACCGGCATGGGCGGCGACCACGTCCTGTGGGGCCACCCCGCCCATCACCGGGATCTGCTGACCACCCGTCCGCTCAAGGCGCTGCGCAGCATCCGGGGTTACCGTGCCCAGAACCGCTGGTCGTTGCGGGAGACGGTGTCGGTGCTCACCGACCGGCGGCCGTACGGCCAGTGGCTGGCGGACACCGCCGACCGGATCACCGCCCCCCGGTCGGCTCCGCACAGTCCAGACGTCTTCTCCTGGGACATACCGCCGCGGTTGCCGACGTGGGTCACACCCGACGCCGCCGACTCCGTACGCAGGAAGCTACGGGAGGCCGCGGCGACGGCCGAGCCTCGTGGCGCCACCCACGCACTGCACAACGAACTCCACACGCTTCACCACGGGACGCGCGCCACCCGCGTTCTGCACCAGGTGGCAGAGCACAGCGGACTGCCGCTGGCCAGCCCGTTCCTGGACGACCGGGTCATCACGGCGTGCTGGTCCGTACGTTCCGAGGAGCGCACCACCCCTTGGGAGTTCAAGCCGCTGCTGAAGACGGCGATGCGCGGTCATGTACCCGACGCCCTGCTGCGGCGTACCACCAAGGGCGAGGCATCGGTCGACGCGGCCAACGGCCTGCGGGAGAACCGGGTGCGGTTGGCCGAACTGTGGCGGGAGTCGCACCTCGCCAAGGCCGGCCTCGTCGATGCCGAACGCCTCGTGGACATCACCCTCCGGCCCTCATCGCCCGAACTGCGGCACGGCGGCCTCGACGCCACGCTCGCCTGCGAGATCTGGCTTCGCACCATCTGAAGGGGAACATCTCCATGCAATTGCGCGAGGACGTGTCCTTGGTCGACACGGACTACGGCAAGGTCCTGCTGAACGGCGGTACGGGCGAGTACTGGGAACTCAACCCGACCGGTGGTCTGATCCTGGCGGCCCTGCTCGAAGGCAGTCCGGCCGAGGAGATCATCGGCACACTGTGCGCCGAGTTCGAGGTGGACGAGGACCGCGCGACGACCGACGTGGCCGCGCTGCTGTCCGCCCTGCGCGAGGCCCGGCTGGTGAGGGCATGAGCTTCCACCCGGTGCCGGAGACGCATACGGGAACGTCGTTCGGGCAACGCACCCAGGCCCGTATTGCCGTCGCCGTGGCGCGGCCGCTCCTGCTTCTCCCGCCGGCCCGCCTGGGCCGGCTGCTCCGCCGCGTGGCGCGCGGAGCCCGCCCGGCCGGTCACGACAGGGCCCTTCGCGCCCGCCGAGCGGTCACCACCGTCAGCGCGGTGTGCGCCGGACGGGAGGGCTGTCTGCCTCGTTCCGTTGCCACGGCCCTGCTGTGCCGGGCCAGGGGAGAGTGGCCCACCTGGTGCGTCGGCGTCCGCAGCGCGCCGCCGTTCGGCGCCCACGCCTGGGTCGAGGCGGATGGCCGACTGGTGGGCGAGGAGCTGCCCCAGGGCTACTTCCAGGTGCTGATCGGTGTGAGCCCCGGGGCAGGGAAGAGGGGTCGCTCATGACCGGCGACGTCAAGGCGACCGCTGCCGGGGGCACCGGGGCGGTCCAGGACCAGGCGGGGTCGGCCCAGGAAACCGACGGCCCGCGCATCGGCGATCTGCTGCGCCTGCTGCGGGGCAGCGGCCGTACCGTGGTCGCGGCGCTCGTGCTGACGGTCACGGGTACGGTAGTCGGCCTGTTCCAGCCACTGCTGACCATGCGTCTGATCGACCGAGTCTCGGCCCATGAAGCCGTCGCCTCGCTCGTCGTGGCCCTGACCGCTCTCTTCCTCGCCCAGGCGGCGCTGGAGGCCGGCGGTCAGTACCTGCTGGACGCGACCGGCGAGAGCGTGGTCCGGCGGCTGCGGCGCCGGCTCGTCGAGCGACTGATGTTCGTCCGGATCCAGGAACTCGACGGCCGACGGACCGGCGATCTGCTGTCACGGGTCGGGACGGACACCACCGTGCTGCGCGACATGGTGGCCGGCAGCTTCGTCCAACTCGTCACCGTAGGCGTCACCGGCGTCGGTGCCGCGGGGCTGATGATCTGGATCGACCCGGTGATGTTCCTCATGGTCGCCGCAACACTTGTGGTCGCCGCCGTCCTCGTCGCCGGCGTGATGGCCGGCATCCGCAGCAGCACCGAGCAGGCCCTCGCCGGCGTCGGAGCGATGACCGCCGACCTCGAACGCGTGCTCGGCGGCATCAGGACGGTCCGGGCCGCCCGTGCCGAGCGCCGGGAGGCCGAACGCATCGGAGCGGACGTCGACACCGCCTACACCGCGGGACTGCGCTCCGCGCGGCTGGGCTCCGTCGTGGGACCGGCCATGGAGATCGCGGTCAACGGTTCGTTCCTCCTCGTCCTGTTGATCGGCGCGGTCCGTGTGTCGAACGGATCGATGACCGTCAGCGAGCTCGTGGCGTTTCTCCTGTTCGCCACCTATCTCGTCATGCCGCTCGCGGGACTCTTCAACGCGCTCAGCCTCATCCAGCGCGGCCTGGGATCGCTCGGCCGGATCGAGGACGTCCTGGGGCTGCCCGTGGAAGAGGTCACGCAGGCGCCGGCGACGCCACCCGCGGCTTCCTCATCGACGCTGCTCGATCTGCGGAACGTCACCTTCTCGTACGGTGAACGGCCCGTGCTGCGCGACGTCTCCTTCACGGTGCCGCGGACCGGCATCGTCGCGCTCGTGGGACGCTCCGGTGCCGGTAAGAGCACCATCGTGTCGCTCGTGGAGAAGTTCTACGAGCCCGACGGCGGACACATCGCCTTCGACGGCACGGACATCCGCGATGTCGACCCGCGCGCGCACCGTGCCCGGATCGGTCTCGTCGAGCAACACGCGCCCCTGCTGCACGGAACCCTGCGCGACAACCTGGTGTACGCGACTCCGGCGGCGGACGAGGAAAGCATTCGCGAAACGCTGCGAATGGTCAACCTCGAAGAACTCGTCGAACGTCTTCCGGACGGGCTGCGGACAGAAGTCGGTGACCGCGGTTTCAATCTTTCCGGCGGAGAACGCCAACGAGTCGCCATTGCTCGCGCATTGCTGGGCCGACCGCATCTCCTGCTGCTGGACGAACCCACATCGCAACTCGACCTCATCAACGAACGGGAAATCACCGAGATGTTACGGAAGATATCCCGGAAACACGCTCTGCTGGTGGTGGCCCATCGAATGTCGACCGTACGCGCGGCCGACCGGATCGTCGTCCTGGACGACGGCCGGGTCAGCGCCATGGGCACGCACGAACAATTGCTCACCGACGAGCCGTTCTACCGACGGCTGACCACCGACCATCTCAAACACCCTGACGCGGACAGGAGCATGGCAGCACCGTGAGCGGCACCGGCGCACCCCCTTCCGGCTCCGCATGCGCGGAGCCTCACTGGAGACCGGCCCTGGACCGAGTGGGCCGGCTCACCCCCCGCGAGCAGGAGACCTTTCTCCTACTCGCCGAAGGACTGTCCAACGAAGCGATGGCGCAGCGCCTCCATGTGAGCGAGCGGACCGTACGTGCTCATGTGTCCGCCGTCATGGGAAAGCTGGAGCTCGGTTCACGCCTGACCGCCTGTCTGGCGTCGTACACATTCTTGACAGAAAGACGATCCGACGCTCACCCGAGCGAGCTGGATAAATCCAGAAGCTGACTCCGAAAATATTGTCGCCACGGCCAATAGAGACTCCCTGAGACGATTCGACATGATTCTTTGCACGCCGGGAAAACACCGGCGCTCCCGGCTTACCTCACGGCCGGGAAAGGAATCACGAAAGGAAATTAAATGTCGGACGCATTCGACCTCGACGCCCGGATCTCCGCTCCCTCCGCCAGCCCTGCCGGTGAGCAGGCGCCCCCGCCGTCCATCTCTCAGATCGCGACCAGGACGGTCTGCACCAAGAGTGTCTGCCAGGTCACCAACACCTGCGCCGGCACCTCGGTGTGCACGGTCTTCTGCTCGCCCGGTAAGTGATCTCGGGCTGAACGCCTGACGGGGAGGGGTCGTCAAGGCACCGCGCACATCGTCCGACCTGTGCGAATGCGAGACTGGCCGCCGTATGGCGTGAACCTGACGCCCTGCTGGGGCGGGCCAGTGGTATGGACACGGAGGCGAAGGATGGACGAGGCACGGGCGCGGGACGTACTGGGCGCGGCGGGTGTGCTGCCCGGGGCGGCCGGGGACGCGCGGCTGCTCGCGCTCGGCGAGAACGCGGTGTTCGCCGTCGGTGACCTGGTGGTCAAGGTGGGCCGCGACGCCGAACTCCTCGACCGGGCCCGCCGTGAACTGCGGATCGCGGTCTGGCTCGCGGAGGCCGGGGTGCCGG